>JBLMZF010000066.1:0-3822 GCA_050258655.1 Deltaproteobacteria bacterium | reverse complement strand
TCCAGGGGGCCGGAAAACTTTCCAAATTCGTACGGCAGAGCGCAACTGCCGCCGCTGTCGGCGAGACGTTGAGCAATTTAGGACGGGAAGGCTCGCGTTTCTATGGCATTACCAGCAGGGTGGCGCCTGCGCTACAGGTAGCTAAAGATCTCAGAGTTTACTATAACGGGTCATGGGTCGCTAAGAATAAAGTTCTTTCGGGAATGATAAAGTACGGGACAGATCCTCTGGTCTTAGGCGGCGCTGCTGCCAACGTGGGATGGGATTGGGCCTATAGTAAACAGGGCTTTTTCGGTAATAAGAACAGCTACGATTTTAACCTCTATAATGCGGGAGCTTCTCTCACTGTAGGCGTCCTTCAGGGCATCGCGCTGAGAAAGGCGATGGATTTCGAGCTTAAGGCGGCGAAGACTGCCAAAGTCGCGGATGGTAAAAAGGATGTCGTTCCTGCCGATGATTTCGCCTCGTCACAGAAGTGGATCCTCGGCGGGATCAAGGCGGGCATGTTCGTGACCGCTGGGACCACTGTGCACGCGGCCGGCGACTTTGCCTTCAGCAACAGCGGCCTCGGCGGCCTTTTCCGCGTTCAGGGTGCCCGGGATTTCAGCCTGCAGGATTCTTTTAAGGAAGGGCTGGCCCAGAGCGCTTTGCTGAGGTTGACCGTTGCCAATCTCGAGATGAAAGCCGCAAATACAGGAAACCAGGAAAAGCTTTCCGGGCTGGCTGCCAAGCATCCAAAGCTGGCGATCCTTAAATCGGCGGCGTGGAGCTATCCGGCGTGGTTTGTCGGCGGCGGTACTGCCCGTACGGGCTGGGAATTCCTGAACAGCAAGGGCCAGCTCCTGGGCAATGAGAACAGCCCCGAGTGGGACACGGCTTCCGCGGTCCAGTCATTCATCAGGGGTGGTGTCGAGGGCATGAGTATCCGCTTCCTGCTCGGAAGCACCGGACGCAACATCATTGACGCCAGCCGTTCGAAGCTCGAAGCATATGCCGATATGGCTCCGAAGAAGGTCAGCATCGGTCTCGGCACGGGCGCGACAAAGGTGGGTGCTCTCCCCGGACCTCAGGCCTTGTTATCGGATATGGTTTCCGGATCGATAGAATGGATCGCCATCAGCCCCGCATTCACCGTGGGCGGCGCTTTCTGGAATGCCGGGTTTGATACGCTCGGCAGCTCGATCCGCAGCGGCAGACTGACTAAGGTTGATCCCTACATAAATTCCCTGGACGAAAACGGTAATAACAAAAAGATCGGTCTGTTCAGCCAAGAAGGTTCGCAGCAGCTTCTCTACAGTGCCCTGGATGGTCCCAAGCAGGGTTTCTGGATGAAACCCGGTCTGGCTTTGATCATGCCTGACGCGTCTGCTTTCTCTCAGACGGCTGCGAAGGGTGGAATACGCGGCGAAATAGCGAGAAGGATTATCGATACCCAGTATTCTTCCGGCCTCGGCAAGGTCACCAGCTTCTTCCTTGGACCCAGGGGTATAACGCTGGTCGACAGGATCGCCAGCCTTGAAGGCGGGCAGATGCTTCTCAGGGGCGGGGCCTGGGTGGATTCGAATATCATCTTCATGCCCGCCTATGTTACGCTGATCGACAAGGGCCTGAACACTACTCCCGATGTCATCAACAGTGTCTTCGGCAAGACTACCCTCAAGAACGCTGACGGCAGTTCTATCCATCCTTACTGGCTTGACGGAGCGGAAAAGAGCGCTCTTTCCTGGGGTGCGTTTGCTCTGCTTCCTTCCCCGGCAAAGATCGAACAGTATGATGTGAATTCCCTGGCAAGACGGCATTCGGAGAAGGATGTTGAAAGTATTTTAACTAAGGGAACGACCGCGGACGGGAAAAGGGTCGACGCGCGCACGATCATGACTGCTGAACTGGTGGTAGGATATCATAACCGGGTAGTCGGCGCAGGCATAAAGGATTTCAAGGTGATCGAGAGCAAGTTCGACCCCGCGACCGTAGGGAAATACAAGAATGGTGAAATACCGATCGCTCCTTCCCTTCAGGAGACGCTCGACCACCTTAAGACTTCTTCCACCCTTTCAGACGAAGCTCTCATCAACAGGGCTACGACCAAGCTTCAGGTCCGCAATCCCGCCCTGGACAAGACCATAGACGGTACTAATTGGTTGAGCGTGATGGGAGAAAACATCAGTTTCAGTCAGAAGGATTTTCCTGAGGCGTATAAGCAGCTCCAGATGGATAAGATCGTCCTGGGCCTGCGGACGATGACCCAGGGAGAGCATATCTCCAACGCCTATTTCAAGAAGACCGATGCCGCCATCGAATCGATGAACAAAGGCGAGGAGGCCAAGCTTGACAGGTTGATCCGCATGCGCCAGGAGCTTGGCGTTCTGCCTGACCGGGACCTCGGGATGAGGTATATCGGCGTCAAGCGCTTGAACCTTGATAAGGATCTTGGCGGCGGTTACGTGGAAGCGGTCAAGGATGAAAAGGGTAATCTTAAAGAGTACCGCTTACCTAAATTAGAGGCCACAGAGAAGCTGATGGGCCTGTATATGAAGATGGGCTTGACCAGAGAAGCGGAATACCAGTCGCTGGTCAGCGGCCTGAATGATCTGAAAATGGAATCCCTCAAGCAGGGGCTTTTTGAGTACAGCAAGCTGATGAATAAGGATTTATCGGCGCAGCAGATAGATGACTTTGTAAAGCAGAGCAAGAACAGCCTCTTCAACTACTCCATGAAGAGCCTCAAGGTCGACTTCCTGCGCCTCAACAACAGGTTCATCTCGATCCGTACGGCTAACGAATCCGCTTATGATGCCGCGCTTGACAGGATCATGGAATCGCACAGCAAGCTCAATCCCAGCCTTCCTAAGACCGACCTGAGCACTGGCTATTCCACTGAGGGTTTAAGCGAGGGCGCGAAGAAGATCATCGATACCCTGAACGAAGTCGGTTACAAGGTCGCGGTCGAGAAGACGCTGGACGCCATGGGCACCGTTCACGTTAATTCCGACATGTTCAAGACGACCCTTCAATACAGCCTCGATACTGTCCGCAGTCCTGACAGCATGTTCGAACCGATGATGCGGAACGGCACCGCGATAAAGGGTAAGACAACGATACTTATCCCCCTGGACATCATGCTCCTGGCAGGCGGCAAGGCCGATGAAAAGATCTGGACCACGAGTATCTTTTCGGATGCGAGCAAATCAAAGGAATTCTGCGACCGTCTGATGAAGATGCCGAAGGATTTCGTGAGCGTTGAGGAAAGAGACGGGATGCAGATCATAACCCTGTCTTTCAGCAAGAGCGGGCTTTCCGAAGGTCATGACATTCAGATGGTCAGGCTGACCGGGATGGGCAAAGACGCCGTTCAGAACGCGAAGATAAAGAGCGTGCTGGACAAGAGCGACGTGGTCGTGACCGATATCAATACCCTGCAGTCCCTGAAGACCCAGGAAAGAAGGGGAGATATTACGACCGGTCTGATCTACAGCAACATTACTAACCGTTGGGCAGTAGTCGATGAGATCCATAAGGTGGCCACTGCTCCAGAACTATATATAGGATACGGCGGGGACAGCCTGAACAAGGAAAAGTTCTCGAAATACATCGGCGCGGCCGATAAGATGATAAAGGGCCTCGATGAGCTGTTCAAGAACGGCGATGCCGATATTTCAAAGGATATCAAATGGACCAATTGGGAAGAATTCGGCCAGGCTTTGCAGAAAGCCGGCTGGATCGACCCGTATAAGGGTTATCCCGAGGTGAAGCTGCAGGATTATCTGGCCAAGTCAGCGGGCCTGAACGGTCAGGCGCTGCGTGATATGGGTGACAAGGGAT
>JBLMZF010000065.1:0-3485 GCA_050258655.1 Deltaproteobacteria bacterium | reverse complement strand
GAGGAGGATGCTAAAGACATCATCAGGAATGTCGCGGGGTTCGGCTGGGATTACGAAAAGCTGATCAGACAGGACAAGCTGAGGTTCGTGGATGCTGTCTCCCCTGAAGACATCACGATGGAAATCGGCCAGAGTTATGATTTTATGCCGCTCATACTGCGCGTGGAGCACGCCATGAAGTCGGTGCGGGCGAAACGTCTTGTCCTGGATAACCTGAACGCGTTCTTCATGAGGTTCAGCAACAAAAACGAGATCCGCGCCGTGCTCAATTTCCTTCTCAATGAATTGAAAAAAAGGGGGGCGACCGTGCTCATAAGCGTGGAAAAGGACGGCCCGGAGACGGCTCGTGCCTTTATCTCCGCGGAGTTCGTCTCGGATGCCATCGTGATGCTCTCCGCGCGCCCCGGGCAGCAGAGGACGCTGCGCGAGCTCGAGATCAGGAAGATACGCGGCGCCGGATACCGCAGCGGGCAGGTGGAGTTCGAGATCACCCGGGATGGCCTCCAGGTATTCCCGAAGATACCGGTCAACCTCACCGCCGCGGCGACCGATTTCACGGTGCTTAAAAAGATCGGCGTTCCCGCGTTCGACGACGGGATCCTTGCCGGCGGCATCCCTCAGGGGCAGACAGTGGTGATCTCGGGGAATACGGGCACCGGCAAGACGATAATCGGCCTTCAGTTCATCCAGGCCGGCCTGAGAGAGGGCGAGCACGGATTGTATGTCGGGCTGGAAGAGAATACCGACGAGTTGAAATACGTGGCGCGGGGGCTGGGCTGGGATATGGCGCGGGATGAAAAGCAGGGTAAAATGGCATTCCTCACCGCGTCGCTCATCGACCTGCAGAAAGACCGGCTATTGTGGAGTATCATCCGCGCGGTGGAGCGCTACGATGTCAAGAGGCTGGTTTTCGATTCGATCAGCAGCCTCATGTCCGCGGCGAACATGTCCATCAGCCAGGCAAGGGATTTTGTCATCCAGCTCGGCGGGTACCTCAAGATGAAAGGGATAACTTCTATCTTTACATACATGATGCCGCAGAACTTCGGCGCTCCTCCCGGTCTGCTCCTGTCAAGCGTCGAGTTGACGCATATCCGGGTAAGCTCGCTCGTTGACGGTCTCGTCCTGCTGGTGTTCGTCGAACGGGAGAGGAAGGTGGAAATGGCGCTCACCGTGCTGAAGATGAGGGGCGTGCACCACAGCAAGGACGTTTTCGCGTACAAGATAGACAAGGGGGGGCTGAAGATAGAGGGGGTATACGGGAAGTTGGGCAAAGGGCGATAAGTGAAGAACGATCAGGCAACGATAGAACGGGCGGAGGACTGCGGGGAGATAGTGCGCAGGCTGGCGGATGGCGTGGTCGTCGTGGACGATAAAGGCATCATCACGTTCGCCAATCCGGCCGCCGGGAAGATGTTCGGTTTTGACAGCGCCGAGCTGATAGGAAAACCCTTCGGTTTCCCGCTTGCGGAAACCGCGGCCGCCAGGGTCAGGATAATAAGCCGGGGGAAGCAGGGGGTCGAAGCCGAGATGAGGGTCTCACGACTCGGTGAGCGGGAAAAAAGGTACATTGTCTCCATGAGGGATATTTCCGGTATCATTGAAGAGGAAAAACTCAAGATCCGCCTGGAGAAGGCCAGCAGACTCTCTGATATCGGTACCCTCGCCGCCACTGTCGCTCACGAATTAAGGAATCCGTTGGCGGCGATCAAGGTGGCCGCGTTCAGCATAAAGCGGAGGACCGCGGCCCGGCTTCCCGTCGACCACCAGGTCGCCACGATAAATGAGAAAGTCGGGGAAGGCGAGGAGATCATCAGCGATCTCCTTTCTTATACGCGCCTCAGGCAGCCATCATGGGAAACGGTGGATATTGGTCGCCTGATCGACGAAACAGTGGGTCTTACCTCGGACCGCATCGACCAGAAGCAGGTCCGGGTAATAAAAGAGTTCAAAAGCCTGGAAGGGGTGAACATCCGGGCTGACAGTCTGCAGTTAAGACAGGTCTTCCAGAACGTCCTCAATAATGCCTTTGACGCGGTAGAGGAAAAACAGGGAGTGGTCGCCATAACGGGAAAACGGGATGACGGGAGCGTTGAGATCGCGGTCAAAGACAACGGGTCGGGAATCGAAAAGGAAGATCTTAAACGGCTTTTTGAGCCGTTTTTTTCCACCAAGCCTAAAGGCACGGGTCTGGGTCTGGCCGTCAGCAAGCAGATCGTGAACATGCATCATGGCGACATACGTATTGAAAGCGAGAAAGGCAAAGGTACAACGGTTTTTATCCGTCTCTCCATAGAAAGCGATGAAAATAGCGTTCATCGAGCCGGCACAAAGCAAGGCTAACTTTTACAGCCGTTTACAGATGCCGCTCCTGGGCCCCATTTACCTGGGGACGATCCTCAAACAACGCGGCCACCAGGTCACCATCTACAACGAGAATTTCTGCCCTCCGGACTATTCGCGCCTGGAAGCAGACCTTGTCGGTATCTCGATACTCACCTCCACCGCAAAACGCGGCTACGAGATAGCGCGCAAGTTCCCTAAAGAGAAGGTCATCTTCGGCGGCGTTCATGCCAGCCTTTTGCCTGAGGAGCCGCTCCAGTTTTGCCGTCAGGTAGTGACCGGGGAGGCGGAAGGGGTGATCGCCGATGTGGCGGAAGGACGCGTATCTTCGCCGATAGTAAGAGGCAAACCGGTAGAGGACCTGGACGCTCTGCCGTTCCCTGACTTTTCACTGGTCGCCGGCATTCCCCGTTCCATGCTGGTCCAGCCTGTATCAACGTCCCGCGGATGCCCTTTTGACTGCAGTTTCTGCTCGGTGACCAGGGTTTTCGGGCGCAAGTACCGGTTCCGTTCAGCTGAGAGCATAGTAAAGGAGCTGGGAAGCGCGATACGCCGGGAGATCTTTTTCTGCGATGACAACTTTTGCGCGGACAGGGACCGGTTGATGAAGTTGATGCGGATGTTCCGCTCGATGAAGAGGAAATTCTCCTGGACCTGCCAGGCACGCTGCGAGGCGGGACGGGATGAAGAGCTTCTTTCCTCGATGAAGAGCGCGGGATGCAGCGTCGTCTGCCTCGGCCTGGAATCTGTGAACGACAGGACTCTGAAAAGCTACAATAAAGGACAGAGCGTGCAGGGGATCGTCTCGGCGATACGCGCGTTCCACAGCCACGGTATAAAGGTCCATGGTATGTTCGTGCTCGGAGGCGATCACGCCGACGAGCGCTCGGCGCGGGAAACGCTCGATTTTTCGATAAGGAACGAGATCGACACGATCCAGATATTCGCGCTTACCCCTTTTCCCGGAACGCGCACGCACGAGCAGCTTTCCGGCGGGGGGGCGATCTTCAGCCGGGACTGGGAGCTCTATGACGGTCTCCATGTCGTATTCAAGCCTGAGCGGCTTTCGCCGTTAAGGTTGCAGCAGGATATACTGGAGGCACACGCCGCATTCTACTCCCTGCGCAACGCCCTTTCACTGT
>JBLMZF010000064.1:0-14401 GCA_050258655.1 Deltaproteobacteria bacterium | reverse complement strand
AAGGTCTTCGACAGAAAGAAGCTGAACGAGCTTCTTGAAATATCGCACGAGCATGAAGACCTGGGGATCCCGACGCTGATCCTGTTTGTTTCCCATACCTCCGTAAGCCGGGACAATTTCCTCGTCGGCACCTTGAATGGCGCTGTCAGCGATTCCGTCGAATTCCACATGTATTTCAGCAAGGGGAAATACCTTCTTCTTGCCGATACCTATGACGGCGCAGCTTCCGTTCAGGGAGTGGTAAAGAACGGCTTTGATAAAAGAGAAGTAAAGGAGTATACCAAGAAAGAGATCGGCAAATATTTACGGGAAGCGCAAAGGCAGAAAGAACAGGCCTCGGCGAGCGAGAACCAATATGCCGGGTCAGGTCTTCCCTTCGGGCCGTTAAAGGACGGCGGCGCGGTTGTACGGGAGGTGGACGCCGGCGGCATTCCCGAGGATATCCGTGGAGTACCGGTCAAGGTGGAGACCTTTGACGAGAGATCGTTCACGGATCCCGAGCAGGGCCTGCTTACCAATCCTCCTGAACTTATCAGCACGGAGAATGCGGAAGCCGGAAACGTTTTCGGCTATTACGATCTGAGAGCCCTGGCCCTTCTTGCCGAACGCGAAGGCGCCGGCATATCGAGGATCGGGAAGCGAACGACCGATACCTTCTACAAGTCGGGGAAGTTTTACGAAAAACGGGAAACCGACACGCGGTTTACGATCTATATGAAGAACGGCAAGTCGTTTTTTGTCGTGGGCGACACGATACCGGATGATCTCGGCGTCAAGGAAGCGAAAGACGGAGGCCTTTCCCGCGAGGAGGAAGAGGAGATAGAGAGAAAAGCGGCCGTCCAGGCGCAGTTCGGCGTCGACCCGCGCAAATGGGCCAAGGAAGAAAGGGCGCGCCGGGAGGATCCGGACAACATCAGTAGTAAGGCGATGCAGGATAAACTGCGGACCCTGCAGGAGGACGGCGGTATCTCCGATGAGATTAACGCTATCTCAGTGAAGGACCGTCAATTTGAATCCACATCCTTCATGGATTCCGAGCTCGGCGTGCTTACCGATCCGCCGGTGCTTATCAGCGAGGAGAACACAGTGGCCGGAAAGGTCTTCAGCTATCTGGACCTTAAGGCGCTTGCTCTTCTCGTTGAACGGGAAGGAACAGGTATCTCGAGGATCAATAGACAGACGACGGATACGTTCCGCAAGAGCGGAAAGTTCTACGACAAAAGAGAGACCGATACCCGTTGCACCATCTACCTGAAGAACGGCAAATCCTTCTTTGTCGTCGGCAGCATCGCAGAGGGTCTTGCGCAGGCAAAGGACGGCGGGATATTCCGAAGGGGTCAGGATCCCGATTTGGAAGCAGCAAGCCAGGCGGCAGCAACGGTGGGATCGCTGATAGAAGAAAAGCTGAACCTTTATTTTGTCCATGGTACGGAACCCGAATCCGCCGGGGCGCTCAGGGAGAGGGTGAAGAAATTCATGCCGGATTTCGTAAAATACGAGCTTGGGCCGCGGTTGAAGAGCTTGATTGCGGTGGATCACTTTGCGGCTTTACCCATCGATGATTCCGGGACCGGATCGATCCGGGTCTGGACGTATCAGGAGGCTTGTCTCGGATTTGATGTCGCAGTGACGGAAAAAGGCGCCTTTTCCGTAAAGGCCATGATTTACTCTCTGAAAGGCGGGCAACCTCTTTTAGTTCCCGTGCCTATCGGGAATAAGGACGGCGGCGAGGATGATGAGGAAGAAGCGATTTACGAGGAAGCGCGCAATCAAATGGGCTTGAGCGGCAGCGGTGATTTCTGGTGGTTTGTCGAGCAGGCGCGTGCAAGACGGGGGAGGAATAACAGAGACGGTGGAAAGGCGCTTGCCGATGAGGGGAAGGGTGGTATCGATTTCCGCGCGCTGCCGATCGGGATCCAGGCTAACGCGGCCGCGTTCATGGCACAGCTTAACTCCATGAACATCCCGGAGATCGCCGATCTGAATGCTGAATGGCAGAGGATAGAAGGGGTCATGCGCATCAGCGCAGCCCCGTCTTTGGAGCGTATCAAGGAATTCCTGGCGGCATGCTGCCGTAAAGGTGAGCTCAAAGGGCGTTCTGCTGACGTTCTTCTCTGCGTCAGCAGAATGGTCCGCCAGGACGAGCTTGAGAGCCGCGAAACGGACAAGGACGTCAAGACGATGCTGGCCGTGCTCTCACTGTAAAAAACGGCAAAAAATCGCCGCAGGGGCCTTGACCTCGTCGCTGTCATGTGATATACTCAACAATGTCCGGCAATAGATTTTTAGATTCCCTGCCGTGTTCGTTAATAGGTATTTGACATTTGGTGAACCAACACCTTAACATGGGGAGTCAACACTCCATCGGCGCTAACGCGCCGAGGGCGACTCCCACCTGTACCCATACGGGTTCAGCCTGTCAAATATACTGACGGCACATGCGGGGACTTTTCAGCCCCGGTTCGAAAGGACCGGGGCTTTCTTTTTTCTTGTTCTATATATTAAAGCGTGATAAAATCATGTACAGGTCGATTTTTGGCCTCAAAACCGCCTAAATCCATGATCATTTCCGAGCTGAAACCGATTGAAGAGATTATAGATAGCTTAAAAGACTTCCAGAAGGTCTTCCTGATCGGCTGCGGCGACTGCGCGACCGCCTGCAAGAGCGGCGGCGAGGCAGAGCTGGCTGCCCTGGAAGGTCAGCTGAAGGAAAAAGGCAAGACGGTGACCGGCCGCTGCATACCTCCGTCAAGCTGTGTCTCAGCCAAGCTCAAGACCGAGCTGGCGAAGAACATGGCGGCTTTGAGGGGGAGCGAGGCCATACTGGTGCTTGCCTGTGGCTCGGGCGTCCAATCCGTCAAGGAGAACGACCGGCTGGGGCTGACCGTTTTACCTGCGTGCAATACCCTGTCCGGGGCTATCCTGGACAGTAAAGGCGATCTCTACGAGCGGTGCTCGATGTGCGGTGAATGCGTCCTCGCGTTCACCGGAGGGATTTGCCCCGTCACCCGCTGTTCCAAGGGTATCCTCAACGGTCCCTGCGGCGGGATGGACAAAGGAAAATGCGAACTGGACAAGGAACGTGACTGCGCGTGGGTGCTGATATACAAAGAGATGGAGAAGCGCGGCAAACTGGATGTCTTCAGGAAGATCCGCGCCGCCCGCGACCACAAGAAGAACGTCCGTCCGCATCAGCTCAAGACGTCTCAAGCAGCAGTCTAGCAACAGGTAAAGCACCGATGGATGCTATACGTTCGGCAAAAGAGAAGTTACGCACGAAAATACAGAGTGTCTTAAAAAACAAAAAGGAGGAGGAGCTATCCGAAAAAAGCCGTTCAGTAATGAACGCGCTTTTCAGGAATCGGCTTTTTAAACGGGCAAAGACGGTGATGTTTTACCTCTCGATAAGCGGTGAGGTTGACACTTCCGAGATGATAAAGGAAGCTTTAAGATCAGGGAAAAAAGTAGTGGTGCCGGTCTGCGGCGAAAAAAGAAATATCGTGCCATGCACGCTCAAGGAAGACGGAACGATGCTGCGTGGCCCTTACGGTATCCTTGAACCTGCGCTCAAGACTCCTGTCGCGCTCAAGGAGCTCGATCTGATCATTGTCCCGGGGCTTGCCTTCGATGAGAAGGGTGGCCGCCTGGGCAGGGGCAAAGGATACTACGACGCTTTTCTCGCCAAGCTCCCGACGGAGACCAGGTCCATCGGTCTCGCCTACGACTTCCAGGTCTTGCCTTCAGTCCCCACCGCCGACCACGACGTAAACGTCCACAAGGTCATCTTTGCCTAGATCTCCGTGCTGAGGGAAAGGCGCCCGGCATTCCCGGATACGTCTGTTCCCCGCACACAAACAGGAGGATGAAAATAGATGCTTAACCTACTCATCATTGTCCCGGTAACAGCTGGTGTCGCGCTTTACGCTGGATACGCTCTGAGGAAATATTTCGCCGAAAAAAGGGTCCACGACGCTGAATCACAGGCGCGCTTTATCCTTGATCAGGCCAAGAAGGAGGCGGACAACAGGCACAAGGCCGCCGAGCTCGAGGCCAAGGACCTGCAGTACAAGATGCGCCAGGATTTCGAACAGCAGACCAAGGACCGCAGGATAGAGATAACCAACCTCGAGAAACGCCTTTCCCAGAAAGAGGAGAACATCGACCGCAGGCTCGACCTGCTTGAGAAGAAGGAAAAGGACATCGAGTCCAAGCAGGAGAACGTCAGGAAACAGGAAGAGGGGCTCAAGGTCAAGGACGGGCAGCTGCATTCCCTGATCGCCGAGGAGAAAGAGCGCCTCCAGAAAATAGCGTCGCTTTCGCTCGAAGAAGCCCGCCAGATCCTGTTGAACCGCCTTAATGAGGAACTGAACCAGGAAAAGGCGGTATTGATCAAGAAACAGGAAGAGGAGCTGCGCTCGCAGGCCGAGAAGAAGGCCGCCGAGATCATCAGCCTGGCGATCCAGCGTTGTTCGGTCGAGCATACGGTGGAATCCACGGTCAGCGTGGTCACGCTCCCCAACGATGAGATGAAGGGACGCGTCATCGGCCGCGAGGGCCGCAATATCCGCGCGCTGGAGATGGCCACGGGCGTCGACGTCATCATCGACGACACCCCGGAAGCCGTCACCCTGTCGTGCTTCGACCCTGTCCGGCGTGAAGTCGCGCGCCTCTCGCTCGAGAAGCTCATCTCCGACGGCAGGATCCATCCCGGCCGCATCGAGGAAGTGGTCGAGAAGATCAAGAAGGACCTGGACGAGAAGATCAAGGAAGAAGGCGAGCGCGCCGCGTTCGATTCGGGCGTCGACTCCCTGCATCCCGAAATAGTCAAGCTGCTCGGCCGCCTCAAGTACAGGACGAGCTTCGGTCAGAACGCGCTCCAGCATTCCAAGGAAGTCTCATACCTGATGGGCGTCATGGCTTCCGAGCTCGGGCTTGACTTCAAGCTCGCCCGCAGGATAGGCCTCCTGCACGATCTCGGCAAGGCCGTCGACCACCAGGTCGAGGGGACCCACGCCAAGCTCGGCGCGGAACTTGCCCGCAAGTACAATGAAGGGCCCGAGGTCCTGCACGCGATCGAGGCCCACCACGAAGAGACCGAGGCGAAGAGCTTCTTCGCCGTGCTGACCGTTGCCGCCGACGCCATCAGCGCCGCCCGGCCGGGAGCGCGCCGCGAGACGCTGGAGACCTACATCAAGCGTCTCGACAAGCTCGAGTCGATAGCGAACCTCTTCAAGGGCGTCGACAAGTCTTACGCCATACAGGCGGGACGCGAGATCAGGGTCATCGTCCAGCCGGAGAAGCTTTCCGACGGCGACGCGATCAACCTCGCCCGCGACATCCGCAAGAAGATAGAAGAAGGAATGGAGTATCCGGGCCAGATCAAGATCACGGTCATCCGCGAGACCCGTTCCATCGAATTAGCGAAGTTTTTTAAGTGTCATTGCGAGGCGTTTACGCGTCGTTTCCGAAGCAATCTAAGTCAGATTGCTTCGGACAAGACAGCAAATGCCTCGCAATGACACGTACAAAACATGAAAATACTCTTTATTGGTGATATCGTCGGAAAGCCGGGCCGCGACGCGGTGACCGCGATCGTGCCGAAGCTGCGCCAGGAGCGCGGCGTCCAGTTCGTCATCGCCAACGCCGAGAACGCCGCGGGCGGGTCGGGCATAACACCCAAGGTCGCCCAGGAGCTCTTCGACGCGCGCTGCGACGTGCTGACGTCCGGCGACCACATCTGGAAGAAGCCCGATATCTTCGAACTTATCCAGAGCGACCGCCGCGTGCTGCGGCCGCTCAATTATCCTCCCGGAGCGCCGGGCGCGGGATGGGCGGTGTTCAACTGCGATCAGGCCAAGATCGGCGTGATCAACCTCCTGGGCAGGGTGTTCATGGAACCGCTCGAAGATCCGTTCAGGATGGTGCGTGACGCCGTGGCCGAGATCTCGAAAGAGACGCGCCTTATCTTCGTGGACATGCACGCCGAGGCGACGTCCGAGAAGATCGCCCTGGGCTGGTTCCTCGCCGGCCAGGTCACCGCGGTGCTGGGCACGCACACGCATATCCAGACCGCCGACGAAAGGGTCCTCCCCGGAGGGACGGCTTATCTGACCGATGCCGGCATGACCGGCCCCTATGAATCGGTCATCGGCCGGAAGGTTGAGAACGTTCTGCAGAGATTCCTTACCGCGGTCCCGGTCCGTTTTGAGATCGCTACCGGCGATGTCAGGTTATGCGGCGCGATAGTCGACGCCGATGAGAAGACCGGCCGGGCGAAGACGATAGAACGGGTCCAGGTTCCGCTTCCCGCATAGGCTGACGATGGTATTGACCTCCAGGACATATCTGGCCGCTTTTGCTTTCCTTTCCTGCGTCTTGTTTGCCCCCGTGGCAAGGGCGCAGGATGCCGCTTTGCAGGTCCCCGAACCGGCAGAATTCTCGGTCGACGCCGGCCAGCAGGGCATCCCGCTTCCCAGGATCTTTTCTCCCAGCGTCGACCTGAGCGGCCGGGGATTCCACGGTGACATCACCTGGCCGCAGACACTTGCCGCCCCCGAGGCGGTGGAGAGCTGGCAGAAAGAGATCGGGTTCCGGGGGATGTACCGCCTGCAGTTCAACCTGTGGGAGATCAGCCAGCTCAGCAAGAACGAGGCGCTGCAGAGCCGCCTGATCGCCAATTACGAGGCGGTGATCAAGAAGATAAGCGACGCGGGCGCGACCGTCATCCTCGACATCTACAGCGTGCCGCAGGGGCAGGGGAAGGTGCTTGACCGCAAGAGTTTCCCCGTCGACCCGGCAGCCTTCAAGCAGATCATCAAGGAGTACATCCGCTATTTCAGCTGCGAGAAGAAGTACAATGTCTGGTACGAGGTCTGGAGCGCTCCCGACCTCGATAACTTTTTCCTCGGCCGCAGGAACGATTACCTGATCCTGTACCGGTGCGTGGCAGAGGCTGTCAGGGAGCTGCAGGCCGAGACCAAAGTGATCATCCCGGTCGGCGGCCCTTCCACGAGCTGGTGGTTCAGGGGGGTCGAGGAAAGCTCGATCCTGGCGCCGGAACGCAGCCTGATCTACGAACTGATACAGTTCTGCTACCACAACAAGCTGCCCCTTGATTTCATCACCTGGCATGCGTATTCCACCGACCCGCTTGTCGATCGGGAATCGACCGGGTACAACAAGGCGGCGATCGAGCTGATCCGGGAATGGCTTTCTTATTTCAACTTTCCAAGGGAGACGCCGCTGATCGTGGACGAGTGGAATTTCGACAACGGCTTTTCGAACGTCCTCGAAGAGCGCAGGTCGAAGTCGAACGTCTGCGCCAGCTATGTGGTCAGCCGCCTGAAGAACATGTACGACGCGGGGCTGACCGGGCAGGTCTTCTTTTCGCTCGAGGATTTCCAGGCCAACAAGGAAGGTGTGGTCAGGAACGTGGGCCTGTTCTGGTACGAGCAGTCGCTTTCAGGGTACAAGGGCGGCAGCAAGAGCGCGTACAACGCGTTCAGGATGCTGTCATGGCTGGGTAACACGTATGTGCCGGTGGCGCAGAAGCCGCTCGATGAATTCATCGGATGCATCGCCACCCGCGGCGCCCAGAACGAACTTGTCCTTTTGTTCTACAACTATTCCGATCCGGATATATTCCGCGATTATCTGGCCAGATTGGTGGCGCCCCTGGGCGACTCAGAGAGGAACACCGTTCTCAAAGTGCTCAGGGACGGGTCTGCCGACAAGAAGCTGCGGTTATCCAAGCGGGTAAGGAACTTGATCGTCAAGGGCCGGGAACTCAACGAGGCCGCCTCTCGTTACAGGAAGGAACCGAGGAACGTCAGGCTCTCGCTGAAGAACCTCGCGCAGTCGCCGTACTCGTTCCAGAGGTTCACGATAGACGGGGATACTCCCGAGAATGTTTCTTTCACCCCTGCCGAAGAGAAGGAACTGACGCCGACGGAAGGGAACTGCCAGGAGGAGCTTTCGCTTGCGCCTTATTCCGTCACGCTGGTCCTGCTCAAGCCCAGGCCGGCTCCGGCCCCTGTTCCTGAAGAGCAGCCCGCGCCCGCGCCGATCGTGCTGAAGGAGACGCCTTCAGCGCCGCCCGCGGCCGAGCAGGCGATACAGCTTAAGAACGCGACACAGGAGACGCATTGAGATGGCGGAGACTACTGCCGGAAGGAAGATATTCTCGGTCTCGGAGATAACACAGGCGGTGAAACTCCTCCTTGAGGGGAGCCTTGCCGGAGTGTGGGTCGAGGGTGAGATCTCCAACTGCCATCCGCACAGCTCCGGCCACTGCTACTGCTCGCTCAAGGATGATTCAAGCATCCTTTCGGCCGTGATGTTCGCCCGCCAGTACCGTGACGTGCGGTTCAAGATGGAAGACGGTCTGAAGGTCATCTGCTACGGCAGCATCAGCGTCTATCCTCCTCAGGGTAAATATCAGCTGGTGATCGAGAGGATCGAGCCCAAGGGGGTGGGCGGGCTCCAGCTGGCGCTCGAGCAGCTCAAGGCCAGACTGGAAAAGGAAGGGTTTTTCGCGCCGGAACGCAAGAAACCGATCCCTTACCTGCCCTCGAAGATCGGCATCGTCACTTCCATCACCGGGGCGGCGATAAAAGACATCCTCAAAGTCCTTGAGCGCAGGTTCAAGGAAGCGCATATCCTGATAGCGCCGGTACGAGTTCAGGGTGAGGGAGCGCGCGAGGAGATCGCGCAGGCGATAAAGGATTTCAACGAGTACAACCAGACCCTGCCCGCGGGCGAGAGGATCGAGGTCCTTATCGTGGGGAGGGGCGGCGGGAGCATCGAGGATCTCTGGGCCTTCAACGAGGAGACCGTCTGCCGCGCTATCTTCGCGTCGCGCATACCGGTCATCTCCGCGGTCGGCCACGAGCGGGATGTCACCGTTTCAGACCTTGTGGCTGACGTGCGCGCCGCTACGCCGTCGGTCGCTGCCGAGCTCGTCCTTCCCAGAAAAGACGAGCTGGAAGAGAAGGCCGGCTCGCTGGTGGAGAGGCTGTCGGCCGCATTGCGCGAGACGACGGAGGCGGCCGCCGAGAGCCGGGAGGACCTGGGGCGCAGGCTTTCGCTTGCCGCCGGCCACATCCTGGAGCTCAACGCCAGGCATTTCCAGCAGACCAGGCAGAAACTGGAGATACTCAACCCGGCGGTGCAGATCCCCGAATTCAGGCGCAAGATCGTCGACCGGGCCAGACAGGTGACCGTGCGCATGGAACACCTGCTGCAGATAAAGAGTTCGATGCTGGCGGGAGTGGCAGGAAAGATGTCAGGCCTCAACCCGCTGAACATCCTGGAGCGCGGCTACAGCGTCACATTCAGCGTCCCCGAGATGAAAGTGGTCAAGGACGCCGGTACCCTCAAGCCGGGCGACCTGATCCGGACCAGGCTCTCTAAGGGAGAATTCACCAGCGAAGTCAAAGAGATAAAACAATAAGGAGTTACCATGGCAGAGATCAAATTCGAAGACGCATTGAAAAGGCTTGAGAAAATAGTCGAAGAACTTGAAAGAGGCGAACTGTCGCTTGATGAAGCACTTAAGAAATACCAGGAGGGCATCGAGCTTTCCCGTCAGTGCACCCAGAGGCTCGACAGCGCCAAGAAGAAGATCGACGTGATGACGAAGAACAAGAAGGGCGAGTTCGAGCTCAAGCCCCTGGATGAATCCAAGACCGAGGAATAATGGTATTAGAGCGCATCAAAGAACCTAAGGACCTTAAGGACCTGAGTCAGGATGAGCTGGTCGTGCTGTGCCGCGAGATCCGCGAGCGCATGATCGATGTCGTATCCCGGACCGGCGGGCATCTGGCTTCCAGCCTGGGCTGCGTCGAGCTGACGGTGGCCCTTCATTACTGCCTCAACGCGCCCGAGGACAAGATCATTTTCGACGTCGGCCATCAGGCCTACTGCCACAAGATCCTTACCCGCAACGCCGGCTTCGATTCACTGAGGCAGTACGGCGGCCTGAGCGGGTTCCCCTGCCGGGACGAATCCTGCTATGACCCCTTCACCACGGGTCACAGCTCCAACGCTGTTTCTCTGGCCCTCGGGCTGGCGAGCGCGCGCGACCTGCAGGCCCGGCCGTTCCGCGTGGCGGCGATCATCGGCGACGGGTCGCTCAGCGGCGGGCTCTGCTTCGAGGGTCTGAACAACGCCGGCCACCTCAAAAAGGATATCCTTGTCGTGCTCAATACCAATGAGATGAGCATCGCCGCCAACACGGGCGCGATCAGCACCTATCTCAACAAGCTCATCTCTCTGCCGCTGTATAACCGCTACAGGGAGAACTTCGCGAATTTCGTCAAGGCACGCGTCCCGAAAGGCAGCGGACTGCTCAAGCTGGCGGACAAGTTCGAGGAAGGGTTAAAGAACCTTTTCATTCCCGGCATGCTCTTCGAGGAAATCGGGTTCCGCTATTTCGGCCCGCTCGACGGCCACAATCTCTCGCAGCTGATCCCGACGTTCAAGAACATCCTTGAGATCAAAGGGCCGCGCCTGGTGCACGTGATCACCAAGAAAGGCAAAGGGTACGCGCCGGCCGAGCTCGATCCGGTGAAGTTCCACGGGATAGGGGTCTTCGACGCTTCCACCGGGAAAACGGCGCCGGCCCAAGGCAAGACTCCTTCCTATACGCAGGTGTTCAGCGACGCGATCACCCGGGCGGGAGAGAAGGACTCGTCGATCGTCGGGGTAACGGCCGCGATGGCGGAAGGCACCGGATTAAGTCAGCTCCGCGACCGGTTCCCGGACCGCTTCTTCGATGTCGGCATCGCTGAGGGTCACGCCGTCTGTTTCTCCGCCGGCCTGGCAGCGGGCGGTTTCAAGCCCGTCGTCGCGATCTATTCGACCTTCCTGCAGAGGGCGTATGACCAGCTTATCCAGGAGGTCGGCCTGCAGAACGTGCCGTGCCTGCTGTGCGTGGATCGCGCGGGGATAGTGGGGGAGGACGGGGCGACACACCAGGGGATCTTCGATATCGCCTATCTGCGCAGCGTGCCGAACCTGGTGATCATGGCTCCCGCTGACGGCCGGGAACTCGAACGGATGATCGATCTTGGGCTGGCAAGCGGCCGGGCCTGCGCCATACGGTATCCGAGGGCGAACGTCCCCGCCGAACCGGTGGACCCGTCGCACGTGAGCCTGGGCAGGGCGACACTGCTCAAGGAGACCGGAACGGAGTATGCCCTGTTCACGCTGGGCAGCATGACCTCTGTCGGCCTTGAAGCATGCAGGCTGCTGGAAAAGGAAGGGATCGGGGGGATCGTGGTGAACACCCGTTTCGTCCGGCCCCTTGATGAAAATCTTTTGAAAGAAACCGCTTTGCGGGTAAAATATATCTTCACCGCTGAAGAAGGCGTGGTTGAGGGCGGATTCGGATGCGCTGTCGCGGACGCGCTCGACCGTCCGGTCACTCGGCTCGGGCTGCCTACGCAGTTCATCACCCACGGAAAGCGCGAGCTGCTGCTGGAGAAGAACGGACTTTCCCCCGAGGGTATCGCCCGGAGGATCATGGAAACGGTAAGGAAAAATGGCAAAGATAGCGGTCAAGATAAATAAGGACAAGTGCAAGGGATGCCTTTTGTGCGTGGGCGCCTGCCCTAAAGGCGTCCTCGTGCCGCTGAAGGAACTGAACAAGAAAGGCGTACTCCCGGTCGGGGTCAAGGAAGGCTCTGTCTGCGCCGGCTGCAAGTTCTGCGCGCTGATGTGCCCTGACTGCTGCATCGAGATCATAAAGGAATAAGGACCTTTTCAACTTCGTAGGTTGAAAAGGTGAAAGGCTATGACGGAAAAGAAACGTATACTGATGAGCGGCAACGAAGCTATCGGCGAAGGCGCCATCCGCGCCGGCTGCGCATTCTATGCCGGTTACCCGATAACCCCGCAGAACGAGCTCACCGCCTATATGGCGAGGTGGATGCAGGAGAAAGGCCGCGTGTTCATCCAGGCGGAGTCCGAGCTGGCCGCCGTGAACATGGTGCTGGGAGCCTCAGCGACAGGCGTCAGGGCGATGACCTCTTCGTCAAGCCCGGGCATCAGCCTCAAGCAGGAGGGCATCTCGTATATGGCGGGCATGGGGCTGCCGGCGGTCGTGGTAAACATGATGCGCGGCGGACCCGGCCTGGGGAACATCTCCCCGTCCCAGTCTGATTATTTCCAGGCTACGAAAGGCGGAGGGCATGGGGATTATCGCCTGATCGTCCTGGCGCCCGCTTCCGTGCAGGAATGTTTCGACCTGACGTTCGACGCTTTCGACCTCGCGGACGCTTACCGTACTCCCGTGATGATCCTCGGCGACGGCATGCTCGGCCAGATGATGGAGCCGCTTTCACTGGAAACGAAAAAAGCCCCGGTGAATCCGCCGGTAAAAGATTTCGCGCTGACGGGATGCGAAGGGCGCAAGCCCCGCATCGTCCGCTCGCTGTATCTCAAGGACGGGGTGCTCGAGGAGATCAACCAGGGATTGCAGAAGAAGTACGAGCGGGCTCGCAAGCTGGAACAGCGCTGGGAAGATTTCATGGACAAGGACGCCGATGTGCTGATCGTCGCCTACGGCGGGATGTCGCGCATCGCCAAAAGCTGCGTGCGCAGGCTCCGCCAATCGGGCATCAAGGCGGGGCTGATCAGGCCGATAAGCCTCTGGCCGTTCCCGGATAAGGCGTTCGAGGGCAGGCCCGCTTCGACCAGATACCTGGTGGCGGAGATGTCCTACGGCCAGATGATCGAGGACGTGAAACTGGCGCTGTGCCGCAGGGACGTGAGTTTCGTGGGCAGGGCGGGGGGAGGCATCCCTTCGGAGGAAGAGATCATCAACGCGGTAAAGGAACTCTTTTAAGAAACCGTCATTGCGAGGCTATAGCGTACCGTATCCGAAGCAATCCCGGAGATTGCTTCGGAAAAGACAGTAAATACCTCGCAATGACAGGATAAACAATATGGACCGTATATACTCACACCCCAGATCGCTGCGTGACGTTTCGACGCATTACTGCGCGGGCTGCGGCCACGGGATCTCCCATCGTATCCTGGCGGAGGTCATCGACGAGCTGGGCATTCGCGAGAAGATCATCGCCGTCGCGCCCGTTGGCTGCGCGGTCATCGCTTACGACTACTGGGATTTCGATACGACGGAAGCCCCGCACGGCCGGGCGCTGGCGGTCGCCACCGGCATCAAGCGCGTCCGTCCCGGTAACATCGTCTTCACCTATCAGGGAGACGGTGACCTGGCGGCGATCGGCACCAACGAGACCATCCACGCGGCCAACCGCGGCGAGAACCTGACGGCCATCTTCATCAACAACGCGGTCTACGGCATGACCGGCGGCCAGATGGCGCCGACCACCTTGATCGGGCAGAAAACGGAGACCACTCCGTTCGGCAGGAAGCCCCAGGAAGGTTATCCGCTCAAGATATCCGAGCTTCTCGCCCAGCTCAAAGGCGTCACCTATGTGGAGCGCGTCTCGGTGCACTCCCCCCAGGAGACGATCAAGGCCAAGCGTGCGGTCAAAGAGGCTTTTGAGAACCAGATCAACGGGAAAGGCTTTTCCCTCGTCGAGATCCTCTCCCCGTGCCCCACGTACCTGGGGCTTTCGCCCAAGGCGGCCGTGGAGTGGGTGCGCGACGTGATGTCCAAGGAATTCCCGCTGGGAAGGATAAAGTGATGGAAAAGAGGATCATATTATCGGGATCGGGAGGCCAGGGGATCATGTTCATGGGAAAGGTCCTGGCCGAGGCGGCGCTCCTCGAAGGCAAGAACGTTACCTATCTTCCCGCTTACGGCGCGGAGGTGCGGGGCGGTACCGCTAACTGCACCATCGTCATCTCGGACGAGGAGATCGGTTCTCCTTATGCCGAGACCACCGACATCCTGGTGGCGATGAACGAGCCTTCCCTGCTCAGGTTCGAGGCAAAGGTCAGGAAGAACGGGGTGATCATCGCCAATAGCTCGCTGGTCACTCAGCCGCGCGGCGTCGCCTCGCCGTTCACGCAGACCGCCATCGATCTCGGGTCGCCCAAGGCCGCCAACATGGTCGCGCTCGGCTGCCTGGCGAAACAGACCGGGATCGTATCCGTCAAATCAGTGCTTACCGCGCTGGAGTCGTTCGCCGCCAAGGCGCAGGCGCTGGAATCGAATAAAAAGGCCGTCATGGCCGGAGGAGCTTGATGATAAAAGTTCGTTTCGCCCCCAGCCCTACGGGGTTCCTGCATATCGGAGGCGCCCGGACGGCCCTCTTCAACTGGCTTTACGCTAAAGCAAAGGGAGCGAAGTTCGTCCTGCGTATCGAGGATACGGACGCCAAGCGCTCCAAGCCCGAATATCTCGATGAGATCCTCTTCAGCCTGAAGTGGCTCGGGTTCGACTGGGACGAGCTCTATCACCAGAGCGAGC
>JBLMZF010000063.1:0-22214 GCA_050258655.1 Deltaproteobacteria bacterium | reverse complement strand
TTGACGACCAGGTTCGCAGCCGGATCGCCCTGAGGGAAATCCAAGGCGAGGAAGAGATGAATAAGACAGCTACGGGATGGTTGCGGCCTCAGTTGGTACCTTCGGGTGTGTTCGTCGGTATCCTGGGATTCCTTATTGTGGGGACCTTGGCGACGCAGATCTTTACGAAACGGGGATATCAGGGACGCGAAAAAGCGGCAGCCGATGATATGGGGGAACAGTACAGCCCCGGGAAGTACAGTCGGGAGTTCAAGACAGACCAGTATGAGCCCTATTATCAGGATTCGAAGGCTTCTGTGTCTTCGGCGCGCAGTTCTCAGGAAATGGCGCGGGGCGAAGCGGCACGCAAGCGAATAGCTCTCAATAACAATCCCGTGCATGCCGTTACAGGCGGTGCAGTGATGCAGGGCCCCTTGACGGTGCCTGTTCCGCCTCCCGACCAGGGTTCGGTCATCGTCATCCAACCCACGCTTCCGGCGGTCAAGGACGGGGATATGGTCATCAGGACCGCGCTGATCGACCTGGAAGTCATCGACGGACAGAAGGCGTATGACACCGCTTCGAAGGTCTGCCGGGAGATGGGCGGATACCTGGCCGCTTCACATTTCTTCAGAGATGCCGCCAGCGGCAGGCAGGCGGGTAAGATAGTGATGCGCATCCCCAAAGCCAATTTCCTGGACGCGCTCACCCAGCTTTCCTCGATCGGCAAGGTCGAGAACAAGACCAGCGACAGCCGGGACGTGACGCAGGAATACCTCAACGTCAAGGCGCAGCTGGACGCGGCGATGGTGGTCTACAACAAGGTCCTTGATTCACTGCAGAAACGGCAGACTTCCATTCCCGAGGCGATGCGCCTGGAATCGGAAATAACCCCGATCCTCGCGAGGGTGCAGAGCCTCAAGAACCGGCTCGACTCGCTCGACAATCAGATCGCTCTGGCGATGGTCACCGTCCAGTTCCATGAGGCGGACGTCTCCGCCAAGGTGCTTGCTGATACGAAGAACGAGCTGAAGAAAGGGATGCTGGCCGCCCTTATCGATCTTATCAGATGGGTTACCGGCAACCTGGCCGCTCTGGCTTTGACCCTGATCGCCTTCATCAGCTCCATCACAGCCGTTCTGGTCTGGGTATTGTTCAGGATCAAAAGGAAGCAGGCCGGCGACTAATCCATACTTCTTCCCGGCGGGAAAGCCCGTCCACTTTTCAGGTGGCGGGCTTTCCATTGCCGGAGAAATTTGTCCTTTGCCCGACGGTGGTTTTGCGGTACAATACAAGAGCTTTACCGGACAGGAATAACATCTTATTCAGGAGGCATGATAGTGGTGATACGGAAGACTTTTATCATCGTCTCGATCCTCTGGCTTGTTCTGGTCTCCGCCAACTCCGCGTTCTACTACTTCAATAACAACGCCAAGCTCAAAAGGAAGCTCCACCCGTGGCTGCTCTGGGCCATCGGCATCATCCTCGCGGGAGCGACATTCTGGCTTGACCGTGACCGCATGTCCCTGGGTTACGCGGCCTGGATAATCGGCTCCACCGTCGGTTTCACGCTGTATTACATAAAGGCGATCGTCTTCTGCGATACGTGCGGCAGGACCTGCTTCTACCTGATCCCCTTCGCCAAGGATTTCTCCTCCATCTGCTGCTCCAAGTGTCCCCGGTAACATGAATATCGGACGAAAGATATTCGCGTACATCGGTCTGATCGCGATCATCCCTTTCCTGGTGAGCCTGTACCTGATCTTCTTCCCGTCGGCCGGCTCGCTGGAAAAGAAGGTGATCATCTTCATCACTTCGCTCCTTATCTCCCTCGGTTCGGTCTCCCTGATCAGCCTCGTCCGGTATCTGTCGAAGATCTCCACAAGCCTGGCCACGCTTTCCACCGGTAATTTCAACCAGAGGGTGGACCTGCCCCCTCAGCCGGGGATGGAGGCGCAGTTCGCACATTCGATCAACCATATCAGCCATCAGATGAGGGAAAGCGCGGATGAGCTGGAGAGAAGGGCGCTCCTTATCGAGCGGTCCAACCAGGAACTCAAGAGGATGGATGAGATAAAGATGCAGTTCCTCTCTGAGGTCGCCCACGAGCTGAGGACGCCGCTGATAAACATCGAAAAGAGCTCGGCGCTCCTTCTCGAGACGGACCTGACCGGGCAGAACAGGGACTTCATCAGGGTGATCCACGACAATTCCCAGCGGCTGATGCGCCTGATCAACGAACTCCTCGACATGTCCAAACTCGAGGCGGGGATGTCGATGCTCAAGAGGGAGCCGGCGGGGGTAGGCCAGATACTCGATGAGGCTGTCGCCTCGGTGGAACGGTGGATGCAGAGCAAGGACATCGAGTTCCACCTGCGCATCAACGAAGCCCTTCCTGCGGTCTATGTCGACCGTGACCGGATCATACAGGTCATCATCAATCTGCTCAGCAATTCCATCAAGTTCACGCCGTCTAAAGGCAGGATAGTCCTTGAAGCCAGGGTCTATTCCGGTCCCGCTGCTTTTGACTGCCCCCATATCGAGATATCGGTCGGCGACACCGGAAAAGGGATCGCGCCTGAACGCATGGCGACCATCTTCGAGAAGTACAAGTCCGCGGAAGGGTCGGAAGCGGTCCTGCCCAGCACCGGTCTCGGGCTCCCCATAGCCAAGCAGATCGTCGAGCTCCACGGCGGCCGGATCTGGGCCGAAAGTAAGGCCGGCTCAGGCTCGACCTTCATGTTCACCGTCCCCTGCAACCCTCCCGCGCAGCCTGCCGGATAACCCCGGCACTTTTCCGTTGCCCCTGCGGCCATTTCGCGTTACAATACGCCCGAAACTTAAGGAGTCACTTCAAGGGGAGGCAAGATGAAAGAGACACTCCGTAATTTCCTGATCGGCCTGCTCGTCGTCGGAGCCGTCTTTTTCATCGTCAGATCGTTCGAATCCCCCGCGAACCAGCCTTCCACACGCAGACCCTTCTTCTCACCGCGCCGCCCTGTCACCGAACAAAGGAACAAGCCGGTCTCTGAGTGGGATATCGCGGTGCGTTTCGACGCCGCGGAGCAGAACCCGGTGTACATATTCAGACGGGAGCCGGCGGTCGTGGGCCAGACCTATTACGCCAGGCTGGGAACGTATATTGACAACATCTATGAGGAATATTACGGCAGGGAATGCTGCCCTACCGCGAGCGAGTGGGGGGATTTTTACCAGAAGGAAGGGGCCCGGAGGGCCAAGGGCTGGTATGTGGAACGCCGGGGCGACAAGGTCGTTATCCGCGGTTTTTCAAGGCCCGATTGCCTTTTCGGTCCCGGATATGTCAAGGGCGCGGTGTGGGTCAATCCCGACAGCGGGCTGAAGATCGTCAAGGTCGATCGATGCAGTGCCCAGTACAGCAATAAAGGGCAGGAGACGTACTGCAGGTATAGTGATAACAAGCTTGAGTTCGCCGCGGGGAACGACTGTAAAGGCTGCTGCGCCTGCTCGGACAGCGGCCGGGTCGATATCGAATTGCAGGTGGGGCGCTAACCGGGAGAAGACATCATGCTGAGGAAGGTCCGACTGCTGTTCCCAGAGATACGCATCATCGTCAAGGGCTGCCGCACTGAGGCTTTTCTCAACGGCAGGCAGGTGTTCTTCGATTTCGAGTGCGACGGTTCGCAGCCTGTCGCGCTGAAGAACGCGTTCCTGTCGGAGCTGATCAGGCTCAAGAGGACGTACCTGAAGTACACTCTGGTCAAGCCGAAGCTGGTCATCGATCTGACACGGGCGGACGCGCAGGACAAGATGGTCCTGAAGGAAGCGATGGAGAAGGCGATGAAACGGTTCGACCACGTGCTGGCGGGGTTCATAGACGGAAAGAAGAAGATGATCCTCTGAAATGGGCAGACTAAAACTCGATCTCCACGACATTTACCGGGACAGCGACGCTATTGACAGGGAGCTGTCCCGCGTCATTGATGAGGCCGTGGCCAAGAGGATAGAGCTGGTCGAGATCATCCCCGGGAAGGGGAGCGGCCAGCTTAAGAAAAGGGTCCTGCGTTTCCTGGGGCAGCCGAGGATCAAGGCGCTGTATCACCGCGTCGAGAAGGATGACAGGAATTTCGGCAGGATATTCGTCCACTTCAGGTTCTAGTGGCAGTGCTCCCCGTGCCCTCCGCAGGAACATCCCGGAGTTATCTCGATCAGTTTTATGTCGAACAGCAGGTCCTTGCCCGCCAGAGGATGGTTCGCGTCGAGCGTGACCTTGTCGTCGGTGACCGCGGTCACGGAAACCACGGCGTAATGATCCTCGTCCTGGCTCACCTGTAACTGCTGCCCGATCACGGGCTTGACGTCCGGGGGGAATTCCTTGCGGTCGACCGTGACCACGAGCTCGGGGTGGTGAACACCGTATCCCTCCGGTGCAGGGATCTCGATCTTCTTCTGCTCGCCGGGTTTCATGCCTTCGACCGCTTTCTCGAACCCGGGGATCAGGTTGCACTGGCCGAGCGTGAAGACAAGGGGCTGGCCCCGCGCCACCGAATCATCGAAGACGGTACCGTCCTTCAACCTTCCCTGATAATCAACTTTTACCGTATCACCGGATTTGGCTTCCATCGGGTAATCTCCTTTTTGGGCGCTGCCTTTTATCCCATTATATCAGCGGTTGTAATTGATTGACAAGCAGATAATCAGCGGTGTACAATACGCCTAATCCATTAAGGAGGAAGGACTATGAGAGGTTTATTCCTGCTTTCCGCAGCCGTTATAGCGCTGTTCTGCGCGGTTCCCGCATCTGCAAAGGATGTCGGCTATTATCTTGAGCTCGGGGACACGCAGACCGTTGGTAAATACACCCTCAAAGACGGGGTCATCAAGGTGGACGCCAGGGGGACACCCCTTGACGGTATGCAGGTCATCGTCCCGCCCGGTTCTTACCCCGTGGAACAGGTCTTCACGATCAAGTATACCAAGGTGCGCAAAGCCAGCGTCCGCGATTATGTCATCAGCCCGCTTATAACTATAGAAGGGCCAGTTGTGCCCGCTGACGGACTTATCATCGTCAAGATCCCCTGCAAGCTGCCGGAAAACACGGTGGCCATGGTCTTCTTCTACGACGACCAGGAAAAGTTCACCAAGGCGCTCCCGCCCGCCTCGAAAGAGAAGGGGTATGTGACCGGTATGACCAGGATACTCAAGGACATGGTCGTGGTCGCTACCAGGACGAGTTCCCTCAAGCAATGACGCACCCGCTGCTTCACCGTCTGATCCATCACTTCCATCTTGAATGATAGGCGGTGTCCTTCGGGATGAGGCTCTGGAATGGTGCAAAGGAAAAAGCTGGCTGGTCCGGCTGCCGCTGCTGCTGTTCTTCGCGTATATCCTCCTGAGACATCTTGCCGATCCGGCATACGCAAGCATCATCGCCCCGCTTGACCTCGGTATCCACGAGCTCGGCCACCTGGTGTTCTCACTGCTTGGACAGGATGTCCAGGTGGCGGGAGGCACCATCCTCCAGCTGGCAGTGCCCGTGTACGCCGTCTTCAACTTCCACAGCCAGAGGGATTTCTTCGGTATCGCGATGTCGTTCGGCTGGATATCGGCGAACCTGTTCGAGGTTGCCCGGTATGCGGGCGACGCGCGCGCGCTGCAGCTGCCGCTGGTATCGCTTTTCGGCGGCGAGTCGGTCGTCCACGATTGGGAATATATGCTTGAAAAACTCCGCCTGCTGCAGGCTGATGCCGTCATCGCCTGCGGGATAAGGGTCCTGGGAGCCATAACCTTCCTCCTCTGCATGGTATTGGGAAGCTGGCTCCTGTGGAACATGTACAGGGAAAAGGGAACCGGGAATGCGTAATATACTCGCGATAGGAGTACAGAAAGACGTCATCGACCGGGTCCGCGACCGGCTCAACAAGCAGGAATTCTCCGTTTCGGAGGTCCAGACGATACAGGAAGGGTTCGATTTCCTGCGCAAGAACCCGATCAGCCTGATCCTGCTCAACAACGAGCTGCCGGGTGCCAGCTACCGCGAGTTCTGCATCCTTCTGCGCAGCCAGGAACGTTATTCGGCTGTGCCTATCCTGCTCCTGGCTCAGAAGGCGGAGAGCCTGGACCAGAAGATCGAAGTGCTCAAGTCGATGACGGTCAACGATTATATCGCGGCGCCGTTCATCCCCGAGGAGATCGTCGCGCGCATAAACGTGTTCATAGAGGTGCGCGCCCTTCAGGAGGAGCTGGAAGCCAGCAACCTGATGCTCAAGAAGATATCGATCACCGATGAGCTGACCAGGCTCTACAACCGCCGCCACCTGTTCGAGCGGCTGGCGGAGGAGCTCCAGCGCATGTCGCGCCACGGGTACGACCTGTGCGTGATGATCGTCGACCTCGACCATTTCAAGAAGGTCAACGACGAGTTCGGCCACCAGGCAGGCGACCAGGTGCTGGTAGAACTTGCCCAGCTCATCCGCACCAACATCCGTTCCATCGACCTGGCGGGCAGGTACGGTGGTGAGGAGTTTATCATTCTGCTCCCGTACAACACCTTGGAGCAGGGGATGGCCGTCGCCGAGCGCCTGCGCGTGAAGGTGAAAACGCACACGTTCACGCCGATCGAGGGCCATCTCACCGCCAGCTTCGGCCTTGTCGCCTTTTCCCATAAAGACAGGCCCAGCGTCGACGAAGCCGTCCGGACGGCGGATGAACAGCTTTATCTGGCGAAGAAGAACGGCAGGAACAGGGTCTGCCATGCCGTATACCGTCCTAAAGGGGTGGAAAACCGGGACAACGGGTGATACAATGGGCGTGTACCCCCCGAAAGGAGGCCGATATGAGAAGATCTTTTTTCCTTGGGCCGATAGCTTTATTCGCGGTGTCTTCGGTCGTCTTCGCGAAGGACGCGATCCGGCTGCCGTCCCCCCGGACCGAAGGCGGGAAGCCGCTGATGCAGGCGCTCAAGGAGCGCCGGTCGCAGAGGTCTTTCAGCCCTAAGGTCCTGCCCGACCAGGTGCTTTCCGACCTGCTTTGGGCAGCCGATGGCATAAACCGTCCCGACGGCCATAAGACCGCTCCTTCGGCACGCAACATGCAGGAGATAGACATTTACGTGGCCAAGGCCGACGGGCTGTATCTTTACGGCGCGAAGGACAACTCGCTGTCGCAGGTGACCGCGGAGGACATCAGGGCGCTGACCGGGAAGCAGGATTTCGTCAAGAGCGCGCCGGTCGATCTGATCTACGTGGCGGACGAAGGCAGGATGTCGCAGGCTGGGGAACTGAAGGACAAATGGGCGTCAGCGGATACCGGTTTCATCGCCGAGAACGTCTACCTCTATTGCGCTTCAGAAGGACTGGCGACGGTCGTCAGAGGCATGTTCGATGAGGCACAGCTTTCCAAGGCGATGAAGCTGCGCCCCAATCAGAAAATAGTGCTTACACAAACAGTAGGATACCCCCAATGAGCTTCGAATACCTGAGAAGGATACCCAGCGCCGATGAGGTGCTCAAGGAACTGCCCATAACGGACGAGATGCGCAGGGTCAAACTGGAACGCGACCGGGAGATCGTCGGCGTGTTCAAAGGGGAAGTGAAGAAATTCCTTGTCATCATCGGTCCCTGCTCGGCGGATAACGAGGACGCCGTCTGCGAATATGTCAGGCGGCTGGCGCTGCTGCAGTATAAGGTGAAGGAGAAGATAATCCTGATCCCGCGTATCTACACGAACAAGCCGAGGACGACGGGTGAGGGGTATAAAGGCATGATGCACCAGCCCGATCCTACCGAGGCGCCGAATATCGTCGAGGGGCTCAAGGCGCTGCGCAGGATGCATATCCGCCTTCTGAACGAATCGGGGCTGACCAGCGCGGACGAGATGCTCTATCCCAGCAACTACCCCTATCTCGAGGATCTGCTCAGCTATGTCGCGATCGGCGCCCGTTCAGTCGAGAACCAGCAGCACCGGCTGACAGTCAGCGGGATCGGGATACCGGTCGGCATGAAGAACCCGACCAGCGGCGACATTACCGTCATGCTCAATTCCGTGCAGGCTGCCCAATCCCCCCACGTGTTCATCTACAGGGGATGGGAGGTCAAGACCAGCGGCAATCCGATGACGCACTGCATCCTGAGGGGCGCTGTGAACCAGCACGGGCAGAGCATCCCCAACTACCATTTTGAGGACCTGAGCCGCGTGGCCGAGTCTTACCTGGCGCGCGGCCTGGCCGATCCCGCGATCGTAGTCGACACCAACCATGCCAATTCCGGCAAGAAGTTCTCGGAACAGCCGCGCATCGCGCTGGAGGTCATGAACAGTATGAGGAATTCCCGGACACTCCGGGATATGGTCAAAGGGCTGATGATCGAGAGTTACCTCGAGGAGGGGGGGCAGCGGGTCGGCGAAAGCGTCTTCGGCAAGTCCATCACGGATCCCTGCCTCGGATGGAAGGACTCCGAGAAGCTGGTGCTGGACATCGCCGGTTGTCTGTGATAGAATCGTGGCATGTTGACGGAGATTTTGTTCGGCATCATCGGGTTCGGCATCATCGTGGTGTCGCTGCGCTTTATAATCAGGCAGAAGGGGCCGTGGAACCTCGCAAAGAGCCTGGAGACCGGACTGCTCGCGCTGATCGTGATCCTGCTTTTGATGATACTTTTCAAGCGTTGAGAACTGACAACCTGGAGGGCCGCATGCGGTTCAACGAGGTGAAAGAGGAGATCAAGCGGGTAGGCTTCAAGGATATGGATATCGACAGCGACAACCTGTTCGAGGGCATCCTCAAGAAGGAAAAGATAACGACGGTGACCCGGACGCTCGAGAATTTCTTCGGCCAGCCCGCCTGGCCTTCCAAGAACAAGCTTTCCATGCAGATGGAGAAACTGATCGCGCAGTATGGCGGGATCATGCAGGGCCAGACGCTTTACCTCGACAGCAAGGACAGAAAGGAAGTGGTGTTCTGCATGCTGTGGCCCTGGAAGGACGGGGAACACACCACGGTCAAGCTCATCCAGAACTCTCTTGAACCCGAGGTCAACACGGGGCTCAACGAGGTCTCCTACTAGCGAAAGTCCCCTGAAAACGGAAAACCTCAGCTCATGCTGAGGTCTTCTGCAGGTGATAGGCCTAATTGCCTTTCGCTATCGGCAACAACCTCCTGTTTCACCTTCGGTTTATCATCGTTGCACAATAACTATGCCATATGGAACGGCCATCGTCAAGGCCGGCAGGCCACTTTTTTTTGATCTTTTTCTCCATGCTTGAACAGCGGTCGATTTGGCTGTAAAATATCCGTAACCCGCTGCAAGGATTTGTATTCCGAATTATCCGTTTTCGCTGACGACAGGACGCGTATCGCGCTGACCCATTACAGGCGGGGCAGCCCGGAACTGATCATCATCTCGCACGGTTTCTTCAACAGCCGGAACAGCCGTTCCCTGCAGCGCATCGTGCGATTCCTGCTGCCGTATTACGACGTGATCACGTTCGATTACCGCGGTCACGGCCAGTCCGCGGGGACATACACCTTCGGCGCCCGTGAGATAAAGGACCTGACGGCGGTCGTCCGGTACTCGGGAGGTTTCCCTTACCGGAAGAAGGCGCTGATGGGCTTTTCTCTGGGGGCGGCGGTGGCGGTACAGGCGGCCCAGACCGCGGACTTCGATTCTTTCATGCTGATCAGCTGTCCCAGCAGCTTTTACAGCATCGATTGTCACTTCTGGGAGAAGGCCGTCCTGACCTCGATCCGCGACCTTTTCGGCGAGAACGGCAGGAACAGGAAGGCCAGGATAGGCAATCCGTTCCTGAGCAAGCCGCAGCCTTGCGCGGGGATCAGACGTATCAGCTCGCCGATACTGTTCATCCATGGACAGAGAGACTGGCTGATCAAGCCGTGGCATTCGCGGCAGCTGCACAGCCTCAGCCGGGCAGCGCGGCTTGAGATACTGCGCGGAGGCCTGCACGCCGAGAAGCTGACCGAGCAGTTCCCCGATCTCTTCAGGCGGCTGGCCCTCGACTGGCTGCGGGAGACACTGGCATAAGGGGTCATATGCGTTCAAAAATAATCCTGATCATACTTCTTCTTGTCATCCTCTGCGCGGGCGCTGCCGCCTGGTATCTCCTGCTGACCCCGCAGGGTCTCCAGTATTGCGCCCGCAGGTACGTAAAGGATCTCCCCGCCGGCAACATCACTGTGGGCAGGATCACCGGCAGTCTCCTCGCAGGAGCGCGCTTCTACGACCTTCAGATCTCGGACATAGAGAACATCCAGGGTGTGGTGGCCAAAGTCCAGGAACTGAAGCTGACCCTGAGGGACCTGCGTTTCCCCAAAGTGGAGATAAAGAACGGGAGGTTCGAGTTCCCTACAGGCGAGGTGATCTCTTTCGCAGGCACATACGATTCAGGCCTGCTTCACTTCAATGTCTATTCCGGCCTGCTTTACGTCCAGACGGTAGAGCAGGCTCTTTCCCGTTTGAACATTCCCGAAGCGTTGAGGCAGGTGACCGGAAGGATGAGCGGTATCGATCTCTTTGTCTCGAATACATTCTCCGACCTGCTCATCAACGGGACGATGCAGGTAGAAGAAGCCCGGTTCCGTCATATAACAGCCCTTAACTTCCCCGTTAAACTCGACCTCAACTGGCGCCGGGCCAGGCAGCAGCGGCTGTTCGGCCGCATAGACGCGCGCAGCGGCACGCTGGTGACACAGTTCGCCAGGATGGATGTGCCCGAAGGGTGGTGCGAGTTCACCGGCGACGCGGCACTGCCGCGTTTCAAGATACACGGAGAGACGACTGTCGCCGGCACCAGGATCAAAGGATTGCTGGCGGGGACCCCGGATAAGCCCGATCTGCAGTTGTCGTCCACGCCTCCGCTGCCGCAGGACCGGCTGATGGTGATGATCCTTACCGGACAGAGCTGGCAGGGGACCGAGACCGCGCTGACACAGGGACGTTTCAATCCGGGAGTGATCAAGGATTTCGCGAATTTCTTCCTTTTCGGCGGGTCGGAGGCAGGCCTGGAGAAGAAGCTGGGCATCACCGATATCGACATCAAATACCAGGGCAGGGAGAAAGGCGTCGAGGTGCACAAGTCCATCACCGGTTCGACCGATGTCATCTACGGCGTCTCGAAGGGCTCTCCCGCGACCCAGGCGCCCGCCGCAGGGACCACCCAGACCCTCGGATTGGAATATAAGGTGACCCATTCCCTTTCAGTTGAAGGCACCAAACAGCTTCGTGAGAAGCTGACCGCGAGCGGGGTGAAGGACCAGCCGGAGAGCGTGATACGGCTCAAGTATAAAAAGGAGTTTTAACCATGAAAAGGACAGTGCTCACGCTGGCGTTGCTGTTAGGGATGAGCGGTCTTTGTTTCGCGCAGACGACCCTGAAGGCGGAACTGGATAAACAGAAGATCACGGCCGATGAAACAGTGACTTACAAGCTGACGATCGTATCCTCAGAGGGGCAGGTCCCCAGGCCCGAGTTCCCTGACCTTAAGGCGTTCGACGTGCTTTCCCAGGTACAGTCGTCGAACATCACCTTCACCGGCCAGGGGATGAAGACGATGCTGGTGTATGTCCTCGTACTCCTTCCCCGGAACGAAGGGACCCTCCAGATACCTCCCGCGTCCCTGACCGCGGGCGGCAGGAAGATGCTCTCCGACAGTTTCACTCTCCAGGTCTCTCCCGGTTCGGGCAGGGCCAGAAAAAGCCATCCCTCCCAGGCTCCCGGCAGGCAGATGCCTGATACCGGGAACTCCCCCAGGTATGAGCTGTAAGGCTTTACACCCCTTTTCTTCCATACTATAATCGTAAGTATGCAGAACTTAAGTCAGGTCTCCATCCGTTTCATCAAGGGGATCGGGGCCAAGCGGGCGAAGGTGTTCGCCAGGCAGGGCATCGGTTCCATCGAGGACTTTTTTTATTATTTGCCAAAAAGATACGAGGACCGGACAAGGTTCGCCCCGATAAGCGGCCTCAAGGAGGGGGAGACCCGCACCATAAGGGGTACGGTGCTGGTCAGCGGGGACAGAAGGTCTTTCCGGCGCCGCGGTTTCAGCATAACAGAGGCTCTGGTGGAGGATGACGGAGGGAGGCTTTCCTGCGTCTGGTTCAACCAGCCGTATCTCAAACAATATCTCAGGCCGCAGACCAGCGTGATCCTTTACGGGAAGGCAGAGACGTACGGCGGACGGCTGCAGATGACCAACCCCGAGTTCGAGGTGGTGGACGGCAAGTCGGATGACGAGGCGCTCAACGTCAACCGTATCGTCCCGGTCTACCCGCTGCTGGAAGGGCTCGGCCAGCGCAGCATCCGGCGGATGATGAAACAGGTCATCGATGAGTATTTGCCGGACGTGACCGACCCGTTACCTTATCAGATCCGTTCCCGCAATAAGCTTCTCAATCTCGCCAAAAGCATCTTTAACATACATTTCCCGGAAAGCGAGGAGCTCCAGGGAGAGGCGTTCCAGAGGCTTTCCTTCGATGAGTTCCTGCTTTTCCAGCTTCCGCTTGCGCTGCGCAAGGCCAGGATCAAGGAAAAACCCGGTACAGCCCATCTGGTCGACGGGCCATTGACCGACGGTTTCCGCAGGGCGCTCCCGTTCAGCCTCACTTCCGATCAGGAAAAAGTGCTTTCGGAGATCAAGGCGGATATGGCTTCTTCCCGGGCGATGCAGAGGCTGCTTCAGGGCGATGTGGGCTGCGGAAAGACCATCGTGGCCACGTTCGCCGCCGTAATGGCGATGCAGGGAGGCCACCAGGCCGTGCTGATGGCACCCACAGAAATACTTGCCAGACAGCATTACGCCAAGATAAGCGAACAGCTCTCGAAGATCGGGGGAGGAAAGGTGCGTGTGGCGCTCTTCACGGCAGCGGTCAACCAGAAGGAACGGGAGCAGGCGCAGCTGGACCTCCTGCAGGGGAAGGTCGATCTCGTGATCGGCACCCATGCCCTCCTTGAAGAAGGCGTGCGGTTCAAGGATCTGGGCCTGGTGGTGATAGACGAGCAGCATAAGTTCGGCGTGGGCCAAAGGGCGCTTCTGCCGCAGAAGGGGAAGAACCCGGATGTCCTGATCATGACCGCTACCCCCATCCCGCGCACCCTGGCGATAACGCTTTACGGCGACCTGGATATCTCGGTCATCAGACAGATGCCGCCCGGGAGACAGGAGATAAAGACCTTCTCTTTCAACGCGGAGGAGGCGGGCAGGGCTTACGAGCTGGCGCGCGGCCAGATCGAGCAGGGTAAGCAGGCGTATATCGTCTTCCCCGTGATCGAGGAGTCGAGCGCGCTCGATATCGCCGGGGCGGAAAAGATGTATGAGCAGTTCAAGGCCGGCGAGTTCAAGGGGTTCAGGATAGCCCTTATCCACGGGAGGCTCAAGCAGTCCCAGCAGCAGGAGATAATGGCCAGGTTCAAGGCCCGCGAGCTGGACTGCCTGGTGGCCACTACCGTTCTCGAGGTGGGGATCGATGTCCCTTCGGCCACCTGCATGATCGTCGAGAACGCCGAACGCTTCGGGCTCAGCCAGCTGCACCAGCTCAGGGGCAGGGTGGGCAGGGGGACCGATGTCTCCTATTGCCTGCTCATCTCGGACACTGACACCGATGAAGCGGCCGCGCGCATGCAGGCGATGGTGAGATACCCTGACGGTTTCCGCATCGCGGAGGAGGACCTTAAGCTGCGCGGACCGGGCGAGTACTTCGGCAGCCGGCAGCACGGGCTGGCGGGCCTGCGTATAGGGAATCCTCTGACCCAGATGTTCCTGCTCAAGAACGCGCGGGAGGAGGCTCTGAGCCTGATCGCAGCCGACCCGGAATTGAAGGCGCCGGAGAACCAGGCGCTGCGGGAGAAGCTGCTCCAGCGGTTCCCCGAGTATGAGAAACTGATGGTGGTGGGATGATACGTGTGATCACAGGCAGGTTCAAAGGCAGGATGTTGAAGGCGCCTGACGAGATCAGGCCGACCGAGGACCGCGTCAAGAAAGCACTGTTCGATATCCTTGATCCTGAAGGGTCCGATGTGCTGGAGCTTTTCGCCGGTTCAGGATCGGTGGGGATCGAGGCGCTTTCGCGGGCCGCCGCAAGCGTGACCTTCGTGGAGAAGGCAAGGCCTTCCCTGCATGCCCTTGAGGAGAACCTCAGGCTTCTGTTCCCGGAAACAGGGGGGAAGGCCCCCGGGGTCGAGGTCTACCCCAAGGATGTGGCACAGATGATCCCTTTTTTCGCCAAAAACGGCCGGAAATTCGACATCATATTCCTTGATCCTCCTTATTATAAGGGGGAGGCTGAAAAAACCTTGCAAATGCTGGGCCAGTATGATATATTACATCATTCTGGATTCGTTATCGTCCAGCATTTCAAAAGAGACGTAATATCCGAAGCGACGGGTGATTTGACTGCTTTCAGGCAGGCCAGGTACGGCGACGGCCTCCTGTCGTTCTACAAAAAATCCACTCAATATGTGCAAAAAGGCGATCTACCCGGGGACATTTGATCCCGTCACTTACGGCCATATAGACATTATCAAGCGTGCGAGGGAAATTTTTCCCGAAGTCGTTGTCGCGGTAGCAGATAACCCTCACAAGCACCCGCTATTCTCCCTGACGGAGAGGGTCGGCCTGCTGAAAAAGGTCACCACGGGTATGGATGGGGTGACAGTGACCGGGTTCAAGGGCCTGATAGTCGATTTCGCGCGCCGCAGCAAGGTGAACGTGCTTATCCGCGGGGTGCGCATGTTCTCCGACTTCGAGTACGAGTTCACGATGGCGCTTTCGAACAGGAAACTGGCGCCTGATATAGAGACTATCTTCCTGATGCCCCAGGAAAGCTATTCGTACATCTCTTCCCGTTTGCTCAGGGAAGCCGCGCCCCTGGGGGCCGATCTGACGCCTTTCATGCCGAAGGCAGCGGAGAACGCTCTTAAAAAGAAACTCAGGAAGTAACTGGCCACATCCGACGCTGAATCGGAGTTGCGTCGGTGTAGCCCTCTGGCTTATGAAAATCAATCTTGACCGTCTTGCGCCGGAACCGAGCGTCATCGAAGAGGAGATCGCGGCGAAAGACCTGGGTCTTGAAGATGTGCCGGAGATCGAGCTCCGGGAGCCGATCGATGCGAAAGCGGTGGTGACGCGTATCACCAACGCTGTCCATGTGAAGCTGGAGCTCAGGGGGAAATTCGAGCTGACCTGCAGCCGGTGCGCCAACGCGTTCGTCAAGGATATCGACAAGAAGATGGACCTTGATTACGCGGTCGAACCGGGGCAGCATGAGCTCGACCTCGACCCGGAAATTAGGGAAGAACTGATCCTCGGGATCCCGATCAAGAACCTGTGCAAGCCCGATTGCAAGGGCCTGTGCATCAGGTGCGGGGAAAACCTGAACGAGGGCAGATGCAAATGCAAGCTCGCTGACGCGGGCTAACAGTAACACCCGGGCCGATCGGACGGCCCGGTGTATGTATCTACATAAGGAGACAACCATGCCGTTACCGAAGAGACGACATTCGAAAACAAGAGGCAGGAAACGCCGCACCCACTGGAAGGCCTCGGCCGGACAGATGGCCGCCTGCCCCCAGTGCAAATCGCTGAAGCTCGCTCACAGGGTCTGCCCTGTGTGCGGACAGTACGGCGGCCGCCAGGCTGTCGAGATCGAAGCGCCTGAGGAAGAGAAGAAAGCTTAATAAGTTAACAAAGGACCGAGTTGATGAAGATCATAGTCGACGCGATGGGCGGCGATTACGCGCCCGAAGTCGTTATAGACGGTACTGTGGCGGCAGTCAAGGAATACGGAGTTTCCGTCGGCCTGGTCGGCGACGAGCCCCGCATACGCCAGCTGCTGCAAAAGGCGCGTTTCAGCTCGCCTCTTCTGACCGTCCACCATGCCGACGAGGTCGTGGAGATGCACGAATCCGCGGCGACCAGCTTCAGGCGCAAGAGGAATTCCTCTATCGCTATCGGGCTGAGGATGGTCAAGGATGGCCAGGGTGACGCGTTCTTCAGCGCGGGGAACACCGGCGCGGTCGTCTGCGCTTCGACCCTCACGCTCGGCCTTCTGCCCGGCATAGAGCGCCCCGGCATCGGCACGGTAATGCCCACCCTCAAGGGGGCGTGCCTGATGATCGACGTCGGCGCCAACATCGACCCCAAGCCCATCCATCTGCTGCAGTACGGTATCATGGGCGAGGCTTATGCCAAGATCATACTCCGCATTGCCGCTCCCCGGATCGGCCTGCTTAATGTAGGGGAGGAGGATTCCAAGGGAACCGGTTCGCTTAAAGAAGCGTTCGAGATGCTTTCCAAGACGCGCCTCAATTTCATCGGCAACGTCGAGGGGAAGCACATATTCTCCGGCGACTGCGATGTCATCGTCTGCGACGGTTTCGTCGGCAACGTGGCCCTTAAGGTCTCCGAAGGCCTCGCCGAGGCCATGGGCAAGTTCCTCAAGCGCCATATCCTCAGCAATCCCGTCGGCATACTCGCCGGCCTGATGCTCAAGCCCACCTTCAAGAAGATCAGGAAAGAGATCGACTATTCCGAGTACGGCGGCGCCCCCCTCCTGGGGGTCAACGGCGTCGTCATTATCGGCCACGGCCGCTCCAACGCGTACGCTATCAAGAATGCCATCCGTTTCGCCAGGACAGAGGTTGAGCACGGGTTCAACGGGAAGATCATCGAGGCCCTTGAAGCCGAGCAGAAACCGCAGACTGAAAGACAAACAACATGAAAAAGATCGGAATACTCGGACTCGGTAAATACCTGCCTGAGAAAGTCCTCACCAACGCTGACCTCGAGAAGATGGTGGATACGTCCGACGAGTGGATAACTACCAGGACCGGGATAAAGGAGCGGCGCATTGCCGCGCCCGATCAGGCCACCAGCGACCTTGCGGTCAGGGCCGGGCGCCAGGCGCTGGCCGACGCCAAACTCGAGCCCAAGGATATAGGCCTCATCATCGTCACCACCGTCACCGCCGATCACCAGTTCCCCTCGACAGCCTGCTATGTGCAGGCGGCACTGGGCGCACGCGATGCCATCTGTTTCGATATACAGGCCGCATGCTCAGGTTTCATCTACGGGCTTTCGTGCGCTGAGAATTTCCTCAAGGCCGGATCCTGCAAGTACGCGCTGGTCGTCAGCGCGGAGACGATGTCGCGTTTCACCGATTGGCAGGACAGGAGCACCTGCGTCCTGTTCGGCGACGGGGCGGGGGCGGCGGTCGTCGGCGAAGTCGAGAACGGCGGCATCATCGCCAGCTACATGGGTGCGGACGGGACCAAGACCGACCTGCTCGACATGGCGGCCGGCGGTTCGCGCCTTCCGGCATCCGCCGAGACGGTGGCCAAACGCCAGCATTTCGTGCACATGGAGGGCAACGAGATATTCAAGATAGCGGTGCTCAATCTCGCCGACGCGGCGCAGGCCGCGCTCAGGAAGGCGGAGCTCAAGTGTTCCGACGTCGACTGGATCATCCCGCACCAGGCCAACCTCAGGATCATAAACGCCCTGTCCAAGCGCCTCGGGTTCGTCAACGCCCAGGTCTACGTAAATATAGAGCGGTACGGCAACATGTCTTCGGCTTCGACGGCGACCGCGCTGGTCGAGGCTGTCCAGGAAAACAAGATCAAGAAAGGCGATAACGTGCTCCTGGTCGCGTTCGGGGCCGGTCTGGTATGGGGTGCGATGATCATGGAGTGGCCCCGATGAGCGATACCGCGTTCCTTTTTGCAGGGCAGGGAAGCCAGTACGTCGGGATGGGCAAGGACCTCTACGAGACCTTTCCCGAGAGCCGCGCGGTGTTCGATGAGGCGGACAGCGTCCTCGGCTTTCCCCTGACCAGGCTTTGTTTCGAAGGTCCCGTTGACCAGCTCAAGGATACTTCGGTATCCCAGCCGGCGATCGTAACGGTCTCGATAGCGGCGTTCGAGGCGTTCAGGAAGAAGATGCCGGACGTAAAGCCGGAATATGCCGCAGGGCTGAGCCTGGGTGAATACACGGCGCTTATCGCCATGGAGACCGTCTCGTTCCGGGAAGGGGTAAGACTGGTCAGGAAGCGCGGCGAGCTCATGGAAGCCGCGGCTAAGAAGCATCCCGGCAAGATGGCCGCTGTGCTGGAGCTTCCCAGGGAGAAGATAGCGGAGATCTGCCGCAAGAGCGGCGCGGAGATCGCCAATCTCAACGCTCCGGGGCAGGTGATCATCTCCGGGTTCGCCGAGGCGGTCGACAAGGCCAAGGCGCTGTGCGTAGAGGCGGGGGCGAAGAGGGTCATTGACCTGGAAGTCAGCGGCGGTTTCCATTCGCCGCTGATGTTCGAGGCTTCCGGAGAGCTCCGGCAGCTCCTGTCCATGCCGATTATCTCCCCGAAGGCGCCTGTCGTCAGCAACTACACGGCCCATCCCGAGACGCGTCCGGACGAGATCAGGCAGAACCTGGTCTACCAGCTTTATTCTTCGGTCAAATGGGAGGATTCGATGCGCTTCATCCTCTCTCAGAATATCACCCGGTTCTATGAATTCGGTCCGGGAAAGGTCCTCAAGGGCCTGATGCGCCGCATCAGCCCCGATGCGAAGGTCACGAACATAGAGAAGAAGGACGACATACTCAAACTTGGAGCGGAGGGACAGCTATGAAACTGCAGGGAAAGATCGCGCTGGTCACCGGTGGAGGACGCGGCATCGGCCGCGATATCGCACTTCTGCTTGCGGGTGAGGGCGCGGATATCGCCATCTGGGACGTCAACATGCAGGAAGCGCAGAAGACCAGCGCCGATATCGAGGCTCTGGGCAGGAAATGCCTCATCGATCAGGTCGACGTGACCAGCTTCGAAAAAGTCGAGCAGGGCATCAATAAAATCCTTGACAAATTTTCGAAGGTTGATATATTAGTTAACAATGCAGGCATCACCAAAGACAATCTCCTCATGCGGATGAGCGATGCTGAGTGGGATGCGGTCCTGAACGTCAACCTCAAAGGGACGTTCAACTGTACGAAGGCCGTCTCCCGTCCGATGATCAAGCAGAGGTATGGCAGGATCGTCAACATCGCTTCAATAATCGGTATAATTGGGAACAAAGGGCAGGCGAACTACGCCGCTTCAAAAGCGGGCATCATAGCCCTTACTAAGACAACCGCCAAGGAATTGGCGTCCCGCAACATAACCGCCAACGCGGTCGCACCCGGATTCATCGCGACGGACATGACGGCTAAGTTGCCGGAAGAGCTGCGCCAGGAAATGCTTAAACTCATCCCGCTGGCGAGGATGGGGACGCCCAACGACATCGCAAAGGCGTGCGCGTTCCTGGTCTCCGATGACGCTGCCTACGTAACGGGTCAGGTCCTGGTCGTGGACGGCGGCATGGTTATGGCGTAGGAAACAACTGAAGAAGAGCACCGCTAAAGGAGGAAAAAGACAATGGCAGTTGAAGAAAAAGTAAAGGCTATCATCGCCGAACAGCTTGGTGTAAAATCTGAGGAAGTCACCGGAGAGGCTTCGTTTGTCGACGACCTGGGGGCAGATTCTCTCGACACTGTTGAGCTCGTCATGGCTTTCGAAGAGGAGTTTGGCATCGAGATCCCGGATGAGGACGCGGAAAAGATCACCTCGGTGGGCGAGGCTATCAAGTATATAGAAGAGAAGACAGCCCATAAATAAAACGGAAAATAACAGTGCATTCTGCCCCCCCTTGTTCTAAAGACAGGGGGGGCGCTTTTTATAGGATGATATGGAAAACAGGCGCGTTGTAGTCACAGGTATGGGAGTCATCTCCCCCGTCGGCAACGATATCAAGACGTTCTGGGATTCGCTGTGCACCGGCAAGTCCGGCGTCGGCAAGCTTACCACGTTCGACGCATCGGCCTTCGATGCCCGGATAGCCGCTGAGGTCAAGGATTTCAACCCGGAGCTCTACGGTATCTCGGCTAAAGAGAACAAACGGGTGGAGAAGTTCGTGCGCTATGCCCTTGCCGCGGCCTACCAGGCCATCACCCAGTCCGGTCTCGACCTTGAGAAGACGGACAGGGAGCGGGTGGGGGTCGTTGTCGGCTCCGGTATCGGTTCTCTGCGTATTATAGAGGAAGAGCACAAGACCTACCTGGCCAAAGGGCCTTCCCGCATCACGCCGTTCCTTATCCCGATGCTTATCGTCAACGAAGCCTCGGGCCATATCGCCATCCGTTACGGTTTCAAGGGGCCCAATTCCTGCGTCACCACCGCCTGCGCCTCGGGCTCGCACGCCATCGGCGACGCGCTCAGGCTGATCCAGCGCGGTGACGCGGACGTGATGATCACGGGCGGTACGGAAAGCGCGATCACCGCGCTTGGTATCGGCGGCTTCTGCGCGCTCAAAGCCCTTTCGTGCAGGAATGACGAGCCTGAGAAGGCCAGCCGTCCTTTCGAGCGTGACCGCACCGGCTTTGTCATGGGTGAGGGCTGCGGCATCGCCGTGATCGAGTCGTATGAACACGCCAAGGCGCGCGGAGCCAGGATCATCGCCGAGGTCTCCGGTTTCGGCATGTCCTGCGACGCCTATCATATCACCGCTCCGGACCCGGACGGCCACGGGGCAGCGCTTGCGATCAAGTGGGCCCTGAAAGACGCCAAGGTCAACCCGGAGGACGTTGATTATATCAACGCCCACGGCACCTCGACCAAGCTCAACGACAAGGTCGAGACCGAAGCGGTCAAGAAGGCTCTGGGCGCGTACGCGCGCAAGACGATGATCAGTTCCACCAAATCGATGACTGGCCATCTCCTCGGCGCCGCGGGAGGCGTTGAGTTCATAGTGAGCTGTCTTTCCTGCGCACATAACGTGATCCCGCCCACCATCAATTATGATAATCCGGATCCCGAGTGCGATCTGGATTACGTCCCCAACAAGGCCAGGAACGCGGAGGTGGATGTCGCTGTCTCCAACTCTCTTGGTTTCGGCGGCCACAACGCCACTCTGGTCGTCAGGAAGTTCAAAGGGTAACAGACCGCCTATCGCGACGGCCAACCATTATGGGACACACACTCGCCGAAAAGATCCTCATGGCGCATGCCGGCGGAAAAGATGTCCGGCCCGGTGAATTCATCGAGGCCGATGTCGACGTCTGCCTCGGTAACGATATCACCGCGCCTCTCGCCATAGAAGAGTTCAAGAAAGCAGGGTTCGGCAAGGTCTTCGACAAGAAGCGCGTCGTGCTCGTGCCCGACCATTTCGCTCCCTCAAAAGACCAGCGCAGCGCCAATCAGTGCAAGGTCCTGGAACGGTTCGCCGTCGAACAGGACATCAGGAACTATTTCGAGGTCGGATGCATGGGCATCGAGCACGCGCTCCTGCCCGAAAAAGGTCTGGTAGCCCCCGGCAACCTGGTCATTGGGGCAGATTCGCATACCTGCACCTACGGCGCTCTCGGCGCCTACGCGACCGGCGTCGGCTCGACCGACCTGGCCCGTTCGTACGCCGACGGCAAATGCTGGTTCAAGATCCCTCAGACCATAAAATTCACCTATAAAGGAAAACTGCGGCCGTGGGTCGGAGGCAAGGACCTCATGCTCCATACGATCGGGCAGATCGGGGTGGACGGCGCGCTGTACTGCGCGATGGAGTTCAGCGGCCCCGTGATCGAGAAGCTCCCCATGGACGGCCGGTTCTCGATGTCGAACATGGCCATAGAGGCGGGTGCAAGGACGGGGCTTATTGAGCCTGACGCGATAACGTTCGAGTATGTCAAGGCGGCGGGAAGGAAGATCGAACCTTCCTGGAAGTCGCTTAAGTCCGATGCCGACGCGCAATACCTGAAGCAGTACGAATGGGACATCAGCTTGCTTGAGCCGGTAGTGGCCTGCCCGCATCTGCCCAGCAACGTCAAGCCGGCGTCTGAGCTCGGCGATATCAAGCTCGATCAGGTCGTCATCGGTTCCTGCACGAACGGCAGGATCTCTGACCTGAGGGTGGCGGCGAAGGTGCTCAAAGGCAAAAAGATCGCCAGGGGAGTGCGTCTTATCGTCATCCCGGCGACCCAGAAGATCTACTGCGAGGCGATAAAGGAAGGGCTGGTGGAGATATTCCTCGAGGCGGGAGGCGTTTTCTCGACCCCGACCTGCGGCCCGTGCCTCGGCGGCCATGTCGGTATCCTGACTGAAGGGGAGACCTGCCTGGCTACGACCAACAGGAATTTCATCGGAAGGATGGGCAGCCCGAAATCGTTCGTGTACCTCTCGGGGCCTGCCGTCGCGGCTGCTTCCGCCGTGGCCGGGAAGATCGTCCATCCCG
>JBLMZF010000062.1:0-13691 GCA_050258655.1 Deltaproteobacteria bacterium | reverse complement strand
GTACCCGGCGCCTGTGCGGTACCCAGCGCTTATTTGGTTTTGCGCTGGTATGGCCCCGTGGCCAAGCTTTCACGTTCGTCGAGTTGCTTATTGTCTGCGCGATCATTGCGGTGCTTTCGGGTATCGCTGCGCCGATGCTCGGCAGGGCTGTTCCCGGCCTTATGGTAAGTTCCAGCGGCAGGAAAGCGGCCGCATATCTGAAATTCCTCAGTTCCACGGCGGCTTCCGGGAACAGGATCATTGTCCTTTCGATTGACAGCGGTTCAGGCAGGTTGACGGCCCGTGACGGCGAGGATAAGAAAGAGATCTCCTCGCTCGTCATCCCATCAGGCCTGACCGTCCAAAGCACCGCGAAGGAGATCATCTTCTATCCTGACGGTACGTGCGACCGGTTCTCCCTGGGGATAACCGGCAACGGCCGTGCGATCAGCATAATGCCATCCGGCTACGGCCGTTTTAGCGCGAATGAGACGTGATCGGGCTTTTTCATTCCTTGAACTGATGGTGGCAGTGGCGATACTCTCTGCCGGCCTTATGGCGGTCATGCGTGCGTTCTCGATCACAAAAACCGCCGTACGCCGCTCCGCCAGGATCACACGTTCGGCACTGGCCGCCTCTTCCGCGCTCGAAAGGACCTCTTTCACATCGGTAAGCGGTATCTCCGCTGAAGCCGCTCGGCCTGATGCCGATTGCAGCCTTTCCCGCTTGGATTCCGGAGCGGCGGTCGCTTCCTGCGCCGCTTTGGACGATCCTGACCTCATCGTCAGCGAGGTCCTCAGATGAACCGGCGTTCACTGACTCTGATCGAATTGCTGATATCATGCGTGCTGGTCGTTCTGGTCACGCTTTCGGCATACACCGCATTCTCGACCGGCAGGAGCGGTTACTCCTCGATCCAGCTGCGGGCTGAACAAGCCCAGCAGGTCAGGGTCTTCCTTGAAAGGACCGCGCGCGACCTGCACAATTCGGTCGTCTTTTCCCCTAAGAGCGCGGGTTTTTCCGGTCAGCCGGACCGGCTTTCATTCTTCACGGTAAGAGACGTCTATGAGAAAGGGGAGATCGGCCGCCGTTTCTCCCGGGTCTCTTTCAGGTACGCGGACGGATGTCTCCTGATCCGCTATTGTGACGGCAGGACCGCGTTCGCCTCAGGCGAGGAAGGGTATGATGTCCTTGCTGAAGGCGTCGAGGAATGCAGGTTCAGCTATGCGGCCATCGATGAGAGGAACAAACGCCTTTTATGGAAGGAGTCGTGGGAGGACACCGTGCTGCCCGCAGCGATACGTGTGCAGGTAGCGTTCAAGGGAGCGGATGAAGGGTATGCCAGGGAGATATATCTGCCCAGGTAGACGGGCAGCGGTGCGGGGACAGGCCCCTTTGCGGGGACAAGTGCTCATCGTCGTCCTCTGGATAGTCGCGGCGCTTTGCGTGCTTGCGCTGACGCTCGGACATGGAGCGGGGCTTGAGTTGAAATTGGGGAGGGGGTTCGCCGACAGGATCAAGGCCTATGGCAATGCGAGGTCAGGCATCGCCGCCGCGATCAGGGAGATACAGGGAAGCAGAAAAGAGGCGGATCACCGTTATGCGTACACTATCCTCAGGGATGAGGAAAGCAGGATCAATATCAACCGCGCTTCCAGGCAGCTTCTGGCCGAGGTCCTTAAAGAATCAGGCTGCGAAAACCCCGCGGATACCGCAGCGGCTGTGATGGCCTGGAGAGGCGATACCGATATGAAGGAGCTTATCCTCGCGGACAGGACCAGATTGACCTGCAAAGGGAGCCCGATCTGTTCCATCGAAGAGCTCCAGCTTATCCCCGGTATCGCCAGCGGCTGCCTGAAGAAGATGAGCGGTATGGTCACGGTATACGGGGACGGAAACATCAATGTGAACACCGTGCCGGCTCCTGTATTAAGAACGGTCTGCAGATCAATAGCAGCCGGCATGGCGGTCAACCCGGAATTCGGCGGTTCGCTTGCGGAGAAAATAACCGCTTTCGTGCACAACAACGGCCCGGTCAAGAGCACCGGCGACCTCGCCATAGGAGTTACGGGGAGCGAAGAGAATACGATCTATCCGGTCCTCGTCAAACAGCTTACCGGCGTCTCAAGGCATTTTTTGATTGAATCGACCGGTTATTCAGGTAAAATGAAACGGACGATCCAAGCAGTATACGACCGGGAAAAAAAGGGGATCGCAGCCTGGCATGAGAACTGACAGCGGTAACAGACATTTCGTCTGCCCCATCAATTCCGGACAACTCACTATCGCTGTCTTTTCCGGCCGTCCCCCCAGGGGAAAGCTTATCGATATCGTTTCCGTTCCCGCCGCCCAGACGCCGGCCTCCGGCATCAAAGACACACTCGCCAGCCTTGATTACAGGAACGAACCGGTATCGCTTATTCTCCCTACCAATCTGGCCACATGCCGTTTCCTCAAGGTCCCCGCGTCGGAAGACGCCGAGATCGCTGCCATGGCGTCGCTCCAGGCCCATTGTTTCCTTCCCGCTTCCATGGGCGAACTGGTGACAGGCTTCCAGGTGCTGGCCAGAAAGGGCGGTTCATCTGAAATAATCCTGGTCATCATCCCGCGGACGGTCGTAGGAAAGAATACCGAGCCTCTGCATGCCCTTGCGCCCTCGGCGACCTCGGTCACGCTCCATTCCTTCGGGACTTTCAGCCTTTTCAACGGCTGCCGCCTTCTCCGTAAAGACCCGTCCTATCTGGTCGGCGCCGGCGAAAACAGGATAGAACTCAGTATCGCTTCCTCGCGCGGCCTTTTCGTCAGCCGCTCGTTCCCATTGGCCCACGGGGATCAGCTGCGGACAACGCTGGCCGATGAGGTCCGTAAGGTCAACGAGACATTCCAGAAGGAACACCAGACCGGGGTCCCGGCTCATACGCTGCTTTTCGGCGAACAGTCCGCTGAAATAGCCGACGCCCTGAGCCTGACTGCCGGCCACCGTCCCGAGCCCGTCGATATCCTGCGCCTGGTTCAGATGGAAAAGGGAGTGAAGGAGAAGGCCGCCCGCAGTCAGCTCCTGCTTGCCTCAGCCGCCGGGACAGGCATGTTCGGTATCCCGCCGGCCCTCAACCTTATCACAGAAGAGTTCAAGCGGACGCAGAGAGACACTCTGGACCGTTCGGAGATCGTCCAGAGCCTTGCCATGACGGCAGCTGCCATCATCCTCTTTACGGCTGGATGGGCAGTCGATATCCGTCATAAGCAGGCCCGCCTGCGGTCCATACAAAGCGAGATCAGGACCATAGAAACACGCGTGCAGGGCATCCAGCAGCTGGCCGCCCTGCCCTTTTCGACAAGGCCGCAGGCGCGCAAGCTTCCCGCGATCATTGACATCATCCGGGAGGTCCGGCGCCTGATGCCCCCCGGCCTGTCTCTCGGCGACCTTTCCTATGACGCGGAAGCGGGAGAGATGGTGTTCAAGGGAGAATCCGGCCAGCTCAACGATGTCTTTGCGTTCCTGGCTGAACTGGAAGGCGATCAGGTCTTAGCGGGACTTGAATCACGCATAGATTACGCGACCCAGCAGCAGGAAGGGAACGGGGCCGGCGTTTTATTCGAGATCCGCTGCGCCGCAAAGACGAAGGCTGACCGATGAGACTCGACCGGTGGCAATTACGGATGGCTGTGATCTCTGCCGCGGCAGGAACGGCTTTGCTGATCTTCATCGTGAGACCTCTGCTGATCGAGCAGTCTCGCGTGGATAAGGAACTTAAAGTGTCCTCGGCGCGGCTGGCGCGTTACCAGACACTGCTCAAGAGGGACGATCTGCTTTCCGGCAAGACAGAAAGATCAGGAAAGACCACATCCGCCGGTTCGCTTTCCGGCCTTGAACAGCTGGCAAAGCAGGAAGAGGTAAAGATAGTCGATATGCGGCCGGAGAAAACGGAAGGCGGCTGTCGGACAGTGATCATCAAGACCGAAGCTCCTTTGCCCGCCTACATCCGTTTCTTCTATCGTCTTGAAGAAAGCGCTGGAACGCGCCTTTCCCGCTGTCAGATGGCAGCACGGCCCGGCTCACAGGACATAGACGCGATGTGCACGATCGAGCTCGAGGGGGCGCGGCCATGAGCTATTACCGGTCACTGGGGCTTTCAAGGGAACCGTTCTCGACCAGCCCCGACCCCGATTTCTTCTACCGCTCGTCAAGCCACATCACGGCATTGAAACGCCTGGAGATCGCTATACGCCTGCGCAGAGGCATGAGCCTGATCATCGGCGATGTCGGTACGGGGAAGACGACCCTCTGGCGCGCCCTTACCCAGGAATTCAGGGATGAACCCGAATTCGCCTTCCACGTCATGCTGGACCCGGGGTTCGGGACCGAAGGGCAGTTCCTCCGGGCGCTGGACGGCATGTTCGGGGCGGATGGCGGACAGGAAGGGTCCACAGACCCGAAGATCCCTCTGGAAAAGTACCTCTTCCGCAAAGGCGTCGACGAGAACGGTACCGTCGTCCTCATCATCGACGAAGGACAGAAACTCAACGCCGCCAATATCGAGACGCTGCGTACGCTTCTCAATTACGAGACCAACGAGCATAAGCTCCTTCAGCTGGTGATCATGGCTCAGGTGGAGATACTGCCCCGCATCGCGGGCATGAAGAACTTCACCGACAGGATATCGCTCAAGTACACCCTGAACCCTCTGGACGAGGAAGAGACTCGTGAGATGATCTGTTTCAGGCTCCGCCAGGCCGGATACAAGAGGCGCTTCGACCTTTTCACGCCGGCGGCGGTCAAGGCGGTCTATGCACGCAGCGGCGGATACCCGAGGAAGATAAACCTGCTGTGCCACGAAGCGCTCAAGACCGCTGTCGTCAGGGAAAAAGATGTTATCGATGAGGGGATAGTGGAAGAGATACTGCTGCCGACCTTCGAATATGAACAACGCTGAGAATCTGCCCGAGGAGAAGCTCCTGCGCCTGATCAAAGGCGGGAAAAAGGCCGCGGTCAACACGCCCGCTGAAGACATGATCATCAGCAGGAAGACCGGTGTCGTGCGCCTGCGTTTTTCCTACGGTCATCTGAAGATATGCGCCGGCGCGCTCCTGGCCTTCTCCCTGTTCCTGCTTGGACGCGCGCTGTTTGCCCCTGCAGAACCGGTTTCTGAGATCAGGTTGGGAACGGGTTACGGTCAGAGGACGCCGGCCCCTGAAAAGGCGGGGACGCTCGATCAGTATCTCGAAAACATGGACGCGGGCGCGGTCTTCAAGGTCCAGATGGCCGCCGGTCAGGCCGGTCAGGGGAAAGAAGCCGTCCTTCCCGAACTGATCAAGGACCTCAACCTTCTCGGCATCGTCTCCGGGGACGTCCCGCAGGCGGTCATCGAGAACAAGAAGGACCAGCAGACGTATTACCTTACGAAAGGCCAGTTCATAGACGAAATGCGGGTCTCCGATATCCAGGAGAACAAGGTGATCCTGGAATATAAAGGCAAACACGCTGAGCTCCATCTATAAACGGGGGGACGGATGAACTATCTGAGGATCTTCGCCGCTGCAACCCTGATACTTTTGTTCTCGACCGCTTTTGCCCAGGACCAGACCGACGATTCCGGCACCACTGCCGCTGTCGCGGTCGGACCGGTCGTGCCGGCTGCTCCGCTGCCAGTTGTATCCTCAGCCGCCTCGCCGCAGCCCGCTAACACTATCTCGTTGAACCTGAAGGGGATGGACATCCTGGATGTGCTGAAGATGTTCGCGCCGTACGGGATGAACATCGTTGTCGGGAAGAACGTCTCGGGTCGTGTCACTCTTTTCCTTAAGAACGTCAACGTCTGGGACGCGTTCGAGATCATCCTTCTGGCCAATGATCTGGCCTACGAGAAGACCGGCTCCATCATAAAGGTCGTCACACAGCGTGATTACGAGATGCAGTACGGCCAGAGATCGGACGAGAAGAAGAAAGCCCGGATCGTCCAGCTCAAGTACGCCAAGGCGTCCGACCTGGCACAGTCGCTCAACCAGATCAAATCAAGCGTCGGGAAAGTGGTGGTCGACTCCGGCTCGAACACGATCGCCCTTGTGGACATCCCCGAAAGGCTCGAGGACATGCATGAGTTCATCGCCAGGACCGACCTGCCGCTCAAGACCGCGGTCTTCGACCTTGATTTCGCCCAGGCAGAGAAACTCTCTCCCAAGATCCAGGACATACTGACCAAGAACGTCGGTTCCCTGCGCATCGACGAGCGCACCAACAAGATCGCGGTGACCGATTATCCGGAACGCCTCGAAGAGGTGGGCCGCATCATCGGCGCTTTCGACGAGAAGACGATGCAGGTGCTGATCGACTCCCAGATCATCGAGATCAACCCGTCCAGGGAGTTCAAGATGGGCGTCGACTGGGACTTCTGGATCAAGAAGAACGTGCGGCTTATTTCCACTCTGCCCGCTTCGACGGCGAACAAGCTGAGCATCGGCACAGCCGCGTCCAACGAACAGGTGTCACATTCCGGACAGTACAAGGGGATCATCGATCTCCTGCAGACGATCGGCGATGTGAAGATCCTCTCCAGCCCCCGCATCATGGCGGTCAACAACCAGGAAGCCAGGATCCTCGTCGGCACCAAACAGCCCTATGCCTCGCAGACGACTGTGACCGGCGAGGGGGGGGTCGTGACCACTTCCGAGACCATCAATTACGTCGATGTGGGCATAAAGCTTTACGTGACCCCGACCATCAACCGTGACGGGTTCATCTCGATGAAGATCCGCCCGGAGGTGAGCTCGACAGGAACGCCGCTGGTCACCGCCGAGGGGGAGCAGATACCGGTCGTATCCACTTCCGAAGCGGAGACATCGGTCGTGATCAAGGACGGCGTGACGATCATCATCGGCGGCCTGACCAAGCAGTCGCTCAACCGCAGCGAGAACCGCATACCTTTCTTTGGAGCGATCCCCGTCATCGGCCATTTCTTCAAATGGTCCGACGATTCGAGGTCCAAGACCGATCTGGTCATACTGCTCACCCCGCACATCATGTCCGGAGAGGTCTCTGTGAACGACTTCGGCCAGCTCCAGACGCGGGACGGAGCGCAGATGAAGTTCGATGGTGACAACCTCGTGCTCCAGAAGATAAGCTCCCCGGCCGGCGACGGCTGGAAAGATTCCACACCTGAAGAGTACTACCGCTTCGTGGTCGACAAGGTCAAGGCCGAGGCCGCTTTCAACAACCCGTCCAGAGAAAAAGGGACTGTCCGTGTCACGTTCTGCCTGGACGGGCAGGGAAGGCTGGCGGAAGAACCGGTGATAGATTCCTCGTCCAGCCCCGGGCTCATACCTGTCGCCGTGAAGGCCATCCGTTCCGCGGCGCCTTTCCCGTCCTTCCCGGCGTCGATTAAGAAGGAGAGGGAGACCTTCAAGGCCGAGCTTGCGTTTGAATAAGCGCTGAATCTGTGGTAATATAAAGCCTGTCCGTTCTTCCTGAACGACCAATCCTACATATGCGCAGAGATATACTTCTTGTACCTGTTTTTTGCCTCCTTTGCTTTGGTTTCTCACCCGCACAGCAAAAGGCTGAGGTCTGCATCGGCGACACCTGTGTGAAAGCCGACGTTGCAGCAGACGAGGCGTCCCGGGCGCGGGGGCTGATGTACCGTGAAAAGCTCGGTGAGAACGAGGGGATGCTCTTCGTCTTCGAGACCGCCGGCACGTACGCGTTCTGGATGAAGAACATGAGGATCCCGCTCGATTTCATCTGGATAACCCCCGACCTGAGGGTAGGCGCGCTCAATAAGGACGTGCCGCCCTGCGGGGTAGGCGACTGCACGAGCTTCGGCCCGGTACTCCCGGTCAGATATGTCCTTGAAGTGGAAGCCGGTTTCATCGCCAAACACCACATCGCCTTGGGCGATAAAATATCGATACGATAAATGGTAGAATTCACAAAACTGCTCAACAAGTCACAGCTCGAAGTGGTCAACACGCTCGATGGAGCTATCCTGGTCATCGCCGGGGCGGGTTCGGGCAAGACCCGGGTCATCGAATACCGTGTCCTTAACCTGATCCTCAACAAGGTCGCCCCGCAATCCATCCTGCTCCTGACTTTCACCAGGAGGGCTTCGCGGGAGATGCTTTCGCGCGCCTCCAGCCACGACGTGCGCTGCAATTACGTCGAAGGGGGCACCTTCCATTCCTTCGCTTACAAGACGCTCAAGAAGCATTCCAAACTGATAGGTTTTGATTCCTTCTCCATCCTTGATGAGGATGATTCGCAGGAAGCGGTGGCCCTGTGCGCACGGAAAGCGGGGCTCGACACCAAGGACAAGCGCTTTCCCAAAAAGGACACCCTGCGCAAGATCATCAGCATGTCGATCAATAAGGGACTGCCCATAGACGAACTGCTCGAAAGGGACTACTCGAATTTCGCCGATTACACGCAGGAGATCGAGCGGGTCAAGAACGATTACGCGCGCTTCAAGCTGGAGAAGCAGTATTTCGATTATGACGACATGCTGGTCTACATGCGCCTGCTGCTGCAGAAGAACCCCGGGCTGAGAGCCGAGCTTGCGCGGATGTACCGGTACGTGATGGTAGATGAATACCAGGACACCAACAGGCTCCAGGCTGACATCACCTGCATGATCGGGCAGGAGCACGGCAATGTCATGGCTGTCGGCGACGACGCGCAGAGCATCTACGGTTTCCGGGGCGCTTCGCACGCCAATATCATGGAGTTCCCGAAAAGGTTCGCAGGCTGCCGCGTGATCAAGCTCGAGGACAATTACCGCAGCCACCAGAAGATCCTCGACGTGGCCAACTGCGTCCTCGGCAACATGCACACCAAGTTCGACAAGTCGCTCGTCTCGGCGGGACGTCTGGAAGGCGACAAGCCGGCGCTGATGTATTTCCGGAATTCAAATGAGGAGGCGTCCTGGGTCGCCCAGAGGATCCTTGAGATGCGTGATTCCGGCGTCGACTTCGGCAAACAGGCCGTCCTTTTCCGCTCGTCCTATATCTCGATCCCCCTTCAGCTGGAACTGAGCAGGCGCAGCATACCGTTCCAGATGTTCGGCGGGATGAAGGTCTACGAGACCGCGCACGTCAAGGACCTGCTGGCTTTTCTCAAGGTCATCCTCAATCCGCGTGACGAGATCTCCTGGTCGCGTCTTCTCCAGCTGCTCGAAGGGATCGGCCCCAAGACCAGCGAGCGCATCGTCAAGTCGGTCTCGGCCTACAGGAACATCGGCGACATCATCCAGGAAGCGCTGCTCAGGGACAGCCAGGACCGGAAATACTCGACGGAAATGAAACGGCTCGCCAACGCGCTTGAGAAGGCCGCGAAAGAGACATCCTGCCGCAGGCAGTTCGAGGCCGCGCTCGAGTATTACACCCCGTTCTTCAAGGTCAAGTTCGACGACTGGCCGCAGAGGGAAGCCGACCTGGACGCGCTCAAGCAGATGTCCGGCGGATACGATTCCCTGAGGGATTTCCTGGCAGATTTCACCATAGAGCCTCCCGAAAAGGGAGTGGCGGAAGTAACCCCCTCGGCCAGCGATGACGAGCGTCCGTTGACCCTTTCCACCATACATTCCGCGAAAGGGCTGGAATGGGAGGCGGTCTACCTTATCGGCCTTATGGACGGGGTCCTGCCGGTCAGTTTCTCTCTTTCCAACGACGACAGCATAGAGGAAGAACAGCGTCTTTTTTATGTGGCCGTCACGCGCGCCAAGCGCCACCTGTTCCTGTCCCTGCACCATGAAGGCTCCGGCTTCGGCCTGAACCAGTTCAACCGGCCGTCACGGTTCATCGAGAACAGGGAAGTGCTCAAGATGCTGGAGACCGACGTCTGCATGGATTCGCGCACCGTTGATCTTGACGATATAGATATAGATATTTGAACCACGTGGTTCACACCGGCGCGTATTCCGATCGCGCCGGGTGTTACCGGACACCCATAGTGAAAGACACCCCCACTCCTCACGTCAGCGTGGTCGAAGCCTCCGCGGGATCGGGCAAGACGTTTGAACTTGCCCGGAGGTATATCCGCCTGCTGCTTTCGCCCGGCTCGCATCCCCGTTCCATCCTCGCCATAACGTTCACCAACAAAGCTTCCGTCGAGATGAAAGAACGGATCCTCGATCTGCTCAAAAGGCTCGCCCTCGGCACGTTCGATGACCCCGGGCAGAAGACGGAGCTCCTGCGTTTCCTCGGCATGACCGAAAGCCAGGCGAAGGAGGCGTCGTTCAGGGCGCTGGCGACGATCATCCGCAACTACAACTTCTTCCAGGTCCAGACCATAGACAGCTTCATCAACGCGATCCTCTCCGGCTGCGCGTTCCGCCTCGACCTGGCCGCCGATTTCCGGATAAAGAGCGATTGTTCCCGATATATCTCCTACGGTCTGGACGCCCTCATCGACAGGGCAGGGCGCGACGAAGAAGTCAAGGGACTTTTCCTCGATTTCCTGCATCAGTACATGTTCCTCGAGAACCGCGCGGGATGGTTCCCCGGGCGCGACCTGCTCGGGATGGTCACGCTGCTTTTCTTCGACTCAAGCGCCTACGGCGGGCCTTTCCTGCGCCATCATGTCAAGCGCGGGGAGCTCTTCGGCAAACGCAAGGCGATCGTCGAGATGATGCGCGCGCTCCGCAGGCTTGAACCGGCCGGGGCCAATCAGACATGCTTCAAGAGCTTCCGCTCGCGGCTGGACAAATACGGCGACTCCCTGGACATCATGGAACTTTCCCGCCCGTTCCTCGCCGAAGAGCTGCCCATGAAGAAGGGACAGGGAGCGCCTGCCGAGGCGCTGGAACTGTGGCGTTCCATCCGCAGGCAGATCGGCGAGATGTTCGAGATGGAGGCGCTCTCACTGTTCAACTGTTACAGCGAGCTGTTCGACCGTGTATACGGGGAAGTGCTGTGCAAAGCGGCCGATGAGAACATCATGTTCCTGCCCGAGCTCAACAGCAAAGCGCGCCTGCTCTTCGAGAACGGCCTTACCGTGCCCGAGCTCTATTACCGGCTGGCGACGCGTTTCCGCCACTATCTCATCGACGAGTTCCAGGACACCAGTGTCCTGCAGTGGAAGAACCTCTATCCGATGCTTGAAGAAGCCCTTTCCACGGGAGGGACGCTTTTTTACGTCGGAGATACCAAGCAGGCCATTTACCGCTTCCGCGGAGGCGACGCCTCGCTGTTCCACAAGGCTGAACGCGTCTTCGCTCCTTTCGGCATAGGCAAAGACTATCTGAACCGCAACTGGCGCAGCAGGGAAGAGATCGTCGGCTTCAACAACAGCGTTTTCTCCGGCTCCAACCTCGCCCGGTTCCTCGAAGAGAGGGAAGCAGCCGAGAAGGAGAAGGACGTGCCCGTCCAGTTCTGCGCCGCCGATACGCGCGACATTCTGAGGATATTCGAGGAAGCCCGGCAGTCTCCCGTTTCTGGTCCGGGCGGATGCGTGCGCATCGAACCGATCTCGCCCGAAAAGGGCGAAGAGTCCGATGAGCTCATACGGAACAAGCTCCTTGACCTCATCGGGGACATCAGGGAGAGACGGGGTTCGTACCGCGATATCGCGGTCATCAGCAGGGCTAATGCGGACATCGAGAAGGCCACGGCCTGGCTGATCGAAGCCGGCATCCCCGTGGAATCCGAGAAAACACTGAACATCCGCGAACACCCGCTGGTCAAAGAGATAGTCTCGTTCCTGGCGTTCCTTTCCTCGCCCATCGACGACCTGGCCTTCGCGTCATTCATCCTCGGAGATATCTTCACCGCCGCATCAGGCCTCAGCCGCGATGAGATAGCCGCGTTCCTTTTTAAAAGAGGGGTCGAGAGAAGGAAGAAGGATACCGGCGCCTACCTCTACCGCGATTTCCGGGACCGTTACCCTCAGGCCTGGGAAAAACTCATCGAGGAGTTCTTCCGCAGCATCGGCTACACCCCCCTGTATGAGCTTGTCGTCAGCGTCTACGCGCGCTTCGATGTCTGTGCCCGCTTCTCTGAATACCAGGGTTTCCTGATGAAGTTCCTGGAAACCGTCCGCGAACAGGTCAGCGAAGAAAACTCCGACTGCGCCGCGTTCCTTGAGTACTTTGCCTCGACCGCCGCCGAAGACCTGTACGTCAACGTCTCCGATTCCGAGGCAGTGAAGGTGCTCAGCATCCACAAGGCGAAGGGGCTGGAGTTCGAGGTGGTGATCATCCCGTTCCTCGAGATCTCCATGGAGAGTTCAAGCGGCAGGCCTTATCTGATCGATCCGGAGGATGAGGGAGGACAGATCCGCCTCCTGCGCATAAACCGCGGCTGCCTGCCGTTCTCGGCCCTGCTGACCAGGCTGTATTCCGGCGAATACAAGCGCCAGCTGATAGACGAACTGAACACCGTCTACGTCGCCCTGACACGGGCGCGCTCCGAGCTCTACGCGTTCCTCCCCGAGGAAGCCGGCCGCGGCGCCAACCTGTGCCGCCTCCTTATCCCGCCTGAGCTTTTCTCGCGCGGCCAGGGACCCTCAGGGCAGGTCCGGCAGCCGCCGAAAGGATCGTCTATCCTGCTGTCCCCGTCGACCTATGCCAACTGGATCCCGAAGCTCAGGGAAGAATTCATGGAAAAATCCGAGATCCAGAACAGGGAAAGGATCCTCGATGGATCGGTCATGCACCAGGCGCTGGCGTTCATCCCGGCGCTTACAGACACTCCCCCGGCCCGCGCGGCGCAGGAGGCTGTCGCCAGGGCACAGAAGGTCTTCCCGCAGTACAAGGGGTTCAGGGCGGTGGAAGAGAAGCTGACCGCGCTGCTCTCCGATCCGGCGCTCAGGGATCTCTTCTACGTCAAGGACGGCCGCGTGCTCTGCGAGCAGGAGATCTGTGACGCTTCGGGATCGTTCTGGCGGGTCGACCGCATGATCGTCTCGCCTCAAGGCATCGTCCTTATCGACTACAAGAGCTCGCGGGGCGAGAGGCAGGACGGTATCAGCCAGCTGGCCGGTTACCGGCGGCTGGCGGCGGGAGCTTACGGGCTTCCCTGCAGGACATTGCTTGTCTATCTCGATGAGTTGAAGACGGAGGAGACCGATGGATAACGTGATCACCTTCGGGTTCAACCGGGATTTCATCGACAGCCTCAGCGAAAGGATCCTCGCCTGCGCGCAGGAGAAAGGGATCGACGCCGGCGACTTGAGCAGTGTCTGTGTGGTCTTCGGCGGACGCCGTCCCCAGCTTTTCCTCAAGAAAGCCCTGGCCCGCCGCATCGGAAAGCCGTTCGTGCCGCCCACGTTCTTCTCGATGGATGAATTCGTCTCATACACCTGCGCCAAGACCGGCGTTTTCGGGAGGGCAGAAGCCCTCTCCAGCTGTTTCCTGCTCTACACGCTGGCAAAGAAGAGACTCCCGGGCCTGCTGCGCAACCGCGACTCGTTCTCCCGGTTCCTCGCATGGGCGCGCGAGATACTCAATTTCATCGAACAGCTTGATTTCGAGGCCATCCCCGAGGGACCTCTCAAGGAGATCGAGCTGAGCGCCGCGATCGGTTACGAGGTGCCGCAGAGCGTCAACGAGATCCTGAGCCACATCAGCCTCCTGCGCCAGGGTCTCCACGATTCCCTGCGGGCACAGGGGGTGCTGACACGGGGAATGGCGTTTGGCGAAGCCGCGGCCGCGCTTGAACAGGGAAAGGCGGGTTTCCCCGAGTTCTCGCGCGTCTTCTTCTGCAACTTTTTCTTCCTCCATTCGGTC
>JBLMZF010000061.1:0-6978 GCA_050258655.1 Deltaproteobacteria bacterium | reverse complement strand
GAGATGACCAACGCGGGGATAGCCGCGGTCGTCCCCGCATACAAGCTTTCCGAGGTCCTGTCGAGCAAAGAGCTCAGGGAGCACCGGCAGGCCGTCAGATAATACTTTTTTAAACGGTCGTATTGTGGTAGAATTAGGCGTTTTCGGATAAACGCAGTTATCGGGTAACGGACTTTTTTTCTATATTAATGAGATGAACGTTCCTGATTTCCAGACCCCCACGCCCCATCCGGTCTTCACGTATTTCTCGAACATCCTTGAGTGCGAGGTGATCGACCCTCAGGGGGAGACTGCGGGGACCGTCTACGACATCATCGTCCAGATGGGAACGGTCTACCCGCGCTCATCGGGCCTGATCATCCGCAAGGGCTTCATCAACCATCGCTACGCCCTGATCCCCTGGGAAGAGGTCGTCGAACTCGGCAGCAGGTTCATCAAGATAAAGACCGCTTCCGCCCGCATCGTCTTCTCCGAGACGCACCAGTACAAGGATGAGTTCAGCCTGCGCAAGGACGTCCTCGACCAGCAGGTGGTCGACACCTATAACCACAAAGTCATCCGCGTAAACGATATCCATTTCCTCCAGGTCGACAACTGCCTCAACCTCGCCCATGTCGATATCGGCCTGCGCGGTCTGATCCGCCGCCTCGGCTGGGAGAGGTACGTCGATTTCCTGATCAAGCTGTCCAACAAGCAGGCGAAGTACCTGAAGAACGAATACCTCATCTCCTGGAAATATATCCAGCCTTTGGCGATCAACCCGGTCAGCATGACCATCAGGATCAATGTCCCGCAGAACCAGCTCAACAGCATCCCCGCGCCTGACATGGGAGAGATCCTGCAGGACCTCAATACTCTTGACCAGGTCGCCCTGTTCAAGTCGCTCGATCTCTCGACGCGCGCGAAGGTGTTCATGAACGTCGATTTCAAGACCCAGGAACTGCTCATAGACCAGCTGGGCATCGCCGAGATCGCCACCATCCTCAACGTGCTCCCTTCGGACGAAGCGACCGATTTCCTGGAGAAGCTTCCCAAGGACATGGTGCAGGATTTCCTCCGGATCATGGAAAGCAAGCAGGCCAAGAAACTCTCCGAACTGCTGGGCTACTCGAGCGATTCGGCGGGAGGACTCATGACCACGGAGTATCTGGCGTTCAGGAAAGGGACGGCGGTCGGAGAGGTGATCCGGCAGATACGGGAGAAGAGCTTCAAGGTCGAGCCGGTGCAGTTCGTCTATGTGATCGACGACGAATCCCATCTGGTCGGATCGGTCAACTTCAAGAGGCTCATGCTCGCTTCTCCTGAAGAGCCTGTCGAGAAGATAGCGTTCCCGAAGACGTATTACGTGAAGCTGGAATCGAGCGTCAAGGAAGTCGCGTACCTCATGGAGAAGTACAAATATAACGCGATCCCTGTCGTCGACGGGCAGATCGTGCTCAAGGGGATCGTCACGGTCGACGATGTCCTCGGCCAGGTGATCGCAATCGCCTGGCGGAGGCTCAAGAAGATACAGGCCAAGCCTGTGCAGCAGCAGCGATAGGCGGACATATGGGGAAGCGACTGCAGCATTTCTGGAAAGAGTTCCTGATCTTCCTGTCTATCATGGGTCCGGGTATGATCACCGCCAACGTGGATAACGACGCGGGCGGCATCACGACGTATTCCGTGGCCGGCGCCCATTTCGGCTATTCGCTGATATGGTCGTTCGTGCCGATCATCATCGCCCTGATCATCATCCAGGAGATGTCGAGCCGGATGGCCGTGGTGACCGGGAAGGGGCTGGCCGACCTGATCAGGGAGGAGTTCGGGGTCAAGATAACCTTTTACGCGATGGCAGTCCTTATCTTTTCCAACATCTTCAATACCATCTCGGAATTCGCCGGCATCGCCGCGAGCGCCGAGCTCTTCGGTATCAGCAAATATATCCTGGTCCCGGTCGCCGCGCTGGGCATATGGCTTCTGATCGTCAAGGGTACATATAAATCCGTCGAGAAGATCTTCCTTGTCGCCTGCGTCTTCTACATCTCGTATATCTTTTCGGGGTTCATCTCCAAGCCCAACTGGAACTATGTGATCGACAAGTCGATCCACCCTTCGCTGACGCTCAACCGCGCGTACGTATTCATGCTGATCGGCGTCATCGGCACAACCATCGCCCCCTGGATGCAATTCTATCAGCAGTCGTCCGTGGTGGAAAAAGGGATCAAGATAAGCGAGTATAAGTACAGCAAGATGGATGTCATCGTCGGCTCGTTCGTGGTCAACATCATCGCGCTGTTCATAGTCATCACCTGCGCCAATACGCTTTTTCATCAGGGGATCAGGATCGAGACGGCCAAGGACGCGGCACTCGCCCTGAAGCCGGTCGCCGGCGAACGCTGTTTCCAGCTGTTCGCTTTCGGCCTGCTGAACGCGTCGATCTTCTCCGCGTGCATCCTGCCGCTTTCGACCGCTTATTCGGTCTGCGAGGGCATGGGCTGGGAGGTGGGTGTCAACCGGAGGTTCCGGGAAGCGCCTCAGTTCTATTCGCTTTACACCGGCATCATACTGCTGGGCGCGGCGGTGATCCTGCTCCCGCGCGTGCCGCTGATCACGATCATGCTCGTATCGCAGGTCACCAACGGTCTGCTGCTGCCGTTCGTGCTGATCTTCATGCTGTTGCTTGTGAATAACAAGCGGCTGATGGGAGAGCACACGAATTCGAAACTGTATAATTTCTTCGCCATAGCGACGGTCGTGGTCATGATCGTCCTGTCGCTGATACTTCTGTTAGGTACCCTGAGGTTCTAAAGGAGGATCTATGGAAGATCTCAAAATGACGGTCGAACAGGTAAAGGCATTGAAGGGGAAGCGCAAGATCACGATGCTGACCTCGTACGATTACCCGACCGCGTTCCTGGTGGATAGGGCGGGGATCGACATGATCCTGGTCGGCGATTCGGTGGCCAACGTGGTGCTGGGCCTCAAGTCGACGACCGAGGTGGGGATGCAGGAGATGGTCCACCACGCCAAGGCGGTCAGGCGCGGGGTGACCAACGCCCTTGTCGTCTTCGATATGCCGTTCGAATCCTACCAGGTCAACCCGCAGGAAAGCGTCAGGAACGCGCGCCGTTCCGTTGACGAGGCAGGCTGCGGGGCGGTGAAGCTGGAATGGTTCGACCAGTGCCTGGAAGTGGCTGAGATGGTCGTCAAGGCAGGCGTGCCGGTCATGGGGCACATCGGCCTGACGCCACAGACCGTCGACAAGATCGGCGGGTTCAAGGTGCAGGGGAAGGACGCGGAGGCCGCCCAGAGGCTGATCCGGCAGGCGAAGGAACTGGAGAAGAGGGGATGCTTCGCGGTCCTGCTTGAATGCGTGCCCGATAAGATCGCCGAGATGGTGACGAAAGACCTGAAGATACCGACCATCGGGATCGGGGCGGGCCCGCACTGCGACGGTCAGGTGCTGGTCATCCACGACCTGCTCGGGCTTTTCGAGCGTTACACGCCCAAGTTCGTCAAGAAGTATGTCAACCTTTCGCCGCTGATACAGAAGGCGGTCGAGGAATACAGGGACGACGTCATCCAGGGCAAGTTCCCCGCAAAAGAACACTGTTTCGGCATCAAGGAAGAGGAGCTCAAGAAACTGCAGCCGTGAGAAAACTATAGAAAATCACGGCGTTTATGATAAAATAGTATAGCTTTTTTTCAAAAGGGGGGCATTATGCTCGGTAAAGACGGGACCGAAAAGAGGAAAAAATTCCGCGTTTTCGTGCGTATCCCGGTCGTTTGCGAATATCCCGATGCGCAGACCCCTGGAGCGGTCAAGACCAAGACTGCCGTCAGCGGCGATATAAGCCAGGAAGGGCTCTATTTCGAGATAGAAGAGCTGCTGCCGCTCAAGACGGAACTCAAGGTCAAGTTCCAGCTCCCGCACTCGAAGAACATCATCAATGCCATAGCCCGCGTGGTCAGGGTCGAGTCGCTCAAGACCAATTTCGGGATAGGCACGTTCTTTACACAGATAGCTGAACAGGACAGGCAGGAGATAGAGCAGCTTGTCGAAAGGCTCAATATCAACCGGCTGCTCAAGATAACGATAGAGAAGGGGGCCAGCGACCTCCACCTGCTGGCTGAACAGCCGCCCGTGCTGCGTATCAACGGCGAGCTCACTTTCCTTACCGACGCCCAGGTGCTCCATGTCAACGAGATACCTCAGCTGGTCTTCAGCCTGATGACGAAGGAGCAGATCAGGGCGTTCGAGCGTGACAAGGAGCTCGATTTCGGGATCCAGTTCGACATCGCCAGCCGCTTCAGGGTGAACGTGCACCAGCAGCGCGGCTTCGTCGAGGCGGCGTTCAGGCTGATCGAGTCCAAGACTTTCGATTTCGGTGAGCTGCGCATCCCGCCCATCGTCCAGGAGCTGGCCAGGCAGAAAGACGGCCTTGTCCTGGTAACCGGACCGACCGGGAGCGGGAAATCCACCACCATCGCCGCGATGGTGGGCCTGATCAACGTGGAGCGCAAGGCGGTCATCATCACGCTCGAGCGCCCGATCGAGTTCACGCACAAGAACGTCAAGAGCATCATAAAACAGCGTGAGATAGGGGTCGACACCTCGTCGTTCTCTGTCGCGCTCAAGAGCAGCCTGCGCCAGGACCCCAACGTGATCGTAATCGGCGAGATGGACGATGCCGAGACGGTGCGGACCGCGGTCATGGCCGCGGAAGCCGGATACCTGGTCATCGGCACGTTCCACGCGCCGGACACGATCCAGGCGATAGACAGGCTGGTCAGCCTTTTCCCGGCGGAGAACAGGCGGCAGATGCTGTCCCAGCTGGCGAACTGCCTGAAGGGCATCGTCGCCCAGGTGCTGCTGCCGAAAAAGGACCGCACCGGCAGGGTGCTGGCGTCCGAGGTGCTGGTCGCCAACGACGCGGTCAAGAGGATCATCCGCAAGGACGAGATATTCCAGCTTGCGAACGTGATCCAGACCGGAACGAATTACAAGATGCAGGCGATGGCCGACGTCATCCGCGATTACCTCCAAGAGGGCGTCATCGACGCGGAAACGGCCGGTTTTTATTCCCAGGAATTCAACAAATACGCGCTGTAGGATCAGGAGACAGGGGCTTTTTATCCTCGATACATTCTAAAACACCCCCCAAGAGAGAGACATGGCTGAGAATCTGATGGAGAAGGTCGTTTCATTATGCAAGAGACGGGGGTTCATCTTTCCCGGTTCCGACATTTACGGCGGCCTGGCCAACACCTGGGATTACGGCCCGTACGGGGTGGAGCTCAAGAACAATATCAAGAAGGCGTGGTGGAAGGCCAATGTCTACGAGCGCAACGACATGTACGGGATGGACGCGGCCATACTGATGCATCCCAGGGTCTGGGAGGCCTCGGGCCACGTCGAGAACTTCTTCGATCTCAAGGTCGACTGCAAGGGCTGCAAGCGCAGGTACAAGGTAGCCGACCTCAAGGAATGCAAAAAATGCCCCGATTGCGCGGGTGACCTCACCGAGCCCAAGCAGTTCAACCTGATGCTCAGGACCTACTACGGTCCGGTCGATGACCCGGCCAGCATCGTCTATCTGAGGCCGGAGACCGCGCAGGGGATGTTCGTGAATTTCCAGAACGTGATCGACAGCCGCCATCCCAAGCTTCCGTTCGGGCTGGCGCAGATCGGCAAGTCGTTCCGCAACGAGATCACTCCCGGCAATTTCACGTTCCGCACCCGCGAGTTCGAGCAGATGGAGATCGAGTATTTCTGCCGGCCGGAGGATTCCGACCGGGTCTACGAGGAATGGGTCGAAGCCCGCAAGCGCTGGTACCTGAACCTCGGGATGAGGAAGGACAACATCCATTTCCGCGCCCATGCCAAGGACGAATTGGCGCATTACGCCAAGGCATGTACGGATGTGGAGTACAACTTCCCCTGGGGATGGTCGGAACTGGAAGGCATCGCCAACCGCACCGATTTCGACCTCAAGCGCCACGCGGAGTACAGCGGCAAGGACCTGCGTTATCTCGATGAAGTGAAAAAGGAGAGGTTCTTTCCTTATATAATAGAGCCTTCCGGCGGCGTCGACCGCTGCCTGCTCGCGTTCCTTGTGGACGCGTTCAGCGAGGAGCCCGTCAAGGACGGGACGAGGGTCGTGCTCAAGCTCCATGCGTCCCTCGCGCCGGTCAAGGCGGCCGTTTTCCCGCTGCTCAAGAACCGGCCCGAAGTCGTCGAAAAGGCCAAGAAACTGGCGGCAGACCTGAAAAAATGCTTCGTGACCACCTACGATGACACCGGCGCCATCGGAAAGCTGTACCGCAGGCAGGACGAAGTGGGGACGCTCTACTGCGTCACCGTCGACGTGCAGAGCCTCGAGGACGAGCAGGTCACGGTGCGCGACCGCGACACCATGCTGCAGGAACGTATTGCGATCAGTAAAGTCAGGGATTATATCACGGATAAGCTCAATGTGTGCACCACTAACTGAAAGGGAGGGTTTCCAAAGCAATGGCTAAGTACGTGTATTCATTCGGAGGCGGTAAAGCTGACGGCAACGAATCCATGAAGAATCTCCTGGGCGGCAAGGGAGCCAACCTCGCCGAGATGGCGGGGACGCTCAAGCTTCCCGTTCCCCCCGGGTTCACCATCACTACCGAAGTCTGCACTTATTATTACGATCACAAGCGCACCTATCCTAAAGAGCTTAAAGGACAGGTCGAGAAGGCGCTGGCGCAGGTCGAGAAGATCATGGGCAGGAAGTTCGGGGATCCCTCGAACCCGCTCCTGGTCTCGGTCCGTTCCGGCGCGCGCAAGTCGATGCCCGGCATGATGGAGACCGTCCTTAACGTCGGCCTCACCTCGAAGACCATACCCGGCATGATCAAGCAGTCCGGCAGCGAGCGTTTCGTCTACGATGCCTACCGCCGTCTGATCATGATGTATTCCGACGTCGTGATGGAGAAGGCCGCCGGGATCGAGCCGAAGGACGA
>JBLMZF010000060.1:0-15626 GCA_050258655.1 Deltaproteobacteria bacterium | reverse complement strand
AAGGCATCAACACCGGATGCGAGCAGGCGGACTGCGGCCTGATCGGAGGCGAGACCGCCCAGATGCCCGATATGTACGCGGCGGGCGAATACGACCTGGCGGGCTTCTGCGTCGGGGCGGTCGACAGGGCGGATATCATCGACGGCTCCCGCATCGAGCCGGGCAATGTGATCATCGGCCTCGCGTCGAGCGGCATCCATTCGAACGGATATTCGCTGGTGCGCAAGGTGTTCTCGGCCGCCGAGCTCAAGAGGATGAGCGGGCAGCTGCTGACTCCCACGCGGATCTATGTCCGTCCGGTCCTCTCCATACTGTCGAAAGCCAACAGGGGCAAGGACAAGGCGGTCACCGGCATAAGCCATATCACCGGCGGAGCGTTTTACGACAAGATCGCGCGCATCCTTCCCGCTTCGGTCGACGCGCTGATCCATAAGACCGCATGGAAGGTGCCGGACATCTTCAGGCTCGTGCAGGCTAAAGGGAACGTTCCCGAAAAAGAGATGTACCACACGCTGAACATGGGGATAGGCATGGTGCTGATCGTCGACCGCGCCGCGCAGGAAGCGGTGCTGGCTGACCTGGCCGCGCTCAAACTCAAGGCCTGGAAGATCGGCGAGACCGTCAAGGGATCCAAGAAGGTAAACATCGTTTAACCGTGACGTCATTGCGAGGGCACAAAGTGCCCGCACCCGGCGCAGTTATATGAATTGCGCCGGTACGCCGCCTGTGCGGCGAAGCAACCCATCAAATATGAGGATACTGGTAATAGGTTCGGGCGGCCGCGAGCACGCCCTGGTCTGGAAGATCGCGCAGTCGAAGCTTGCCGACAAGGTCTTCTGCGCGCCGGGTAACGGCGGTATCGCGGGCATAGCCGAATGCATAGATATCAAGGCTGACGACATCGAGCAGCTCGCCGATTTCGCGCGCAGGGAGAAGATCGACCTTACCGTCGTGGGGCCGGAAGCGCCGCTGACCCTGGGTATCGCCGATGAGTTTACCGCCCGTGGCCTGACGGTGTTCGGGCCGAAGCGCGCCGCCGCGCGGCTGGAATCGAGCAAGGTGTTCTCCAAGGAGCTGATGAGCAGATACGGAGTGCCGACCGCGGCGTTCAAGGTATTCGACAACGCTGACGAGGCATGCCGGTACATAGAGAAGAACGGGGCCCCGTGCGTGGTCAAGGCGGATGGGCTCGCCGCCGGCAAGGGCGTGGTCGTGGCCGCGACGGTCGATGAGGCGAAGCAGGCTGTCAACGCGATGATGCGCGAGAAGGTTTTCGGGGCCGCGGGCGACCGCGTGATCGTCGAGGAATGCCTGACAGGGCAGGAGGCGTCGATACTGGTCTTCACCGATTCGCGCGAAGTGGTGCCTCTGGCCACCAGCCAGGACCACAAGCGCGTCTTTGACGCGGACAGGGGGCCGAACACCGGGGGCATGGGAGCGTATTCGCCCGCTCCCGTTGTCAGCAGCGCGCTCCTCAAAGAGATCCTCGACAAGGTCGTCAGGCGAACGATCGACGGTCTCGCGAAAGAGGGCATCGAATACCGCGGGGTCCTCTACGCCGGTATCATGCTGACGAAGGACGGGCCGAAGACGCTGGAGTTCAACGTGCGGTTCGGGGACCCTGAGACCCAGGCGATCCTTCCCCGCATGAAGTCAGATATCGTCGAAACAATGCTCGCGGTCGCGAACGGCAGGCTTTCAGCGGTCACGCGCGCCGGCGGGCTTTTGTGGGACGGGGCGAGCTGTGTCTGCGTCGTGATCAGCGCGCCCGGATATCCCGGCGAATACAGGAAGGGACTGCCGGTCTCGGGTCTTGACGCGGCGGGGAAGCTGCCGGGCGTCGTGGTCTTCCACGCGGGGACGCAGAGAAAGCCGGACGGCGCCATCGTCACCAGCGGCGGCAGGGTGCTCGGCGTCACGGGCAGGGGGGCGACGGTCAGGGACGCGATCGCCACGGCCTACGGCGCGGTGCGCAGGATAGATTTCGAAGGGATGCATTTCAGGACGGACATAGGGGCCAAAGCCCTTTAGATGACGGGGGTGTCCATGTCAGCTCGGGTCAGCATCATCATGGGGAGCCAGTCGGATCTCGAAGCGGTCAAGCCCGCCGCGCAGGTCCTTAAGGAATTCGGTGTCGGTTACGAGGCGCGTGTCCTTTCCGCTCATCGCAGCCCGAAAGAGCTCGAGGCATATATAACTTCGGCATCGAAAAGGGGACGAAGGTCTTCATCGCGGCGGCCGGCGGAGCGGCGGCGCTGGCGGGAGTCATCGCCAGCCACACGGCACTGCCGGTCATCGGCATCCCCATGGAGACCAAAAGCTTCCACGGGCTCGATTCGCTCCTGTCGACGCTTCAGATGCCCGCGGGCGTGCCTGTGGCGACGATGGCAGTCGGTTCAGCCGGCGTCAAGAACGCGGCGCTTTTCGCCCTGGAGGTCCTGGGCCTCTCAGATACGCGTGTCGCGGCCCGGCTGGCGGAGCACAAGCGCCAGATGCGTTTGTCCGTCAAAAAGATCAAGATCGACCTGTAGGCCTCACATCTCTCGCGAAGGGACGGCGAATGGCTGCTAAGATCGTCAGGATCAACCCCCTCAATCCCGAAGAGAAACCGTGCGCGGAGGCTGCCGATATCATCAGGGACGGGGGGCTGGCGGTCATTCCCACTGAGACCGTGTACGGGATAGCGGCGAACGCCGCGGACAAGAAGGCCGTCGAGCGGCTCAAGGCGGTGAAAGGCCGTCCCGACAAAAAACCTTTCTCCCTGGCCATAGCGGACAAGGAAGACCTGGACAAACTCGCCCGCGATATACCCGTTGCGGCGTATAAATTGATGGAGCGTTTCTGGCCCGGACCGCTGACCCTGGTCCTCAGGTCAACGGACGGCGGCACGGTGGGGATACGGATGCCCGACGACAGGACCGCGCTCAAAGTGATCGGTCTGGCCGGGGTGCCGGTAGCGCTTCCTTCGGCGAACCTGTCCGGCAAACCCGCTCCGGTGACGTTCGCCGAAGCGATCGCCGACATGGAGGGGATCGTCGAGATCGCCCTTGACGCAGGGCCTGCCCGGCTGGGCAGGGAATCGACGGTCGTCGACGCGACGAAACAGCCGTTCGAGGTGCTGAGGGAAGGGGCGGTCCGCAAAGAGGACGTGCTCAAGGTGGCGGGGACCAAGACGGTCCTGTTCATCTGCACGGGTAATTCCTGCCGCTCGGTGATGGCCCAGGGGCTGCTGCGCAAGAAACTGCAGGAGCAGAAGCGCGATGACGTCGAGGTGCTTTCGGCGGGTATCATGTTCACGGGGGGCCTCAGCGCCAGTTATGAGACGAGGGAACTGCTCGCGCGCAAGGGTATCGACGTTTCAGGCCACCGTTCCCAGCGGATCACCATCGATATGCTCAACAAGTCGGATATCATCCTGGTGATGGAACGGCTGCACGAGCAGAGGCTTCTGCATCTGCACCCCCAGGTCAAGAACCGGCTTTTCCTGCTCAAGGAGTTCGCCCGGGTGACCGATTTCGACCTGGACATCCCCGACCCGATCGGCAGGCCCCGGGAGTTCTACGAGGAGACGCTGGCGGTGATCGAGGAAGCCGTAGAAAAGATCAGCAGGATAATATAAGCAGCGGTTTTACACTTCCGAAGTGTACGGCCGCGTAAAATAGGATAAAATATGGATAAGATCATCATCGGTTCGGATCACGGCGGTTTCAAGCTGAAAGAGGCGCTCAAAGGGTTCCTGGCGAAGAAAGGGTTCGCGGTCACCGACGCGGGAACGTATTCCGAGGAGAGCTGTGATTACACGGATTACGCCTTCGAGGTGGCCCGCCGGGTCTCGCAGAGAGGTTTCAGGAGGGGTATCCTGATCTGCAAGTCGGGGATCGGCAATTCGATCGTCGCAAACCGGTTTCCCGGCGTGCGCGCGGCCCTCTGTTATAACGCCACCTGCGCGCGCCTGAGCCGCGAGCACAACGACAGCAATATCCTCGTCCTGGGCTCCGCGTTCACAGACACCGCGACGGCCAGGCGCATGATCGACATCTGGATAAAGACGCCGTTCGCCGGCGGACGCCACAAGCGGCGGCTTGACAAGATACGGAAAGTGGAAGAGTACATATTCGAGAAAATCAACAGGAGCAAGAGATGAAGCATCTTAAGCAGGTCGACCCCGAGATCTACAAGACCATCAACTGCGAGCTGGAACGCGAGCGCGAGACCCTCGAGCTGATCGCGTCGGAGAACTTCACTTCGGTGGCGGTCCTTGAAGCGCAGGGGTCGGTGATGACCAACAAGTACGCGGAAGGGTATCCGGGCAGGCGCTGGTACGGCGGCTGCGAATGCGTGGACAACGCCGAGACGCTGGCGATCGAGCGGGCCAAGGAACTCTTCGGCGCCGAGTACGCCAACGTGCAGCCCCATTCGGGGACCCAGGCGAACATGGCCGTCTTTTTCACGCTGCTCAAGCCGGGCGACACGTATCTTGCGATGGACCTGGCCTGCGGAGGCCATCTTTCGCACGGGCTCAAGCACAATTTCTCCGGCACGTTCTACAATCCCATCCCGTACGGGGTCGACAAGGAGACCGAACGCATAGATTACGATTCCGTGCTGCGGCTTGCCCGGCTGCACAAGCCCAAGTTCATCCTTGCCGGGGCCAGCGCCTATTCGCGCGAGATAGATTTCAAGCGGCTGCGCGCCATCTGCGACGAGACCGGAGCGGCGCTGTTCGTGGACATGGCCCACATCGCCGGCCTGGTCGCGGCCGGGCTGCACATGTCGCCCGTGCCGTACGCCGATATCGTCACCTCGACGACGCACAAGACCCTGCGCGGTCCGCGGGGCGGGTTCATACTCGCCAAAAAGGAATACGGCAAGCACATCGATTCGCTGGTGTTCCCGGGTATGCAGGGCGGTCCTCTGATGCATGTTATCGCCGCCAAGGCTGTCGCCTTCAAGCTGGCATTGACCGCCGAGTTCAAGCAGTACCAGCGCCAGATCGTCAAGAACAGCAAGGCGTTCGCGGCGGCGATGGCTGCCCGCGGCTACCGGATCATCAGCGGAGGGACGGACAATCACCTGTTCCTCGTCGATCTCTCTTCCCGGCAGATCACCGGGAAAGAGACGCAGGAGCTCCTGGAGCAGGTCAATATAACCGTGAACAAGAACCTTATACCGTATGACCCGCTCCCTCCGGCCCAGACCAGCGGCATCCGGTTGGGCACTCCGGCCGTCACTACCCGCGGGCTGAAGGAAGAGGACGTCGAGAAGGTGGCCGGGCTCATCGACGAGGCGATCCGTTCCCGCAGCGACACCGGTAAACTCAGCGATATCAGGAAGGAAGTCCTCGGGCTGTGCAGGAAGTACCCGCTGTACCCCGAACTGAAAGGGATGCTCGAATGAAAAGAGACAGGACACCCCGCGCGAGCGGAAGCGCGGGTGGGCGCCGGTGCGCCCGCATCAGCTGGGATGAGTATTTCATGCAGATAGCGCATCTGGTCGCCCAGCGGTCCACCTGCCTGCGCAGGTCGGTCGGCGCGGTCATCGTCAAGAACAAGCGCATGCTTGCCACCGGTTACAACGGGGCGCCGAGCGGGATGGAGCACTGCTTCGAGATCGGCTGCCTGCGCGACAAGCTCAAGATACCCTCGGGCCAGCGCCACGAGCTCTGCCGGGGTCTCCATGCCGAGCAGAACGCGATCATCCAGGCCTCCCTGTACGGCATCTCGGTCAAGGACAGCGCCATCTACGTCACGAATCAGCCCTGCGTGATCTGCGCGAAGATGCTGATCAACGCGGGGATCAAGGAGATAGTCATCGCGGGGCAGTACCCCGATAAGATGGCCATGGATTTCCTCAAGGAAGCGAAGATCGCGGTGCGGGTCTTCAAGGGCGAAGGGAAAAAGAAATGAGATGCGCCTATTGCGGGAGCCGCGAGGACAAGGTCATCGACTCCCGTTCCATACAGGAAGACGGCGTGATCAGGCGCAGGCGGCAGTGCCTGCGCTGCGGCAAGCGTTTCACCACGTACGAGTACGTCGAGGAACTCCAGCTGATGGTCATCAAGCGGGACGGCCGGAGGCAGCCGTTCGACAGGAAGAAGGTACTCGCCGGCATCATCAAGGCGTGCGAGAAGCGCCCGATAAGCGTCGAGAAGATGGAGGAGATCGCCCAGGAGGTCGAGCGCCAGGTGCTCAAGAAGCACGAGCGCGAGGTCGCCTCGACGAAGATCGGTGAGCTGGTCATGGAGAAGCTCAAGTTCACCGACGATGTGGCGTACGTCCGTTTCGCCTCCGTATACAGGCAGTTCAAGGACGTCGAGCAGTTCATTTCCGAGCTCAAGGATCTCATCGGCAGGGAAGAAAAAGCGGGAGCCCGGAAACCCAGGAAGAAACAGGGGAGGAAATGACCGATGATCGAGATGGAGCTCAACAAGATAGTCATAGATGAGAAACGGCACGACCAGTTGATCGTGCTCAGGGAGAAGAACGGCGGACCCAGGATGCTCCCGATCGTGATCGGGCTCGCCGAGGTCCTGGCGATACGCTCGAAGATCAGCGGGAGCTCTTCGCCCCGCCCGCTTACCCACGACCTGCTGTTCTCCGCCATCACCGCGCTTGACGCCAGGGTGCAGAGCATCCGTATCGACAAGCTCGAGGATAATATCTTCTTCGCCAAGCTCGTCCTGCAGAAGGCCGACGGGTCGGCCGTCGAGGTCGACGCCCGTCCCTCGGACAGCATCGCGCTGGCCGTCAGGGCGAAGTGTCCCATCTTCGTCGAAGAAGAGGTGATCCGGCGTACCGAGAAGATAGAACCGGACAAGTAGCGGCCTATGACCATAGGTATCCTCTCAGATACCCACGATAACCTTCCGAAGATCGACGAGGCCGTCGGACTCTTCAACAGATCGCGCGTCGGTTTCGTACTCCACGCGGGCGATTTCGTCGCCCCTTTCACCATCGACAGGCTCAAAAAGCTTTCCTGCGACTGGGCCGGTGTTTTCGGCAACAACGACGGCGAGCGGGAAGGGCTTTCCCTCAGATCAGAAGGCCGTATCAAGCCTCCTCCGCTGCGGCTCGTCCTTGAAGGACGCAGGATCACGGTCGTCCATGACAGGGCGGGACTTGACTTCGGCGCGGAAAAAGCCGACCTCATCGTCTACGGCCATTCGCACAAACCCGGCATAGCGCATTCCGGCACCGCACTGGTGGTCAATCCGGGAGAATGCTCCGGCTGGCTGAGCGGGCATTCGACTGTCGCCTTCGTCGACCTCGCGGACATGAAGGCCCGGATCGAAGAACTTACATGAGCTCTTTTTTTACTGAAGGCGAAGCTGCCGGGCTGCTTGAGGCGGTCCGTGACGCAGCGCGGAAGAAAAAAGTCCTGCTTTACCTTGTCGGCGGGATCCTGCGCGACATCATCGTCGGACGCAGGAAACGCAACCCCGATATCGATTTCGCGATGGCCTCCGGGGCCGTGGCGTTCGCCCGCTCCGTGGCGCGGCTCCTGGGCGCGGGTTTCGTCGCTCTCGACGAAGAACACGGGACGGGGAGGGTGGTCAAGCGTCTGGGAGAGACGGTCTATACACTCGATTTTTCCGATTTCAAGGGCGGGACGATAGAAGAAGACCTTTCCCGCAGGGATTTCACGGTCAACAGCCTGGGTGCCCGGTTCGACCAGGTCATGGAGGGCGGGGCGCTGGAGAAGCTGCTGATCGATCCCCTCGACGGCAGGAAGGATATAAAGGCAAGGCTCGTCCGTGTCGCGGGGCCGCGCGCTTTGGACGATGATCCGCTCAGGGTGATGAGGGCGTTCAGCACGGCCGCGCTGCTCGGGTTCGCGATCGAACCCGGGACGTTAAGGCTCGCGTCGCGCAAGAGACAGCTCCTGCGTTCGGTATCAGGCGAACGCGTGCGCGATGAGCTTTTTAAGATCTTCTCGGCCCGGGACAGCGGCGCGACAGTCGCTCTGCTTGACCGGTCCGGCGTGCTCGAGACGGTGTTCCCCGAGATCGTCGCGATGAAACGCATGCGCCAGGGGGCCTGCCATCATCTGGATGTCTGGGGGCACACGCTGGAGACCCTGCGCAGGCTGGAATCCGCGGAGAGGCTCCTGGTCCGCGTCGCGGGGGTAAGGGAGTACCTGGACGCCCAGCTATCGTCGGGAAGGAGCAGGTCGCAGCTGCTGAAGTTAGCGGCGCTCCTGCATGACATCGGGAAGCCGAAGACGTACCGGCGCGCCGGCGGGAAGGTGATGTTCTACGGCCACGACAGGGAAGGGGCCTTTATCTGTGCCGGCATCGCGCAGAGGATCCGTCTTTCCAAGGAAGAGGAGCGTTTTCTCAAGCGGGTAGTCGCTCTTCACCTGAGGCCCGGTTTCCTCTCCACCGTGCCAAAGGTGACTGAAAAAGCGCTGTTCAGGTTCTTCAGGGACGCGCAGGAAGAGGCGGGGAGCGTGTTGATACTGGCGCTGGCCGATCTGAGAGCCACGCGCGGATACCTTGTCGTAGAAGAGTCGCGCGGCCGCCAGGAGCGGCTGATCAAACGGCTGTTGAAGGAGTTCCTGAGGCGGCGCGAATGTCCGGCACCGGCACGGCTGGTGACGGGGGATGATCTTATCAAAGCTGGCCTTGAACCCGGACCGCTGTTCGGCAGGATACTGGGCGCCCTGGACGAACTCCAGGCGGAAAAGAAGATACGGTCGAAGGAAGAAGGCGTGCGCCATGCGTTGAAGATGGCGCGGAAGGAGAGATGATGGAAGACAAATTTTCCAATATCGAGAAAAGCATCCTGACTGAGATCGGGAACATGTGCGCAGGCAACGCTACCACGGCTCTTGCGCAGACCATCGGAAGGCGTATCGAGCTCGACCTGCCGTCCGCCTCTATCATCAGTATCAACGAGCTGCCCAAGTACATGAAGGTGGACCCCGAAGAGCAGATCATAGGGATACATATGCACATCTGGGGCGGCGCGAAGGGGAACGCCCTGATGGTCCTGCCCCGCAAGGAATCTTTCAGGCTGATTGATCTGCTGATCGGTCCTTTTCAGGAGAACGCCTCGAGCCTGACCGAGATAGGCATCTCAGCGCTGAAGGAGCTTGGCAATATCATCGTCAGCGCCTACCTCTCGGCCTTGAGCGCCTTTACCGGCATCTCGGCATTCCCTTCCACGGTCACTTTGACCAGCGGGGCGGTCAGGTCGCTGGTGAACCTCGCTTTCACCGGTCTCAAGGACGATGAGCTCAACGACACCATCCTGATCGAAGCGCGGTTCCGCGAGACCAAGCGCGATCTTTCCGGGACGTTCTTCATCATCTTCGGCGCCGAGTCGATCAAGGCCATACTGGCGAAGGCCAAGGGGATGATCAAAGACGAGGGATGACATGGAAGGGAATATTCCCGCTATCCTCAAGTTAGGTACCGCATTCGACGTCCTGGGGCCGGAGCTGCGCGTCGGGGCGCTGGCGCAGGAGATCGTGCGTTTCCTCGGGACCGAACTCCCGGGAGTGCGCTTCGGGCTTCTGGTCTGGGACGAGCAGAAGAAGACCTTTTTGCCCCCCGCAGGAGAAGTCGCCTCCGTGCCCGAAAGCAGGGCGGTAGCCGCCTCCGGTCCCGTGTTCAAAGGACAGGAGTTCTTTGTCCCGCTGTTCGACGGGCCGCGGTTCCTGGGTGTCCTGGCAGCGGGGATCGGTGAGGGCGCTCCGGAGAAGGATCAGGTGATCAGGCTTGGCAGGATCGCCGAGATGGCGCTGGGCAACGCGCTCATGCTGATCGAGTCGGAGACGCGCAGCATGGATATGTTCCGCTTCAACGTGCTCAGCCGCGCCCTCAATCCGACCGTCAATGAGGATGAGGTGCTCAAGATACTCGCTGAGGCGCTCTCCGGGATGGTCAACTGTGACGCCTTCGGTTTCCTGATCTACGGGAAGAACAATCAGACCATGTTGATCCGCTCCCGGGTGCCTCTCTCGCGGCAGTGTCTCGGTTTCATAGAGGAGAACCTGGCCCAGGTAATCTCCAACCTCACCCGTCTTTCGTCCAGACCGCAGGGGGTCAAGCGCGTCATTAATGTGCCCGAGGGCAGTGATGACGGCCGCCAGATCCGCTCGATGCTTAACGCCCCGCTGATAACCAAGGGCAAGGTCATCGGCGTCATGTCCGTGTACGGGACGGGGAACGAGGGGTTCTCGCCGCGTGACCAGCGCAACCTTTCATCGCTTTCCTCCCACGGCGCTGTCGCGTTCGAGAACGCGATGCTTTACGGCGACCTCAAGCAGACATATTTCAGCATCATCAATGCCCTCGCTTCCGCTATCGAAGCCAAGGATGAGTATACCCGCGGCCATTCCGATCTTGTCTCACGCTATTCGATGGCCATCGCGGCGGCGATGAACCTGACGCCTTCGACGATCGAATCCATACAGATCGCCGGCCTCCTGCATGACCTCGGTAAGATCGGCGTGCCCGAGGACATCCTCGGCAAGAAGGGGAAGCTGACTGACAGCGAGTTCGACATCGTCAAGGAGCATCCCGCCATCGCGATGAAGATCCTCGGACCGGTCGAGTTCCCCCATTTCAACGACAAGGGCAATGACGAGTCGGCGCGCGACCCCTCGCCCGAACTGACGCTGAGCCTGTTCGAGCACGCCGACCTCTCCGCGGACGTAAAGCTGATGATCTACCACCATCACGAGAAGTTCGCCGGCGGCGGGTACCCCAGGGGGCTGTCCAGGGACGAGATCCCGCTGGGAGCACGTATCCTCGCCGTCGCGGATACCTTCGAGGCTCTGACCGCCGACAGGCCGTACCGCAAGGCTTTTCCTATTGAAGAGGGACTCAAGATCATCACCGAGCTCAGCGGGACACAGCTCGACCCCGAGATCGTCTGGATATTCATCGAGCTGGTCAAGTCAAAAGGCATCGAGGCGCTGAGGAACTGGCAGGGATTCTGATAATACGGTCAACGGCAGGGGGCGGCAGGATATTGCCGCCCCTTTTCTTTTCGATTAAGATGGGACCATGAAGGATATAAAGGAAAAAGAGATAGCGGTGGTCGGGGTTTCCTCGAACCGGGAGAAATACGGTTATCAGATATTCTCGGACCTGTTGAACGCCGGTTTCCGGGTGCAGGGGGTCAACCCCCGTCTCCCCGACCTGCTCGGCAGGAAGATCTATCCGTCCCTGCGGGACCTTCCGGTGAAGCCCGACATGGTCATCACCGTCGTGCCGCCGGATGTCACCGGATCAGTGACGGACCAGGCGATAGAGCTCGGCATAAAGGAGCTGTGGATGCAGCCGGGCTCGGAATCGGAGGCCGCGGTGCGCAAGGCCCGCGAGCACGGCATCACCGTCACCTACAACGCCTGCTTCATGGTCGCAAACTCAGTGTGGTGAAAAGGCTTTCAAACCCGCCTCTCAACGTCTTGAAAAACCCGCCGCTATAATACATATTATTAATAGGCTGATAGACCATTAAACCGTCCTGCAAAAGGGACGTATCATTTTCACCCATTAGTAAGTACTTTATAAATGAGAAAAGTAATTTCACTTATCCTCATCTTCTCGTTCTTCTTCCAGCAGGCGGGGTTCGCCCAGGTGCTGGAGCTGCCTGTCATGGCGCAGGACCGGGTGGCAGCGTCCGGCGATAACTTCCGGCCTCTCCATCTGCGCAGTGTTTCGTTCGCCCCGCGGGGCCTTCTTGACGTCATCCTTGATAAAGGCGACGAACCGGGTGGGAAGCCCACTGACAGGCCGCTGGCGCCGCTGATCGGGTATTTCTTCACCGGTCTCGCTCTTCCCGATGACAAGTTCTGGGTCAACCTGCGGCCGGATTCCGACGACATTATCGATCCGGCGCTCGAGGGGACCGCGATGGGTCGCGTGATGCTCGAGGCCGATGTCCAGCTCAAGAAAGACCTGGCAGCCGCCACTTCGCCCGCCACTCCTGACGGGAGAAAATACTGGGAACGGCTCTACCGCAAGGCCGCGGAGCTTTATGGCGCGCAGACAGAGGTCTCCATCCCTACCCTGGCCCGTCCCTGGATCGTCCCGGACGAAGTCATCCTGAAGCAGGGCAGGGAGGGGGTCTACATCTATAAGGCCCGGCTCAAGGTGATGCTCGAGTCCGATTACCTGAAGGGCCGGGACGCTTACCGGTTCACCGACGAGCGACAGAAGGAGCTTAACGAATACGCGTCCGGTTTGATAAAAGAATCGATCATCCCCCGCCTGAGCCGGGAAGTCAATCTTTCCCGCCGCTACGCGCCGCTGCGCCAGGTGTTCTACTCACTCATTCTCGCCCAGTGGATAAAGAGAGCATTCGCGGGCAGTCCGCAGCTGAAGGAGCTGGTCTCCTCCATTATCGTTCCCAAAGAACAGGGCTGGTCAAAACGCGCGTATTACGAAGCCTACCGCAGATCGTTCCGTGAGGGTGAATACAATATCCGTGAACAGGAGGCAACAGGTTCAACCGCGGTCATCAGGACCTATTCCAGCGGCGGGATCGTCGCCACCGATCTTGTCGGCGACGCGCGCGTCCAGTATGACGGAGGAGGCCTGGAGGATCTGGGTTCCGTCAGAGGGATGGAAAGGCTTTCCGTCTCCCCGCGGTCGTCCGGCCGGGATGTCGTCTCCGTTACGGGCAGTGTTGTCAGGGCGAAGGGGAAAAACCCCGACTTGATGGAAAGACTTGTCGCGGGTCTATTCGCCAGGATCGACAGATTATTCCTGGGGAAGCCTGATCCATCAGCGACGCTTGGATCAAAGAACATCTTTGAATGCAACGACGCGGTCAAGGCCGATATGGGTCTGGTGAGGCAGGGAGTGAAGATCGAGCGCCTCAACCTGACATGTTACCTGACCGTAAGGTGGAGGTGGAAGTTCTGGGAAACACCTTTGAGCAGGATAAGCTCGCTGTTCCAGCCCGCCCTTTCCAGGCCGCTTCTCGACGAGATAGCCGAACGCGCTCAGAAGACGCCGCACCTGGTCATCGTCGACTGGGGATGCGGGGCCGGTACCGCTCTGATCACACTTGCTCTTGAGCTCCGCGCGAGGGGGATCACCAATGTGACGTTTTACGGCTTTAGCGACGTGTATTACGACAACTGGAAGTCGGATGAGGCCGTGCGCTCGGGCGTCCGCTTCATCTTTGATGACGCCGAGAATTTCGGCGAGTATTTTTCTGAGGCAGGCACCAAGTTTAAGGGCGACAGCCCTGATGTCATTTACAGCCATTTCGGATTGTACCATTATTCCGACAAATTCTATTACGATGAGGAGCATAAGGCCGATAAGGGAAATTACGCGACGTATGTCCGGCGGCTCGGCGGGATGCTCAGGTCCGGCGGGATGATCCTGGACGCTCCGGTCGAGAGGACCGTCGCCGAGACCGGGCAGGATGTCGTCAAGGCTGTCGGCAGCGACATCCTGGAAGTGCGCAAGGACCCGTCCACCGGACTTCCCGGTTTCGCGTGGAAGACTGAGGACTATTCGATCACCATCCTCGGCCGCACATCCTATCCCTGGAACGCGAAGGGCCATATGGTACTGCGCCTGGACAAGCCCGCTGCGGCGGGACCCGGCAAACTGCAGGCCGACGGCGGATTTTCTGAGCCGATGGAACTGGGAAAGGTCATTTTCTACGTTCAGAACCACCTTGACCAGTACCAGAAGGTTTTCGATGCAGGCAAAGACGTGAGGGAAGCGATAGAGAACGGGCAAGCGGAGCGGCTGGACACTCACACTTCCTATCAGGCCGGTTACGAAAGCCAGGCGGGCGTCGAGCTCATCGCGAACGGCATCGACGCGACGCTGGTCACGTTGGGCGTGCGGCCTACGGGCCGCTTCGGGATCGGAGCTTTCCAGTCGCTGGGTCTCCTGAAAGAAGGGGATTACGCGATGTGGACGACTTCGACGGACGGGGTGACCGGCGCCGAGATCAAGATAACCATAAAGGGGGGCGCCTATTACCTCCAGACAAGGACAAGGAATATCTCGGCCGGCACGGAAGCCGTGCGCAAAGGCACCACGGTGCAGATCGTCTCCGGCAGGTTCGGCGATCAGCGCACCCGGTCAGAGTTCTCGGAGTACATCCGCCGCAAGTTCGAGTTCAACAACCGGATGCCCGTCATTCTTAACGGCCAGGCCGTCAATCCCATGGCTGGCGCTCACTATATCAACGGTGATTCCCTGCCCGGCCACCTGTACAAAGACTCAAGTATCGAGGTGACGATCAGCGAAAAAGGGCTGACAGTGATCGATCCCGGCTGCGGGATGAGCGTAGAAAAGCTGATGACAAAGCTGCTTATCCCGAGGGAAAGCGATAAGACGCCGCCTAAAGAGTCTTTGACCGGCGAAGACATCGCGGCCTCCACAAAACTTTTCTACAGGACTGACAGAGCCCTGGTACCGGGCCAGAGAGCCAGGACTGTCGTATCCGTGCAGGTAGCCGGTGTCGAGATCGAGAGGATCGATGCTGTCGGGTACAATCTTCCCGAATTGCTCGTGATCGAACTCCCTCCGGACACGAAGCTTACCAGTGAGCGCGGCAGCGTCCAGCTTGACGAGATCACGCGCGCCTCCATTGTCGCCGCGGTTAAAAAGATCATCGCGCAGGGCAACGGTGACAAGGTCCGTCTCCTGAACGGGATCGGCCTCCTGCTCAAGGAATGGCAGCGCGCGGAAGAAGGCGCGGAAAAGCCTGTGGGTGACGGCGAGCGGCGTGCCGGCGGCAGGGCGAGCCAACTGGTGCAGGAAGTGCAGAACGAGGTCCGGGGCTGGGTGAATGAGCAGCAGGGCATGGGGAAGGCTGTACTGCCTGCCGCCCTTACCGCCAGCAGGGAGGATCTCGAGAACGAAGGGCCCAATTACCGGGAAGACGGGTTCTTCGAAATAGACTCTTCAAAAGATATCATCTACCTCGATGACATCCTTTATCCGTTCGCCCCTTCCAGGAGCGGCCTGTTCACCCGCGGGGATATTCTCGGTTCCGACAGCGGCCACGAGGTCTGGGTGGCCGATTTCGCTCCTGGTTCCACGCGGGTCGTCTTTTCCCATAAGAATTCCGTCATCATCGACAGGAGATATTATGAGCTGTATAAGGATAACCCTGCGCTTCTGGTGCTCCTTATCAACCACAATACCGATTACATGCCGCAGGAAGTGAAGGAGCAGCTCAAGCAGAAGGTCTTTTTCCGCAAGCCGGCTAAGGCTGCTGCGGCAGCCGTGGCTGAGGTCCCGGCAAAAAAGGACCGGGAGGCGGAAAGGCGCGAACTGGAACGGATAGGGAAAGTCATTGATTCTTTTGCCCCTTCCTTCAGGCTTCACCGTGAACAGGAAGAAGCTTTCCGGATGGAGTTAAACAAGTACTTGTACTGCTTCCCTGATGAGGAAAAGAATATCGTTACCGCCTGTGACCGCATCTCGCATCTGATCGGGGCGGGAGTGATAGACGGGGAGACGGGCAGCAGGATGGTGCTTGATTTCTTCGCTTCCAAAGATCCGGCCTGGTGCATACTGTTCTCTTATCCGGGCACAGCCTATGCGGCCATCGCGAAGGAACTGTTCAGGCAGGGTAACTCGTCGGCGGCGACCTGGTTCATGTGGAAGGCGGAGGCCTGGGTAGTCCAGATGC
>JBLMZF010000059.1:0-6989 GCA_050258655.1 Deltaproteobacteria bacterium | reverse complement strand
GTCTGAAGGATCTTGAAGCTGGCTACAGGGATCGGCTGCACAGGATCAGGCATGCTCCTGTTTCCGGCACCGTCGGCGTCAAAGAATCAAATAATTACCTCAATTGGCAAAAACCCGCGGGGAGTGTCTTCAGCAATGAACAGCTCAGGTTGCTGCAGGAAAAGACGGGGGAAGAAGAGGGGTCGGACAAGATAGCGGGGCTTGCTCTTTTCATCACTCTTGAACGGGTAAGGGGCGTATGGACATACCGGACCATTGATGCTTATCTCAAGCTTCAAACGTGGGGATACAGGCTAAACACGGACTACGGGTACGAGCGCCGGTCGGCAAGCCCGGAAGAACAGGAAAACGCCGATTTCGGCTTCATCACATTCCGGGACGGGGGGCTCAAAGAGCTTAATGACAGGATCTGGGAGAATGGCCGGCCATTTAAGTACAACAGGTTCCGCGCCTGGACCTGGGCAAGGCTCGGCATAGGTATCGTGGCGACGGTGGCCGGTTTCCTTCTCGGATCTGCGCTGGGCGAAGCGCTGGTGCTGGCAGGTTTCTGGATAGCCTTGGTGATCGCGCGTAACGCCCTTGTCGACATTTTCTCGTACCTTAAGGCAGGCTGTAAGCCGTTCACTCTGCGGAATGTGCTTTCTAATACGGATAAGGTCAGGCGCAGGAAGCTGGCTAATGACGTGTTCCAGAGCGGGCTTACCAGTATACCGATCGTCGCGCTCAAGCAGTTCTTCACCAATCCTGTCGCTGAAATGCTGGGTATTGGTCTTGCCGGGAATATTGTGCTGGATATCGTGGTTATCAGCATCGTCGCCGGATCGATGAACTACGCCCAGCGCAAGCTGAGGGACTATTCGCCTGAGACCGCGAAGATCGATTTCTTCCGCAGTTTCGTGATGAGCGTCCTCGCTTACATCTCGTTCTTCATCCTTTTCGGCCTGCATCTGACCCCGACGGTTATGTTCTCCGCGGTCGGTTTTGCCATAACCCGCAAGGTATACGGCGAACTGTGGGCGGCATATGCGGAACAGAAAGAGGTACGCGGGAATTTCGTGTGCAACGGATATAAGGACGGCGGGTTTACCGCCAATGACGGAGAGGATGTGGTCGAGCAGGCGATACCCATCGGTTTCAAGCCGTTCATTGAGAGGAAACTGTGCCTGTGCAGCGCCTGCTGTTTCTTTGAAGGAGGGGAGAATTGGGGAGGGATGCCCTACCCGGTCAAAGCCGACCTCGAGGCGAAGAAGATCCCCCTTAAGGCCGCGAATGATATCATCATCGTCTTCTTCAACCTGATGGAAGATCAGAAAACCATCTACCCGTATTCGTATTACACGGCTTACCGCTGCCCGGCTCTCTCCACGCGCATCGATCATGAAAAAGGAAAGTTCTTCTTCGCAGGGGCCTGCTCGATCTACGGCGATTGCCGCATCGCTTCCGGTTTCCCTGAAAGGACCGATAAACAGGCGCGGGGATGCCTGTACGAGGAGCATCTGCGCGGGGAGATGGGATATCTTTACCTTGTCGATCCATCATCTTTGATGGAAGTCGCCAGCCCTGCGGCGCGCTCGGCCTTAGCCGGGATAAAGCCCCGGCTGGTGGGCGTTCCCGGCATGGAAGAGAAAAGGCAGTGGTATGTCTTCAAGCCGTCGTTCGATGACGCTGTCTCGATCTTCCGCATCGAGCATGACGGGGGCAGGGGCGAGGAGCTCCTGGCGAAGATGAGACTGATCCGCGGGATGGGGGCTTCGGGCGACAAGAGCAATGTCCCCGCCCTGACCGCATATTTGACCGATGACGAGAATTATCTGAGGATGGAGGCCGAGGCCGCGCTGGATAAGCTTCCTCTTACTTCCCGCGAGAAATGCGCTGTCTATTGCGCGGCGTTGCCCCACGCTCAGGGGATCAGGTTGCGCCTCATGGTCGAACGCCTTGAGGCGATTGGCCATCCCGATGCCATCCCGCATCTGGCCGCCCTCATGCCCGGATCGGATGAGTACATGGCAAAGTTCATCTATCGTACCATGGATGAGCTCGGCGCCGGCCAGGTGCAGAAAAAGGAGGCCCTGCGCGGGCTTTTCCGTTCGGCCCGGTACCAGCGGGTGCGCGAATGGGCGGGGGACGGGCTGGCGAAGATGGCCGATGAGAGCGATCTGCCCATGTTCGTAGAGGGGCTGGGGAGCCGTTCGTACGAGGTCAGGAGGATCTGTGCTTCTGCCATCGCGAATCTTGCTCCCGCCTCAGAGGATATCCAGCGCAGGCTGGTCGAGCTGGTGCTGAAAGACGTTTCCGTTGATGTCCGTATCGAATGTCTTTACGCTATCGGGAGGATACGGCTTCTTCCCGATGAACTTCTTCCTTCAATAGAAAAGCTCATTGCCTCCGAATCCGAGATCTGCGAGATCTCGATTTTCGATAACCACGGGCAGGTGATCGACATCCAGAAAAGCCCCAACCCCCTTTATGAGTCGGCCTGCTTCGCTTTCTCCAGATTGAAGGAGGCGCAGGCAAGGCTCGAAGCAGTGCGGCGGCACAAGTTCCCGATCCCTGAAGGGCTCAAAGCCGGTCTGCTTTCCAAGGCCATCAGGGACCATGCGATCGATCCCGCCGAAATATCCGACGAAGGTCTGTGTGATTTCCTCAGGTTCCTCAAGGAGAACGACTGCGGGAACATCGTTGTATTCGGCGGGGCCGTGCGCGACATATTCTTCGGAAAGCAGGCGAACGATTTCGATATCACCGTCAAATACCGCTGTCATCCTTTCGAGCGCACCGCGTTCACCTCGGTCACCGCTTCGGCGAGCGAGAAAGTGTACGAGTTTTCCTGTTCCTCGATGTCAGGCCTCGCGGACAGGCTCAAATTCCCGGCCGGCGATCTCCTCGCGGGGAAATCCGCCTCCTTCAGGGGGAGGGAGGTCCAGTACGCCGGGCCGATCAGGTCGCCCTTTCTCGGACCGGAAGTGATCATCAAGCGTTTCTTCGTCGACAGCGAAAGCCGCGACGGTTTCTCCTCCACTACCGGCGCTTCACTGCTCCAACTGGCGATAGACTGCGACGGAAGGCTCTACGGCAATTTCCGGGCCCTGGATGAACTGGCTGAAGGCAGGGCGGGGATCGCCGGCAACGGCAGGAATTTCGGCATCGGCGGTGTCGTACGCCTGCTCAGGCTCAAGCACGAATTCGGGCTGGTGATAGTGGACGAGGATTTCGCGATCATGAAGGCGGCGGTGCAGGCATCCAGACAGGGGAGGAAGCTCCTGCCGGGAGAGAGCCAGGTCATCGAGCGCCAGCTGGCCAAGTTGAAAGCGGGCGCGCGGTCACAGGCAGAGGTGAGCGGTGACCTTATCGAGCTCGGACTGATCGATCTTTTCCCCGGGGGTATCCCGGATAAAGATGGAGGCGCTGTCAGGCAGGCGGCGATCATGCTCCTGCTTGTCCGCATGAACGGCGAGCATCAGGTGCTCCTGACGAAACGGGCGCCGGGACTCCCCTCAGAAGGTGAATGGGTATTGCCGGGAGGGAAACTGGAGCCCGGCGAGTGCCCGCGTGAAGCCGCTGTCCGCGAACTTTATGAGGAAACGGGGATCAAGCTCCCCATCGACCGGATACTTGTCTCGCTGGAACCTTCGCTGACAACGGAAGGGGATTTCCTTATCCACCCGTTCGTCGCGCTCATCGAGAGGCTGCCGGCGATCAGGATGCTCCCTTCGGAAGTCAGCGACTGGCAGCTGGTCCCGCTTTCCACCCTGGTCGCGGCGACTTGCGCGTCCCAGCGCGGGCCGCCGTCGCCTGCCGTTCCTGCCTTTGTTTCCGGCAAAGCGCTGGAAGACCTCTCCAGGATCCTGCTGTCGCCCCGATCGCTTCAAGATGCCGCGATCAACCCGCTTTCGTCCCTCGATGTCCGCGCCGCGCTGGCCGCCGTTTCCCGCGACATCGTCCTTCAGGCCTATTATCCGCGTCTTCAGTCCACAGACCCGTTCAACACCGACCCCATGTTCCGCGTCCTTAACCGCAGCTTCCTTGAGGCCAAGGCCAAAGGGAATGGCGCTGTTTTCCCCCGTGGGACGGTCAAGACCGTCGGTGTTTTCGGCTATATCGGAAGCGCTAAGACCGTCGTGACCGCTCTCGCGGAGATCATCGCCCCGGGCAAAGTCACGGTGATCTCGCTCGATGAGATCGGGCGCGAGCTCAGGGACAGGGACCCGTACCAGAGGATGGTCATCGCGGAGTTCGGATCCGGCATAAGGGATGCTTCCGGCAGGATCAACAGCGGACTCCTCGGGAAGATAGTCTTCGCGGACAAAAATAAGCTCAATGCGCTCAATAAGATTCTTTTCCCCGGCATGGAGTCCGAAGCGCGCGCCCGTATCCGTCAAGCCCGGGCGCAGGGCAGGCAGCTGCTGCTGATCGAAGGAGCGGTGCTCCCGCAGCTGCGCGGATTGTGGGAGGAATGTGACGCGGCATGGCTCATCGAGTCCAGCCCGTCGGTCCGCATGCAGCGGCTTGGCCTGACCCGGTTCGATGATGAACGTGTCAGGAAGACCGAGGAACAGCAGCGTGAGACGATCGAAGCGGCGCGCCTCGACAAAAGGACCCATCCCATAGCCAATAACGGCAGCGTAAACACCTTGGCTGCCGCTGTTGCCGAGGAATTCAAGAGGCTGGACGCGGAATCGCTTCTGCTTTCTCATATCCGCGCCAAGCCGGTCAAAGGGGTGGGCTCGCTCCTGCAGCTCCCGAAAAAGGCCTTTGCCGGCGTCGATCTGAAGAAAACGATGATGTCGCTCAACGACAAGGGCCTCATACGCAAGCACGATGACGGCGTGATGCGGATAACCGAAGAGGGCGAGAAGGCGCTTACCGAAGTAAAAAGATTGGTTTTTCCCGCGATCATGGCCGAGGAAGGGCTTGGCGCCCAGGCAGCGGTTGTCAGGGAACAGAAGAACCGTGTCGAGCTGGAAAAGAAGGTCGTGCTCGTGGAGCAGGCATTGCTGGCGTTCAAGGATAAAGGTATGACCGTTGGCCGGGCCAGCTTACAGGAGCACCTCAGGACCGAGCGCGAACTGGTCGTTTCCAGGGAATCGCTCCGGGATATCCTGAAGGAAGTCTATAAGCGGCATCCGGAATTACGCGGGACCGTCCTGAAAAGGGAGCTGACGGAAAAGCAGCAAAGACGGCAGCGCGCAGGCGCCTGGATAGAGCAGCGGCTTAAGACAGCCAGGGAAAAGGGTGAAAAGCTTACCAGGAAGGAGATAAGGGAGCAGCTCAAGGCTGAGGCCGGCATCGATGAGGCGGGCATGTGGATCAAAAACGTGGTCTGGAAGATATGCGATCAGTATCCCGACCTGCGTTGGACCGTTGTACGGAAACACCCGGAGACTACGGAAGTCGTCGCCAGGAATATAGGTGCTGAGCGAAAAATAGGGATCGAATGGATAGAGCAGTGCCTGCGCTCGACCAAAGAACAGGGGCAGACCATCACCCGTCAGGAGATATATGAGAAGTTCAAAGCTGAGACAGGGCTCACGAGGACGCTCTGGTGGGTCAAGGATATCCTTAAAGATATATGCAAGGAGCACCCTGATCTGCGCGCCGTCGTCGTAGTCAGGCATAAGGCGGTAAAGGTCAGGGCCAATGGCACCGGTAAACGGGGAGATCAGAGGCGCAAGGCGGTTTCCTGGATAGAGCAGCGGCTGCGGGCGGCGCAGGGAAAAGGCGAGACGCTTACCCGCAAGGAGATAAGAGAGGGTCTCAAGGCCGAGACCGGTCTGGACAGAAGCAAGCTCTGGATCGATATCTCGATCAGGGATATCTGCGCTAAGTATCCGGAATTGCGCAAAGTGCTCGTGCGTAAGCATACGGCCCCTAAGCCTGTTTCTGAGAAGATCAGGGACCGCGTAACTGACCAGGAGATAAAGGATGTCCTGAGCCGCGCCAAGACGAACAAAGAAGTATTCAAGCTTCTCAAGGCCACTCACCCGAAGGCGAATTACCAGGCATTCCTGCGCAGGATAAAGTATAGCGACGACTTGAGGACATACCGTGAAGCATTAGCCGTTGCGCGCGGAAAAGAGCTTGATGACCTCGTATTCAAGCGGTTGAGCGAAGCAAAGAAGACGCATGGCAAGGTAAACATGCTGGTCCTGCGGGAGATGTTGAAAGATTTGATCATTGCCTATAAAGTTCCTGCTTTCGTCAAAAGCGCCATTGCGCTTCATCCCGAACTTGAGGGCTTGGTCCACCTGCGCCGGAAGCCTTCTGCCGCAAAAGGGACACCTTATGATACCGAAAAGAAGGATACCGAAGAGCTGAGGAAAAAGCTGATGGAGACTGCCTGGTTCGAGGCGCGCGAATCGCTGAAAAGGACCGGATCGGTAGCGGCGAGTATCGGGGAACTGCACAAGAAATATCCTGCTTTCAGCGCGTACGCGCTCTACATCGAGGGAAAGTTGAATCCCTCGATCAGGCTGAACGAACAGGCTCCGGGTGATGAGATCGCATGGGAAGAGCTTCTGACCGACGCGGGACTTCTGGCCGAGTGGGAGGGGATGGGTCCCGGCGAAAGGAACCTGTTCGGGGCGATGCTGCAATATAAAGGATACATCGCCGCCGCTGAAGCGCTTCATCTGACCAAAGCAGGGGTCAAATGGATGGTCCTCCAGGACATAAAGAAGGATTTCCCGCGGGCACACTCGTATATAAAGAGGTATTTCCAGAGGAAGAGTCCGGTGCGGGAGTACAAGAAGCCGGTGTACGAGACGAGGAAAAAGGAGATCACCCGGCTTCTATTCAGGATCAAGGCGAGGGATGGTTCTTCCACCTGCGCGGATATCCTCAAGGAACTTGAGGGCATAGGTATCAAAAGGTCTCTACCGACCGGATATAAGCTGATAGCCGCCGCGATCAAGGATAATCCGGAGCTTGCGGGCCTTATCGGCAAGGGCGGAAAAGGCCTTAAGCGGACGGGAAGCGCGCAAGACGACAGC
>JBLMZF010000058.1:0-9927 GCA_050258655.1 Deltaproteobacteria bacterium | reverse complement strand
GGCCTGCCCGTGCCCCGCGTGGGCATGCAGGACGAGTAACTGGTTGCCTGAGCTCCCCGTCGGTGGTACAATCTAAAGCATGAGCGAGAATAAAGAATGCTGCTGCGGTCCGGCGGCAAAGAAAGATATCAAATACCGCCTTTCGCCGGGACCGGTCGGCACAAAATGGAGTCTTTCCGATCATCTGGGTGAGATCAAGGTGCGCCTTGGCTTTGACCGCATGAATTACGCGGTCGCTCCCGGGATATATTCCGTCGGGAAGCCCGGCCGCCAGTCGCCCGTACTGGTTTCAGCTAATTACAAGCTTTCGTTCGACGTGCTCAGGCGCGAGCTCGAAGGCCTTGACGTCTGGATCCTCGTGCTCGATACCAAAGGCGTCAACGTCTGGTGCGCGGCAGGGAAGGGTACCTTCGGGAGCATGGAGATCGTCCGCCGCGTGACCGAGACCGGGCTGGAGAAACTTGTGGATACCAGACAGCTGATCGTGCCCCAGCTTGGCGCTCCCGGTATATCGGCGCATATGGTGCAGGCATTCTGCGGATTTTCCGTGGTCTATGGTCCTGTGCGCGCCAGCGACATCAAGAAATTCCTGGCACAGGGGATGGAGGCAGATCCTCAGATGCGTAGAGTCTACTTCAACCTCTGCGACCGGCTGACCGTGTCGTGGCTGGAGCTTGCGCACGCGTTCGAGCCGGCAGTTCTCGTCACGCTGCTCCTGGTATTCTTCGCCGTCCTGCGCATGAAGATATTCGTCCTCAACAGGACCAGCGCCGAGCTGTCGATGCTTCCGTTCCTGTTCTGGGGCGCGGTCGTTTCCGGAACGGTATTGCACGCGGTATTACTGCCGTATCTGCCCGGCCGGGCGTTTTCGTTCAAGGGAGGAGTGCTGGGAGCTGTTGTGTGCGCGGCAATGATCTATCTATTCGGCCAGCCGCTTACCCTGGCCACCTGGATAGCGCTGGTGCTGATGGCAGGGGGTGTTTCAGCTTTCCTTGCGCTCAATTTCACCGGGGCCTCGACCTTTACCTCGCTTTCCGGAGTCAAAAAAGAGATCCGTTATTCTATGCCGCTTATCATCGGCGCCATCTCCATCGGCGCCCTGATCGAAATAGCTGATATCGTCCGGAGGTTCCTATGAAATTCCGCTACCTTTCCGGAGTGACCACCCTTACCTACGCTCCCGACAAATGCAGAGGCTGCGGCAAGTGCTCTGATGTCTGCCCGCACGGGGTCTTCGCCTTCGAAGAAAACGGCAAGGCCAGGCTGGCCGACAAGGACGCCTGCATCGAATGCGGCGCATGCATGAAGAACTGCCCCTTCGGCGCGCTCCAGGTCCAGGCCGGCGTCGGCTGCGCCACCGCCATCCTCAACTCCCGCAAGGGCGGCAATCCCACCTGCGGTCCCACCTGCGGCGAGTCCAAGCCCGCCACGGGCGGCTGCGGCTGCTCATAAAAGAATTCTTTATAACTCCTTTTAATTAGTGAATTTGTATTGTCTTTTGAATTTACTGTTTTTCGCTTTGACAAATCTGACGTTTTCCTGTAAGATTGACCCATGACTTTTGCCGAGAAGATACGGGCGGGGGTGACGGTCCTGACCACCGAGATCGGGCCGCCCAAAGGGATAGAGACATCCAAGATCCTCGAAGAAGCTGAGCTGGTTCGCGGGAAAGTCGACGCCATAAACGTCACAGACCTGCAGAGTTCGGTGATGCGCCTGGGTTCCCTGGGCGTCTGCGCCATCCTCAAGCAGAAGGGCTTCGAGCCGATCTACCAGGTCACCTGCCGCGACCGTAACCGCCTGGCATTGCAGTCGGATATCCTCTCGGCGGCGATGCTCAACATCAAGAACATCCTTGCCCTCACCGGCGATTATCCCACGCTCGGCGACCATCCCGAAGCAAAACCGGTCTTTGACCTCGATTCCGTCCAGCTCCTCGAAGTGATCCGCATGCTCCAGTCCGGCACCGATATGAAGGGCAATAAGCTTGAGGGAGCCGCGCCTGCGTTCTGCAAGGGGGCGGTGGTCAATCCCGGGGCTGATCCGCTTGAGCCGCAGATAATCAAGATGGAGAAGAAGGTGGAGGCGGGGGCGGAATTCTTCCAGACTCAGGCGATCTACGACCCGAAGGTCTTCGAGAATTTCCTGGCCAAGACGAAGCACATCAAGGTGCCTATCCTCGCCGGGATCGTGTTCCTCAAGTCCGCCGGCATGGCGAAGTTCATGAACAAGAATGTCGCCGGGGTGCAGGTGCCTGATAACCTGATAAAGGAGATGGAGGAGACCAAGGATAAGGTTGCCACTTCCATCGATATCACCTGCAGGCTGATCAAAGAATTGAAACCCATGTGCCAGGGCATACATCTTATGCCTATCGGCTGGGGTAAGTACGTCCCACGCGTCCTCGAACAGTCCGGACTTATTCTGCAACCCAGTTAAGATTGCTTCGCCCTTCGGGCTCGCAATGACTAATCTATGAAAGTCGTAATCATCGGTTCGTCCGTTGCCGGTTTTTCCGTCGCTGAACAACTCCGCGCAAAGAACAAGAACTGCTCGATCACCATCCTCACCGAAGAGGCGTTTTTGCCGTACGACCGCAGGAAGCTGGTCGGGTATTTCGGCGGCACGGTGAAGGAGAAGGAGCTTTTCCTCAACCATCCCGATTACTACGGCCGCGAGAACATTGTCGTTTCCAGGGAAATGGAGGCGATGGCGATCAACTGCGATCGCAGGAAGATCTCGGTCAGGAACAAGGAAGACCGCAGGGAATCGGTCGAGTACGACCAGCTGGTCATCGCCAGCGGCATGAAGGTCGTCCCGCCCGAGATAAACGGCTGCCACAAGGAAGGGGTCTTCACCTTTACCAGCCTGGGAGACGTCAAGGCCGCGAAGAACTGTGTCGTCAGCGGCCCGATCGTGTTCTACGGAGGCTGGAGCCCGGTCACCAGGGCGTTTGCCGAGATGCTCATCTCACAGAAGAAAGAGGCCAAGTTCATCGGCGTGCCCAATGCCGATGTCCCCGCGGGTATCGAGCAGATCAACAGCGAGATAGTGGAGATGATCGGTGAATCCGGCATCCAGGCGATAAAATTCAAGGAAGGCAAGATCATCGGCTCGAGTTTTCTGGTGTGCGCCGGACCTGTTGTTTCGTCGACGGAATTCCTTGACGAGACCGACGTAAAAAGGGACAATGGGTACGTCGTTGTCGACGAGAAGTGCGCTACGAACAGGCCAAATATTTTTGCCTGTGGATCAGTGACAGGCAAGGCGAATTCATGGGAAGAAGCGGTCTCGCAGGCTGCTATCATATCTGACATCCTCGCAAAGGAGGCATAATGTCTGCAGATGTACTCGTACAATTAGGCACCAAGGGCGCCGATGCCGTCCTTGCTCTCACCAGGACTTCCCTCGAAAAAGCCGGCAAGGATACCGCTGTTTCCTTTCCCGAGACCAACTTTTATCTGCCTATAATCCACGGGTTGTTCAACGTCGAGGTCAAGACCGTCGGCGACTGCCTCAAGGTGCTGGAAGTGGCAGAGGGGCTGAATAAGAACGTCACCGCTTTCAACGGTTTCTCCATGCCCGGCGGGCTGGGCCCGGTGCTCAATAAGGGCTGCGCGACGCTGGTCTGCGAGGAGATGCTGGCGGCGCTGTTCAACGCCAATAAGACCCACCCGAAGGGCGGGATAGGCTTTATTCCCGACAAGATCCTGCGCGCGCTGGGCATCCAGCTGGTCGATGGACGTATCGCGGGCGTCGCGGTCATCCTCGGCCCGGCGAAGGACGCCGAATCCGCGGAGAAGCTGGTCAGGGATTTCCAGACCAACAGTATCCTTTGCGTGCTGGCCGGAAGCGCTAACGGCACGACCTTTGCCAAGCAGCTTGAGGAACGCAATGTCGAGATGGGGCTTGAGAACTATATCGTCCCGCTCGGCGAGGATTATCTTTCCGCGATCTACGCGGTCGATTTCGCGATCCGCGCGCCCCTGACCTTCGGCGGGTTCAAGCCGGGGCAGTGGCAGGGGATCGCCGATTACGTGCAGAAGAGGGTGCCGGCGTTCGTGGTGCTCTTAAGCCATGTGGACGAGGTCATCGTCGCTACCGGGCTCGGGGCGCTGGCGTTCGGCGTTCCGATCATCACCGACCTCGAAGTACCCCAGCTTCCCAAGATCGACACCACCCTGCACGAGGCGCTGGTCACCGAGAAGGATTATTCAAAGATAGCTTCCAAGTGTCTCCTGACCCGCGGCATCAAGGTCAAGATCACCAAGATCAATATTCCCGTCGCCTACGCCGCCGCTTTCGAGGGCGAGCGCGTGCGCAAGGAAGCCCTGCAGTCCGAGTTCGGGGGCAAGGCCGGGATGTCGTTCGAGTATCTGACCACCAAACCGCTCGATGAGGTCACCGACGGCAAGGTGGAGCTTATCGGCAAGGATATCGACAGCCTCAAAGAGAACGAGAAGACGATGCCGTTGGCGATAATCGTCGAGGTCGCGGGCCGCAAGATGCAGAAGGATTTCGAGCCCATCCTCGAGCGCCAGATACACCGCTTCGTCAACTACGCGCAGGGCGTCATGCACATCGGCCAGCGCGATATGAACTGGATCCGTATCTCCAGGGAAGCCTATGCGAAGGGTTTCCGCCTCAAGCATATCGGCACGGTCCTCCACGCGATGCTCCATCAGGAGTTCAGCGCCATCGTCGACAAGGTGCAGGTGAAGATCTACACCGGGAAGGCCGACGTCGTGCAGCTGCTGGCGAAGGCGACCAAGGTCTACGACGAGCGCGATGAGCGCCTGGCCGGCATGACTGACGAGGCCGTGGATACGTTCTATTCCTGCTCGCTGTGCCAGAGCTTCGCTCCGAACCACGTCTGCATCATCTCTCCCGAGCGTCTCGGGCTCTGCGGCGCTTACTCCTGGCTTGACGGCAAGGCGTCGTACGAGATCAACCCGACCGGGCCGAACCAGCCGCTCAAGAAGGGCGCGACGGTCGATGCCAGGCTCGGGCAGTGGGAGAAGATAAACGAGTTCGTGCAGGAGAAATCCAACAAGACCATCGAGAAGATGAGCATGTACTCGATGATGGATTCGCCGCAGTCGTCCTGCGGGTGCTTCGAGTGCATCGCCGCGATCATCCCGGAAGTCAACGGTGTCATGATCGTCAACCGCGATTTCTCGGGCATGACGCCGGTAGGCATGACCTTCACCACGCTGGCCGGTTCGGTCGGCGGCGGCGTGCAGACCCCCGGGTTCCTCGGCATCGGAAAACTCTACGTTGCCAGCAAGAAGTTCATCTCCGCTGAAGGCGGTCTTGCCCGACTGGTGTGGATGCCCAAGGAGCTCAAGGAAGCGCTGGGCGATAAGCTCAAGAAGCGCTGTGCCGAGATGGGCATGCCTGACCTGATCGACAAGATCGCGGACGAGACTACCGCAACCACAGCCGAAGAGCTTGCCGCCTTCCTTGAGAAGGTCCAGCATCCCGTCCTCAAGCTCGATCCGCTCTTCTAAACTCCCTTTTACCCTCCCAACTTCGTAAGTTGCAAATGCAACTTACGAAGTTGGGAGGGTGCGGGAGATTGAAAAAGGCGGGTTTACCGGCTATACTTGTATTACCACCTAGCCCAAACAGTCACCTATCTGAATCTCCACCTTTTGTGCGTTTCCATCACTTTTTTATTTAAGGGATAAAACAATGCGTCAGAAATATTTAGGGATCATTGCCGTGCTTGCCGTCATCCTGCCTCTGACAGCCGGTTTCTGCCAGGAAGACAAGAAGATCTTCAACCGCGGGGTCGATTATGTCGCGGAAGGGGATATAAATGCGGCCTTCATGACCTTCCATACCCTGGTCTCGAGCTATCCGGGTTCTTCCTATACAGAGCAGGCCATGTTCGCGATGGGCGAGTATTATTACGGCGTGGGGGATTACCGTGACGCGACAAACGCCTTCTGGGGGCTCCTGAACCAGTTCCCGGACTCGGACTCGAAGGTCTTCTGCCTGGCGTACCTGCTTGAAATGGCGCGCAAGGAAAAGAAACCGACGGTCCAGTCGTTCGAGCAGGCGCTGTCGGATTCCCAGCGGCTGATCTTCCTCTTCAAGGATTCTAAGGAATTGAAGTACGGGTCGATCTTTAGTAAGGCGTACAAGGCGGTCTATCACATCGACAAGCTGGAGATATTTGTTGATGACACGCTTTTCACGTCGGTTGCTTATTAGCGTCTGTCTGGGGCTTGTCCTCTTATCGGCTGCCGGGGTCGCCGTCCTGAACGGTTACCTGGCGGTGGCCAAGAAAAACCTCATCGACAGGATCAATCAGCAGGCAGCGCCTCTCAAGCTGGCCTGCCATGATATCTATTTCGTCCCGCCCAACTTCCTTTACATCAGCAACGCCGTCATCACCGACGGCAAGGACACCATGATGGTGATCCCCAAGATCCGCATGGACGTCTCCATCCCCGAGCTGTTCAGTAAGCGGTTTGCCGTCTCCGATGTCCACCTTTTCAAGCCGGGGCTGTGCGTCGTCCCCATCACCGAATTCGTGCGCCAGAACACCGTGCGAGTCCAGCAGCTGCTCGCGGCGATCCAGTCGTCCTGCGGTAGTTTTTCCGCCAACGGCATCCGCGTCTTCGACTCGGTCGGCCGCGGCACCAGCGACATCAAGCTGTCGTTCAGGGAAGGGTTGTTCAAGGGGAGGGGATCCTTCTCGATACCCAGGACGTTCATGCCGTTCAAGGACCTCGAGCAGGTGCGCCTGCTGATGGCCAGCTCTGCGGACTGGGACATCGCCGGTTCGTTCTCGCTGACCAAGCTCACCGTCGACAAACTTGAATTAAGGGGCAAAAGGTTCTCGGCCCATATCTGGGGCGAGGCTTCCAAAGACGATCTTATCTGCCATGGTTTCCTCCTGGTAAACAGGCTGTCGGATTTCCTGCCGGTCATCTCCATCGAGCAGAAACCCTGGTATCTCCTCCTCGACGATCAGCTGAGCTCGTTCTTAGGGGTCAAGAAGGCCGAACAGCAGGGCCAGTCCTGGGCTGAGATCGCTTCCGGCAACGGACTGGACCTGGTGGAGCTCGATTGCCGTCTGGGTCTGGACCTGCCGCGCGTGGACCTCAAGCGTTTCTCGCTGGTCTGCAATAATCTCCCGCTCAATCTGAAGGGCAGCCTTTTCTTCAACAAGCAGTTCTCCTTTGATATGATCTTCGCTTCGTCGCTGCTTTCCCGCGGGCCGGGACTGCCGTACCTGGTCAACGGCTGGATGAAGGGGAGGCTGGAGGGGAAGGGCCTGCGGTCTGACGGGGAGATCGACGTCAATTTCCGCCAGAAGGCGGACGGCTACGCGCCGCGTGAGGTGAGGGTGGGTTTCACCGATGCCCTCTGCAGGCTCGAGGATTACCGGTTCTATCTCTCGACGAAGGAAGCGCGCTGTTCGGTCCTGCAGAACGAGGAGCGGCGCTCGTTCAGGTTCGATGACCTCAGGCTCCTGGCGTACCTCGGAGCCCCCCGGTACAAGTTCTTCGATATGTACGGCAGGTACGCTTCGGGGATCGTGCGCGGCAACGCGCGGCTGGATATGAAGCATCTGCCGGGCGGGATGGTGGGCGTGGTCACGCTCAAGGGCGCCCAGGCGCAGCAGATGGCCGGGCTCGATGACTATTTCCAGCGTCTGACAGGGCCTGTTGACGCAGCGATGAAGTTCAACTGCGACCCCGCGCGCATGGCCGGCTCGATGATGATGGGTAAGGGCACGCTTAAGGACATGGATTTCTTCGTCTGGCTCGAGAACTTCTTCCACATTCCCGGCATCGGCAGGATCGATTTCGACAGCATCCAGACCGATTTCTGGGTCGAGAAGGACGGGTTTGGATTCCTGGACCTCTCGCTTATCTCCAACAAATGCGACGTTTCAGGCGACTACGGCATCCGTAACGGCAGGATGAGGGGGAAGCTTACCCTTGCCCTGGCCCGCAGCCAGCTCCAGGGCTCCAAGAAGTTTATCCCGCTGCTTAAGATCATCGACCGGTCGCGCCAGCGGCTCAACTTTGCGTTCCAGCTCTCCGGCAGGCTGGAGAAGCTCAATTTCCTCTGGCTCCAGTCCGATTTCAAGCGAGAACTGGAAAACGCCATCCCCGGCTTTGTTGAGCGCAAGATACAGAGGGACGTGGAGCGGATGATAAATTCGCTTTCCGTGGAATAAAGCGCTTTCAAATAATCCCGCCCGGTTTCTTGAAAACCCCTACTCTATATGTTATATTTTTTTATGTTTTCCCTATAATAAAGGAGTTTCTCAAAGTGTTTAGAAGGACCGTTTCCCTTATCCTGAGCTTCACTTTTATCTGCCAGCAGTCGGTTTATGCCGCGCCCGCCGTTTTCGGGACAGTTGCGCAGGCCGGCGTTTCCGGGAATTTCCGTCCTGTTCTCCCGCGCAGTGTCGTTTTCGACCCGCTTTCGCGCGATTTCCGCATTGCTATGGACAAAGGCGATGCCAGGGCGGTCTCGGATGAGGACACGAGAAAACTTTCCACATATTTCCGGATTGGTCTGGCGCTTCCCAACGACGCCTTCTGGGTGAACCTGCGCCCGGACGGCCAGACCCGGATGATCGATCCTGAGCTGGAGAAGACCGACCTGGGCAGAGTACTGCTTGAGGCGGACGTGCAGCTGAAGAAGGACCTGGCTGGTTTGACCTCTCCGGCGACCCCTGCCGGCCGGGAGTACTGGGACAAGCTCTACGCGAAGGCTGAGACGCTGATGGGGCAGGACGCGGTCGAGATCCCGACGCTCTCGCGCCCGTGGATCGTACCCGCTGAAGTGCTGATGGTGCAGGACAAGAGCAAGAACGGCGCCTTTGTCTACAAGGCCACGCTCAAGGTCATGCTCGAGCAGGATTACCTGAAGGATTCGCCCGTCTACGATTTCAAGGACGCCAGGAAAAAAGAGCTCAACGAGTACTCCGCCCGTCTTATCCGCGAAACGATCATCCCCAGGCTTAACGTAGAAGTCAATTCCGCCGCCCGTTACGCCGGCCTCCGTCAGGTCTATTACTCGCTTGTCCTGGCGCAGTGGTCAAAACAGCAGGCTATCTCCGGAAGCCCGGATACCCGAGATCTCTCCGGATTGACCTCAAAAGACAGGTGGTCGAAGGAGACCTATTTCGAACAGTACCGCACGTCGTTCCGCGACGGCGAATACAACCTGTCCGAGAACCGGATGGGTCACCTGCGGACTTTTTTCAGCGGCGGCTGCCAGCTTTTCAACGCGGTTCCTCTCTACAAGAACACGCTGTCGGCGGTGATGCAGGACGGCGGCGCGCTGTTCGACGGAGGTCTGCCGGACGCGAAGGGCATTTCGTCAGCACCTGTTCCCGTTGATATAGTTTTTGATTCAGGGATCGGTAAAGGGACGGTCAGTGGTAATGGTGAAGCGGGTTGGTCGGAGGGGGGCCGCAGTCTCGATCTGTGGGCGTCGGGGGCCGGTAAAAAGGCCTGGTACGATTACAATTTCAGCCGGCCGATGGATCTGAGCGGTTATGACAGGATAACCTTTGTCATGTACAACCAAGTGCCCGAGGAGCTCGATTTCTATTTTGAGATCTTTAATTCGGTCCCCGCAAAAGGCGATCTCTCAAAGGCAGACAAATATACCGTTCCTGAGCAAACGTACATACTGACCATGGTGGGATCGGTCCCCATAACGGTGGAGGATGAAGGCAGGCTGGGGGTGGAAGTATCTCTTGCTGATCTTGCCTCCAGGGGGATCGACCTGACCCGGGTCAAAGGATTCCGTATAACCTTTGGACAGAAGGGAGTCCTCCGGGCAAAGGATATCAGGATATTGCCAAAAGGTTACGTTGAGGAAGAGCCCAAGTCCCGGATCAGAGCGGCGCTTGAAGGTGTGGGCGCTTATCTGTCGAAGAAATTAAAC
>JBLMZF010000057.1:0-19011 GCA_050258655.1 Deltaproteobacteria bacterium | reverse complement strand
ATATCTTGCTTATCGACTCTTCGTAACCCTTCTGTATGTTCGCTGTCTCGTCGCTGACCTTGACGAGCGACATCTCGCAGACCTGCGCCTGCAGATCGTTGAGCGAGTTCGCCTGCTCCGCGGTCAACTGACCTTTCGACGCGTACTCACCGGTCAACTGCCTGAGGCCCTGCGCGACCTGTTCGTCGCCGGTCGCAGCCGCCGCGGCGCGAGCCACCGCCAGAGGCATTGAGTTGACTTTGGTGTCGCCGTTAACGACGGGAGTGTGGACGACGACCGACTTCACAGACGGCATCTCCTTGGCCGCGAGCGAGTATTCATCCTTCATGTTCTCGAGGTCAAGGTCTGAGTTGATCATCACGATCTTCTCATCGGCGATCCCCTGGTCCCTGAGGGCCTGGAGGACCATGCCGACGCCCCTGCTCTCGGCGATATCGACGACCTTCTCGGTATCGAGCTGGGCAAGGCGGGCGATCGCGTCCGCGTCCTTGGCCCACACCGCGACCTTGAAGCCGGGATTGGCCGCCTTGAGGCGTTTGAGCGTGTGCAGGGTGCCTGAGTTCTCGAAGACCGTGTTGGCTCCGATAACGAGGCCGGCCCTGACAGCAGATGCTTTCTTGAACACATCCATGAACCTCTCGAACCCGGGAGCGAACTCGCCGAGGTTGATGCGGTCCTGGACGCGGTTGAGCATGTCGCCGTAGGTGGTGCGGTTCCGGGCCCTGTCAAGCAGGCTGCCATAGCCGCCGTCCTTCGCCGCGAACTCGACCAGCATCTTGGGCTGGCCGGCCGCTGTCGCGTCGGCGATCTTCTTCTTGACGATCAGGCCTGCCATGTCGCCCATCTCCATGAGCTCGGAGTATTTGGCGAGCCTGCGCCATTCGTTCCAGTAGATATCGACGCCCGCCCAGGCCGCGCCGAGCATCATCGAGTCGTAGCTGACGAAGCTCAGGCCGGTGCCGAGGCCCTTGAAGTACTCGAAGTACTTGTCGACGGCGAGAGTATCCGCCGGGGTGGCGATGTTGACGCCCACGACCAGGCCGTCCGTGCCCGGGATTATGTTCATGTCCTTGAGCACGTTCCTCCAGCCGATCACCAGGGCGCCCGACTGCGTGCCTTTGAGCTCGGTGATCTGCAGGGCGAAGAGCTTGCGCTGTTCGGGAGAGAGCGAATTCCACACCTCCATGAACGCCTGAAGCTCAAGCCTGTTGATCTGCCAGAAATCACCCAGGGCGCGGGCGGCGCCGAGGATGCCGTAGTCCGGGTTCGGGTTGACCTGTTCGGTCAGGAAACCGCCGAACATCTCCCTGAATCTGGCGCAGTTGAGGCTGCTGGTCATGTGCACAATCATGGTGCCCTTAGCCAATGCGCCGCTGTTGACCGTTATCGACTCCCTCATCCCGGCCGTGAAAGCCTCCTTGATGAACTGCTCGGCGGTCTTACTGCCCAGGAGCGCATCCATGTCCTTCTTGAGGGTCTGGAAATACTGCTCGCGCAGGTAGGTGAGCCAGCCGGAACGCAGCGTTACCTTCCCTCCCGACCGGACCTGCCCTATCTTCTCTGCGAAGAACGCGCGCAGGACCGCTTCGGGTTCTCCGGCCATCTTCGCCTCGAACTCCGCAAGCAGGTGCGCTTTCTTCGCGGGATCGTTCTCTTTCGAGATCTTCACCAGCTCGTCCGCGAGCCTGGTCACGTACTCGTCGAAGATCTTGCCCGCGGCTTCCTGGATAAGCGCCCCGCCTTCGCGTTCGCGCTGGTAGGCCAGGAGCATGAGCGGGTGGAAACGCATCGCCGCATACGCATCGTTGGCGTCATCGGCGATGGCGGCCTTGCGGTCGACCACGGGTTCCCTGTCCGGTATCGGCAGGGAGCGCAGCTCCACCTTCTTTTTCTGTACCTTGAGGTTGCCTTCCATGACACGCTTCGAGGCGTAATCGATGGTGACGAACTTGTTCTCGAGCTCGGAACGCAGCGCTGCGATGCCGCCGACGGTCGCCTTCACGCGGGAAGCGACGATGCCCTTCTCCTTGCGGAAGACGTCCCATCCCTCGAGGTTGACGCCCGAGTCGACAATGATCGCCTTGGCGTACTGCAGGTCGTCCCAGTCGATGCCCTGGCGCTCAAGGCCTTCGGTCGTGTTGTTCCACGCCTTCTGCCAGAGAGCGAGGATCGCATCGCTCTGCTCGGGCGAGTAATCGTTCGCCTTGAGCCATTCCGCGAACTTCTTCTGCTGGATGCCGAGGTTGGTCCAGACGTAAAGGCCGTTGTCCAGCCTCTTGATCAGCCCTGCCGACACCATCGCGGTGAAATCGGCGGTGCCGATCGCATCCTGTATCTCCTGGGCCGTCATGGCCACGAAGTTGCGTGTGATCACGACGATCCTGTTGTAGGTACGCATAGTGGACTGCGCGCTCTTGACGCTCTGGATCTTGAGGGACTCCTTGCGCTCTTCGAGCTCGGCGCCCTTGAGGCCTTTGAGTTTGTCCGGGATAAGGTCCTCGGGCGAATCCACGTAGATGATCTCGCCTTTGATGACGCCTTCGTTCTGCGTCATTTTAGCGTCCTTCAGGTCGAACAGCGTCTTGCCCTGCTCGACGAGCTCCTTGGTAGCTGCCATGGTATCGTACCGGGTCATGGACGCCTGGAGCCTGACGTTCATCATGCTGATGCCGAACGACTTGAGCAGGCCCATGATCTTGCCCGCGGTCTTGAAGTCGCCGCGGTTGAGCAGCGCGGTCAGGGCTTCGCCGCAGAGGCTGGTCTCGACGCCCTTCGCGTCGGCTTCCTTGACCACCGCCTCCATCAGCTGGACCATGACGTCGGCGCCTTCATCCACCAGCGGGAGCTGGCTCGTCGCGTCGTTATAGTAATACCCGGCCTTCTTCATGTCCGGTATCGCGGCCTTGGCAGCCGGGTCTCCGAAGATCAACTTGATCCTCGGGTCTTCGCGGTCGCCTTTGCCGGCAAGGTGCGAGTAGTCGTTGGTGCCGAACGAGAAGAAGGTAAGCTCGACGCCGTAACGGGCGAATTTCGCCTTCATCGCGATCATCTTGACCGCCAGTTTCGCGGCCATCAGGGCGTCACTGGGGACCTCAACCATGATACCGATCTGCTTCGGGAGCTTCCTGTTGCGCTCGGCGGCGCGCTCGAGTATCGATTCGAGCGTGTCCATCTCGCGCATGAAGCGCACGAAGACGTAGAACCACGCCTGGTTGTGCGTGTTCTCGTTGGCCTTGATCACCGAGTCGAGCATGAAATCAAGGACCTTCTGGTTGCCGTCGAACTCTTCGTCGAAGCCTTCGATCTCCAGCGCTGCCCCGCGGATACCGACCAGGTTGTTCACGGCCGGCCAGGAGTAATACTCGCGCTGCGGGATCTTGTCCATCGCGAAGTCGTAGGAACGGTTCTTCGCCTTCTGTTTGGGGGCGATGGTGAAGCCCATCAGGTTGTAGAAATTGTAGAACTCTTTGCCCGAATACTCCTTGAACGAGCTGTACCCTTTCTCCTTGAGCTTGTCCTCGACCTCTTTCAGCGCCCACGGAATCGATTCGAGGTGGGCCAGGAGATTGTATTCGAAATTGAACCTCCTCTGGAAGACGCCGTAGTAATACTCGATCATGTTCTTCTGGTCACCGGCAAGACCCTTTATCAGGCCGGCGTGCGCGGAATCATCCGCGTTCTCGTAGATCGCCAGCAGCCTGAGGATGTTCTCCGGCTTGATCTCCTCTCCCAGCACGGCGCGCATATATGCCGCGACCATGGGCTGGCGCGAGATCTCGTCATACATCTCGTTGGCCATGCGCGTGGCGAACTTGCCGGAATTTTCCACTTTGCCGTCGAGTACGTCGCGGACGGTCACCTTAACCGGCCTCTTGGCCTTCCCGGCCTTGATCTGCTGGAGCAGGTCGTAGCCGTAGCCGATGAAGACGTTGATGCCGATCTCCTCGCCCTTGAACTCGGCGCGGGTCAGCGCGTTGCCGGCTGAATCGGGCGCAAGCATGATCGGCGAGTTCTGCTGGGCCGCGGAAGTCGCGGCGATGATCAGGCCGATCGTCGGGTAAGGCATGTTATCGTCGTCTTCCGGGATACCGTACGGCTTGATGCGGAACTTGATGAAGTTGATCGGGATGCGCTTGGCCGGATCGGTCGGACATTCGTAGAGGAAGCCGTTGTTGGCGTCTACGGTGACCCAGTCGCCGGTGACAAGCAGCCTGCCGTTGAGCAGGACCTTACCCACAGCGGTGACCGCCGGGATGCCCTGTTCGCGGCAGAAGATCGCCGCGTGGCAGGTGTCGCCGCCGCGGATGGTGACGACGGCATCGACCTTGCGCATGATCGGGTCATGGTTCGGGTCGGCCTCAAGCAGGTAGAGCACTATCTTGATCGGGTTCTCGGCGTTGAACTTGTCCGGGTCCCAGCCGTGGGCCCTGATATCGGCCTTTTCCTCGGCGGTGAACTCGCCTCTCTTGAGGCGGTCGATCTGCTCAGAATGCCAGGCGATCGACTTGTTGGGATCGAAGACGAGCGAGTACCCGTGAGCGGCGTTCTCGCCTTTGGTACCGGTCGCGATCGGTTTAAGGCTGTTATCCTCTATATATTTCTCATCGACTTCGGTGCGCGCGCGGATGACCTCCGTCTTGAGGTAACCGGCGGTGTACGGACGGGCCTGGACGTTGTACAGGCGGGCGCCGAATTTCTTGACGTGCGCGGCGTTATCGGCGGTGATCTCGACCAGGTCGCCTTTCTTGTCCACACCCATGACCTTGCCGTCCTTGTCGATGACGTAAAGCTCGAGCCTCTTGCCTTCAGGCGCGTTCTCGTCGAACTCGATCGCGAACTCGATATCACGCTGGTCCTTATAGAACGTGGTGATCTTCCAGGCCATGTCCGCGATATGAACGGCCTCGGCATCAGTGATACAGAACTGGTTCTGGTGGGTCGAGGAGGTAAGCGAGTTGCAGGTGAAGCTCTTGTCGGCGAGCGCGCGGAACGCGTAGCTGAGGTTGGAGAAATCGGTGTCGCTTGCCCCCAGCTTCATCATCGCGTCGCGCTTGCTTTTCTCGTCCGGCTTGTACCCGGTGTTCTCCCAGACGTCCTTGACCATGTGCTTGAAGGTATCGGCAACGGTCATCGAACCGAAGAAACGGCCCAGCTCCTGCATGCCCAGGTCCTGTTCGGTGCGGGCGCGCTCGACCTCGCCGAAGACCTCGGAGATCAGGTCGTTGAGCGCCTTTTCCTTAAGGCCCGGCATACCGGGGGCGGTGGAGACGTCGAAGTTCTTGACGATGAACGCCCTGACGTCCTCGCGGGACCCTTTTCCCTTGATGATATTCGCCACATCGTTCGCCAGCGCCAGCATACGGTCCTTCTTGGCCTTGGCATCCTCATCCGGCTTGTCGGCCAGCGGCTTGAGGTATTTCAGTGGTATATAGGTGGTGAACTTGGCGTTGATGCTCTTGCCGACCTCGTCGTAGGCGATCGCCTTCTTGACCTTCGCGGCCAGGTCCCTCAGTGCCTTCTCGTCCATCACGTGAGAAAGGTTCTGCAGGGCCTCCTCCACGTTGATCATCTTGATCAGCTTGGTGCCTTTTTTCTGCTCGAGCATGAACCAGCGCTTGCCGTCATTGGTGCCCATGACGAACTTGTCCGGGGTGACCTTGCCGCCGACGACGTTCTCGCCGTAGCCGTAGGCGATCTCGAAGCTGACTACCGAGGGCTTGGTGCCGATGACATTGCCCTGCTTGTCCTTATAGACCATGCTGTCGTCGCCCATATACCAGAGCCTGTAAAGCGCCTGGGCCACGCCTGCCATCTTGGTCGCCGGGTTGACGGTGAAAAGCACGCCCGCCAGCTCGCTCTTGACCATCTGCAGCATGACCACGTCGATGCCGATCTTGTCGGAATCGACCAGCTGGCCGTTCTCCTGCTCGAATACAGCGAGGCAGTGCTTGAGCTCGGGATTATCCTCGCGTTCGAGCATCTCGCGGATCGCTTCCATCAGGTTGACGGAACCCGGGTTCTTGTACTGCCTGAGGGTATCGGCGTAGGACTTGAAGATCGGGTTGTTGAGCTTCGAGGAATACTCGTCAAGCTTCTCGACGAGGCCTTTATAGACGTCCTTGGGCTGCTTGTTCCCAAGGCCGATCTTGCTCGACCAGATCAGGAACAGCGCGTCGTCGCGGTAGCTGACGGCGCGGTCGGTGAAAAGGCTCGCCCAGTCGGCGAGCAGCTTGTTCAGGACGTTCTTCTCGCCCCTGACGTTGAGATACGTATCTGACTGGCCGGCCTGAGAACCGGTGGTGATGGGCAGCCAGGATTCGATCTTAAGGTCTTCCTTTGTACCGGAAGAACGGACGGCAATAGCGGTAGGAACGGGCTTCATCGAAAGGAAGCGCTTGATGTTGAGCTGGCGGTACATCACCAGGACTTCCTTCGCTATCTTGCGGGTATCCTCGAGCGGACGTCCCTGGCTGTCGACAGCCTCGGTCGAAAGAGGCGTCTCCATGAACGTGTCGCGGATCTTCTTGCTGATGACGTCGCGCTTCTGGTCGTCCATCGTATCGAGCTTGCGCAGTTCCTCGTCGATGACCTTCTGCACGCCGGCGTTCTCCTTCACGAAACGGAAATAACCGGTAGTGGTGACGTTGAACCCGGGGGGAACGTCCACCTGGCCTTCCATGATCGAGAGGCTCAGGCCTTTGCCGCCGGCGAGCGCCAGGCCCACCAGCTTTGCATCCTCGCGGCCGCCCGGCAGTTTCTTGGCCAGGTCATACACGTACTGACGGAGTTCGCTGAATTCGACGGTGTTGCGGTTCGGGATGTCAAGTTTCGCCCTTTCTGAAAGGAAGACATAATCATCGAGGAGAACATCACGGATATCCCGCCCGTTCTCCTTTGCCTGTGCAAGGGCCTCGGGTTCGAGGACCGTCTCCAGGGGAAGGAGCTGGGCCAGGCGGTCCTGGTTGTCCCCCAGAGTCGCGGCGGAGAGCTTGCCGACAGTCATACCGTCCATGCCCTCACGCACGATACCGATGGCCTCGCCCCTGAAGTAAGCGATGAAGTACCTGTCGGTCTCGCGGATCGAGCCGAAGGCCTGGGTAAGGACCTTCCTGGTCTGTTCAGGGGAAGCGAGGACATCTATCTCCTCGCGGGAAAGGTTGTCGAAGGCCAGGTCGTGGAGGATCGCCCTGGTCTTATATTCGCCGAGCAGGCCCTTGATGCCCTGCGGTACTGCGAGACCGCCGTCCTTGAGGACGCTGACGGTCTTGAACGAGCCGATCGAGCCGCCGTCGGTGCCGGCGGTGATGTCCTTGCGGATGGCGCCGAGCCTGTCGCTGCCGCTGGTCGAGACCGGACGCAGATGGTCAGCTGCCGCAAAGCACTGCGCGGTGACAGCCAGGGAAACGGACGCGGCGCAGATAAAGATCAGGGGTGTAAACGAAAGCGCTTTCCCGGAAGTGCGTTTGAGCAGCATGCCATTTCTCCTTGTAAGATTAATACTTCGGAGGGGCTTCCCTTGTGGGAGCCCCTCCGAAGAACTGTTTATATCTTGTTCAGTGTTTCCTGGTACGCGATGTGCGTCTTGACCATCTCGTCGCTGACCTTCACGAGCGGAGCTTCGGCGACGTCCTTCGTCAGGTCGTCGAGCGCCTTCAGGTTCTCCGGAGCCACCGCGTCGTTGTCGACGAGGCTCTTGCCGAGCGCCTGGTAAGAGGCGACCACGGCGGTGTTGTCAGCCATGGCACCGGTGACTGCGCGGGCCACGACCAGCGGCATCGCGTTGACGGCCGCCGCCTTCATATCGGGCGCCTGGACGCTTACCGCCTTGACTCCCTGCTTCTGCGCAAGTACGGCGGAAAGATCAGCCGCGGCGTACTCGGTCTTGATGTTCTCAACATCGATCGCGGAGTTGATCAGGGAAACACGGTTCTGCGGAACGCCGAGCTGCTCCACGGTCGCAAACGCCCCCCGGAGGCCCTTATCGGTGATCCCGTCGGCGATCATGTCGACCTTCATCGCCTGCAGTTTGGCCGCCTCGAAGATACCGTTGGCCCAGACGACAACCTTGATGCCGGGGTTGGCGTCCTTGACCTGCTTGAGCGAGGACAGGAGACCCGCGTTGTCCATCAGCGCGTTGGCGCCGACCACGAGAGCTCCCTTGGCGTCCTTTGCGGCCTTGACCGTCTCGACGAACGCGCCGTATTCCTTGGCGACAGTCGCGCCGGTCTTTGCGTCGATGTTCTTGAGGAGCGCGGGAGTGCCATGGACTTCGATGGCACCCTTGTTGATCTCGCGTTCCTTCATGCCGTTGACAACCCACGGAGCCCATTTGGAGACGATCTGGTTCGGGGCGGCCGACTCGTTGTCATAGAGACCCATGATACGGATGGTGCCGCACGTGCCGTCGACAGCGGTCTGGTCGTCAGCGAGCACTTCGATGCCGAACAGGTTGTCGATGATCGATACGTGCGGGTTGCCGACGATGCCGTTGGTGTCCATCGGCGCCCAATCCTTGCTGGCCACGCCGTTGTAGAACTCCATGACGCCGTCGGAATTATCGCGGGCGAACGTGCGGAACGCCTCGACGACCTCTTCCTTGGTGGCGCGCTTCTTGATGTTGATGGTGATGTCGAACGCGGAACCTGACTTGGTGCCGGTGCGGTAAGCCTTAATGTTGAAACGAGAAGGCTTGCCTTCCTCGGTCTTGAGCTCCTTGACCATCTTGATCAGGTTCTTGGCGGCCCCGGTGCCCGCGGGCTGGATGTCGTTGTCGATCGAGAAACCGCGCAGGTAGTCGACCAGGTCACGCGACCTGCCGCTGGGTTCCGGGAAATGCGCGTTCGAATCGGTCTCTGAATGGACGGTGAGACCGGTACCGTTGATGATGCCGAAGTTCACCCAGACCACGTAGATCGCGGATATCATCGCGTTCGAGGTGCAGGTCAGGGTATCGACGATCATCGTCTTTTCGCCGATCGCCTGGCGGTTGGCGGAATAAAGACCTTCCATCAACGCCTGCTTATCGGTGTAACCTTCCTTCGCGAGCATGTCGCGCAGGCCGTCGGTGTTGATCGGGGAAGCAGCGACCACTCTCCATCCGCGCTCGATGAATCTCTTGACGCGGTTGGGCTGCAGCTTGCCGCCCTCTTCCTTACCGGGGCCGTACTCGGCCACGACGTCGGTCTTTATCCCCAGCTCCTCCATCGCTTCGAACGACTGGTCCCAATCGAAATCAGGGCCGAAATAATAGATCGTCTGCTTGTCCCTGCCGAGGTTCTTGTCCTCGCGAATGATCAGGGTATCGACCATCTTGCCGTTCTTCAGTTCGACCGGCTTGCCCAGTTCCATCCCTTCGATACGATAGGGAGTGAACGCGCCGCCGTAACGGGTGTTGTGCTGGACGAGATCCTTCGCGGTGAAGGGTTTCTTGCCCGAGAGACCTTTGATCCAGGTGATCTTCATGCCTCTCTGGAAGTTCTGCTGCATGAACAGGCCGAACGCGCCTGCGCGGAAGATAAGGGCGTTGCCCGCGCTGACGCCGATGTTGACAGGCCTGAGGGCGATCTCCAGCTTCCTGGCGAGGTCGAACGGATTGGGCTCGGCCGCCAGCGCCTTCATCTTCTCAACCTGCTCCGGCCTGGTATTATGCACGATCTGGGAGATCTGGTTGACCGTTTCCTGGTCGGGATTGGTCCCCAGCTTCACCAGAACCGCTTTCATCTCAGCCTCGGTCAGGTCGAGCCACTGCCCGGTCTGCCTGTCGAGGTCCTTGTACCTGTTGTGGATGGCGGCGAAGTCGATATCGAGCTTGGTCGCCTTTTCCTGCTGCATGACACCGCCGTCCTTGAGGACCTCGGTGTTATGGTCGTTCAGGGCGTCCCTTTCGGAGATCTCCACGAACGCGTCGGTGAACACCTTATCGAAACCCTTCGCGTTCTTGAGGAAGTCTTCCAGCACGGTGCCCTTGTCGAGCAGGCCGTACATCGGGACCTTGTTGTCCAGTATCGCGTCATCCGTCAGCTTGATCTGCGCCGCCGGTACCGCGAAGCGGACCTTCGCCTTAGGCCACTTCGAGTTCTCGCGGAGAGCGATAGTGCCATCCGTGGTCTTGATGACCTGGTACGCGTAACCGTTCTTCGCCTCGATCTCGCTGAAGTCGACGGTCGTCTTCTTGGCGGCCGGCCTGGTGTCGCTGCCGTTCACCTCGAGATGCATCCAGTTGGCCATGACCAGGGGCTCAGTACCGATATTGACGGTACGGTGCGAGTAGGTCGGGAGCATGATGATCTTGTCGCCGGGATTGGCGAAAGTCGCCAGCACCTCGAACTCACCCTGGGCATTGTAACCCTGCTGGAGGTACAGAGCCTTGCCGCTCCACACCTCGTATATCTCGCCGTACGTATCGCCGGCGGCGGTCGCGACGTGCTTGTGTCCCTTGGTCATGACCAGCTCGTCGCCGATCTGTCCGGGATAAAGCACGGTGATGTCGAACCTGAGGTTCTTGTTGCCGGCGAACAGTTCCTTGTCGCCTTCCATGGCCACGTTGCGGTAGCCGTAATACATCTCCCTGTTCGGGTCCCTGCTGATGAGGGAAGGATCGGCGATGCTGTTGCCCGCATCCTTAAGCGGCCTGCCCCATCTGTTCTCTTTTTTCACGGTCAGAGGCAGATAGAGCTGGTTGTTGACGGTGTTGAGCAGGACGTTGATGCCTGCCTTATCGTCAAGCTTTGTATAGCTGGCGAAAACGAACTCCTTCTTTGCTTTTCCCGCCGGCTTGTTCAGGTCCTTGACGATCTTCTGGGTGTTCTTGGCGCCGAGGTTCTGGAAAACGACGTCGAACTGCTTTTCCAGGCTCGCCCTGAACTGGCTCTGGATGGATTCATCCAGGTTCCAGAGCTGTGTCTTGAACGGTCCCCAGCAGGTCTTCCTGTTATCGACAAAAACGCCGTTGAGGTTCGCGTCGGCGGCAGGCTGCACCTTGTTGATGATGAACGCCTTCATGTTGACCAGAAGAGCGGCCGGCATGGCAGCATGGTCCATGACCGTATCCTGATATGCCGTGGCCAGATGGACTTCCGCTGTCGGGTTCTCGCCGATCACTATCTTGGCCGCTGAACTCAGGAGATCCTCGCCCACTTCGAAGCCCGTCGCCTCATTGCCGGCAAAGATAACAAAACACTCCGGGTCAAGCGTGGAAGCGCCGTGCTGCACGACACCCGCAAGACCAAGCTCCCTCGCCTTTTTGCCGAGTTCCGCAATGGTGTTAAAGCTGACCTTTGCCTTGGCCAGTTTTCCGTCCTTACCCCTGATGCCGCCGTGCTTGGTGCCGGTCTGGATGGCGATCTTGGTGGCCGGAATAAGCCTGGCGCCCTTGCCGAGGTCGTTAAGCGTGTTGATATACCCTTTCCAGAACGCCTCGAGGTCCTCGATCGAGCTGTTGCGCTCCTTACCCTTCTCGAGACCCTTGCCGATCTCACCGATCTCGGCGCCGAGGTTTACCACGATGCCCTTCTTGTTCAGGCCGAACTCCTTTTCCAGGCCGCGGACATACTGGGTCAGTATAGCCGTTTCGGTATAGTTGAGCTTCTGCTGCTCGTCGTAACTCGTCTTGGAAAAATCAACGAGAGTCGACATATCGAGATCGATCTGATAGAAACCGGCCTCGATCGCTTCCCTGATCAGCTTCTTGACGTCTTCCCTTGCCTGGTCCGCGTTCTTGGCATACGCCTTCTGGTCCATCTGGAAGTGGTCGCCCTGGATATACACGGTGCTCTTGTACCCTTCCTTTATGGCGGCCGCGAGGATCGAAGTGGCCAGCTCGGCGGGACGCTGATTGGTGTAACCGATCTCCGACTTGGCGATCTCCGCTATGAATATGGCATTGTGCTTTTTCGCTGACGAGAACGCCGCGCGGGCGGTGTTGTAGGCCATGCCGCGGAAGTTGATCGCCGGGATGGTATACCTGCGCTTGTCCTGCGCCTTCTTCGAATAAAGATCATACACGGAACCGAGAACGCATCCCTGGGCAGCGGCCGTATCCTTGATGAGACGGCGGCAGAGGGACTGTACTTTCTGGTCCTTGGAGAACGTCGCATCGTAGACCAGCTTGTCGACGAGGCCGCCGACGAGAGCCTTCTCGTCAAGCACGACGACCTTATCGGCATAGATGTCCAGGATGCCCTTGGCGGCAGCCAGGACCGACTTCTCGTCGGTAAAATTGAGCTTCGCGGCATCCGAAGGAAGATCGGCGGCTCCGCCGTCCTTCTGGCTCAGGTCCTTGAGGACCTTGTCGGAGACGTCCGACTGCTTCGCAGACCGCGCGCGCAGGTGGTCCGGGCGCATGGTCATCGCGAAGGCGCCCACAGGACCGCTCGTCGCGATAAAACTGCTGATCATCACGATTGATACCAGCTTCCTGATCCATTCACTGAACATACTCATGTTCCCTTCTCCTTTGTTTGAATGCATGATGCCTTTTATCCTTTATAATCTATTCATGGTCGCCGTGTAGCCAGCCTGCAGGTTAGCTGCCTCATCGCTGAGCTTCACAAGCGGAATAGCGATTACGTCCCTCTGCATGTCCCTAAGGGAGTTGCTTGTCTTTGCGTCGATCTTCCCTTTCGCGAGAAGATCTTCCTTCATCGTGTTGAATGCCGTGTCGACCTGGCCCTGGACAGACGAAGCCGCGGCCGCTGCGATGACCAGCGGCATCACGTTACCCGACCTTCCGTCGGCGGAAGGTGTCTCCAGCGTGATCGTCCTGAGCCCCTGCTCACGCATGATCTTGCCGATCTTTGCGCGGCCATACTCAGCCTTGAGCGCCTCGACGTCCTTGACGGAATTGACCAGAACGATATTGTTGAAAGTTATGTTCCTGCCGTTGATCGAGACAAGGACCGGCTCAAGACCATCCGAGCCGAGGATATCGACATAAGGGCTCAGGTCGAGCGTCTGACTCAGGACCTTGAACGCGTCGGTCTTGCCCTGCGCCCACACAGCGACGACCAGGTCAGGCCGGGCCTTCTTGATCTCGGCGATGGCTGTGATGGTAGCCGCGTTGTCCATGATGACGTTGGCGCCGATAACGATCGCCGCCGGACCGGCAGACTTGGCAAAAGCGGCCTTAAAATCCGCGCTGATCGGCATCAGGGCCGACTCGCCGCCGTCGAGATTTCTGACCACTCTCCAGTTCTCGGCAACAGACACTTTCTTGATCACGCCAGGTATCGCTGCGGGACTGACAGCCAGTTTACCGGTACCTGAAAGGAACGCGTAATTGTTCATACCGGCAAAATAGGAAAGCTGGATGCTGTCCATGACGAAAAGATCATTATTATTCTTTATCGCACCACCGACGAATACCCCGTTTATCTTTATAAGTTCTTTCTTGAACGCTTCGAACTGCACGTCGGTAAGCTCATTTATCCAGTATCCAAGGCTTACGTGGGCGCGAAAAGTATCATTATCGATATTGGTCTCGCTGGCTATATCGTTCTGTATCCTGACCAGCAGTTCGAGGTCCTGAGGCGAGGCCGGCTGCATGTTGATGACAATATTGCGGGGGTGGTTGGCTGACATGGCCGCTATCTGCAGCGGGACGAATTTCGGGAAGTTATTTTCGTATCTCGCCAGTATCTCAGCCACTTTTTCGGAAATGACCCGATACGTAGCAGCTTCAAGGGGCATGCCGGAGCGGACGAACGACTTCACCCTGTCTTTCAAAGGCTGAGGCAGCTTCTTGAATTTATCCTGGTAATTGTCTCCTGCAGCAAGGTCGCAGACGGTGATATGTTCCGATCCCGCGGCCACTAGAGCGAGCACTTCCAGATTATTGAGCTTCTGCCAGTTTTCCAACTCCTGGCGAACAGCGCGGAAAAGAGGATATTCATTCTGGGGCGGATTGGCAATGACCGTAACGCCCGCGAGCAACTGTTCGATGCCGTTCTTATCGAATTTCTTACGGGCTTTTTCGATCGTCTCTTTCATGTCGGCGTTCTTAAGGAAAGGAAGGCCGATCTTGACCTGTTTCTTCAGGTAAAGCGTACGCAGGTCATCAAGGTCTTTCTGGCTTGCAGTCTTAGGCAGATTCGCGCAGAACTGCCGCCACTCTTTCTCAAACAGGTCCACTCTCGCGTCTTCGGCCTTTTGAATGTTCGAAAGAGCCGTTTCGATGGCTGAAGCCGTGTAAGACGTGTTCCCCTGCCCGTTCCAGTTGTACTTTGCTATCGGCGCGAACCTGTCCATCCCGGAGAAATAACACAGCTCCATCGGTCCCATCACGAACTCGTTCTGAGGCAGGGATGCCGCCGACTTGATGATCTGGTTAAGGGCCTCAAGCTCCTTCGTGAAATCCGCCAGTTCCTTCTCCGTGGTCCCGCCTACCCAATACCCGAGGGTAACGTGCGCCTTATAATCGAAGAAATTGAGAATGCCTGTCTTGTTATAGATCGCTTCCTGCATGTCGTACACGTCAGCCAGGCTCTGCGCATCCGCGGGTTCCATATTAAGGACTATGACGCTGGGATTAGCGGGAACGAACGCCGCGATCTGACGGGGCTTGAAGACCGGCGGCCGGCGATTGGCAAAAGGAGCCAGCGCCTCGTTCACTTTTTGCGCAAGGACCAGGTAAGTGGCGTCTTCCTTGCTCATATTTCTCGCCGCCATCAAGGCATTGATCTCTTTGACGGTCTGCGCATTGAGCTGGCCGAATTTCCCCGTCATGTCTGCTTCGCTCAAAAGGTCATAAAGCGTGATATGCTCCGAACCCTCGGCTACCGGCGCTATGATGAACTTACCGTTCCTGTCCTGCCAGTCGATAAGATGCTCCCTTAACTGGCGGAAAAGAGGATAGAGGCCTTCAGGAGGATTGGCGATGACGGTCACTCCGCGGAACTTGATCTCGATGCCATACTTGTTGAATTTCTTATGTGCCCCGGCAAGGCCGTCCTTGTTCGGCGCATTGAATTTGGTCTTGCCCGTATTGTCGAAAAGACCGATATTGTCCTGTTCTTTCAGGTACTCATCGTGCATCATCTTAAGGTAATCGGGCTTGGGCTGTAAGCGGGCTCTGGCCAATGCACGGGAAGTGCCCCCATCCGCCATGGCGAATTCCACCCTCGCCAGGTTGCCCATCATGTACTGCTCGTTGTCGGCGCCGAGGTAATCGAAAACCCTGCCTCCCACCTTTTCCGGGAACGGGGCCAGGCTACCGAACTGTTCGTCATCGGCGTAATGGAGCTTGTTGGTATCGGGGTCAGCGATAAGATCATTGATGACACCCTTGCCCAGCGTGGCGCAAAGCTGCATATCGTAATCCGAGGTGTCCCAGGAACGGAAAAGGTAGGTGGCTTCGGTCTTGCTGATCTCGACGCCTTCCAATTTAAGCATGGCGGCGATGATCGGGCCTGCGTCTTCCAGCTTCGGGTTGCCGTGAGGATCGGTATCCTTCACCTCCAGGAAGGCTTCCCTGAGCTTCTTTTTCTTGGCGAAGAGCCTGTCCAGGATTAGAGTATTGCTTTCCGCAATCGCCTTCGCTTTCTCGTTCGCGAACGTCTTTTCACCGTTCTTGACCTTTTCCCGGTCCTCTTCCTTTATATAGGGAATAGAGATGCCCTCCGAAACCATGACCACTGCGTAACCGTGCGCCTGCTTATACGCCTTTATCAGCCGGACGACCTCGGCCAGGTCGATCTCGCCCTGTTCGGGAATGAGGGTCAGCGCTGCCCCGACATTGGCGCCGATCGCAGCCGCGGTGAAACCTGCTTTCCTGCCGAAGACTTCAACGACCATGGCGCGGTTGGTCGAAAATGCGTCGTTCTTCGCCGCAAAGACCGCCTTGGTCACCGCCTGCACGTAGGAATCGAAACCGTAGGTCCAGGCGCCGTTAGGAAGCGCCATGTCGTTGTCCATTGTCTTGGGCATGCCGCGGACGCGCAGTCCGGAGAACTGTTTCTGCAGCTTCTGGGCGGCACCGTTAGTATCGTCCCCGCCGCAGGTGATCAGGCAGTCCAGGCCGAGCTTCTTGATGTTCCCGGCGATCTTCTCCGGCACCTTATTCTCTACGTTCTTCTTCTCATAAGGATTCGCTCTGCTGGTCTTCAGGAAGGTACCTCCCTTGCGCCTGTGCGGCCTGACTTCCTCAAGGGTAAGCGCTCCATGCGCGAGCGATTTTGTAACCAACTTATCATCCATCAGGCCGTTCCACCCCTCATATATAGGAATGACCTCGATGCCGTTGAGCATGCCTTCGAGGACCACGTTATAGATGACCTCGTTGTGACCGGAAGCCGGACCGCCGCCCGTGAGGATACCCACGCGTCTGATAACGGGGATGACGCCACCGTCCTTGAGGCTGCGCTCGATGTTCTTTTGAATGAGTGTATCTTTGGTGGATTGAGGTCTAAGGTGGTCGGAAGCGGCAAAAGCGGAAGAAACAAAGGAAAGCGCTGCGATAAAAACCGTGGAAAGGATCCAGTTAACTCTCATAGAAGGTCTCCCGTAGGTGTCAGTCCGTGTCTGCTGCTTCATAATCGTCGGTTTCCGCTTTCTCTCCCCTGAGGACGGAAAAATATATTTCAGGATCGGCGGTCTGCGTGACAGCCGGAGTCACGATCGCGTACGAATAGCCGTTCTGCTTCAGGAGCCTGCTCAGGCCGGTGGTATGGAACCCGCCGGTGATGATGACGGCGACCTGAGGCTGGTCCTTGCTTATCCTGTCGTTGATATTGGTCATGAACGCCTTCTCACGCTCAACGCCGAGGGCGTAGAAATTCTCGAGCTTGCTGAAATTGTCGTCTATTGAGGGCGAGGCGGACGGCTGGAGGTTGACGCCGTACGTGCGGCAGTTGTCGGCCAGGAACCCGATCCAGCGGGAGGTCTTGTTCGCTTCGCCGCGCGCCTTGAAAAGGGCGTATTCTTCCGGGGTCATATCGAGTTTGAGGAACTTCTCAAAAAGATCGATGGAAGTGGATATCTCGTCAAGCTGGCGGTCGTCCTCAGATACCAGCATGTCCTTCTTGACCAGGTCCTCAAGAAGCTGTATCTCCTTGAGCAGTTCCTGGGCGTTCACCTGCCTGCTGGATTTGATGTAAGTTATATAGGAAGAAAGCTGGGGGTAGGACTGCTTGAGGGGGAAGCTCTTGCGCTCTGCCAGCGCCTCCAGGAACCTGTAATAGTCCCTGGGCTCGATACCGCCCTCCTTGAACTGGCGGGTCTTCTCGACCAGCGCCTTAACCTCCCTGTCCTGGAGCTTCTGGGCAAGGTCCTTGATGAACTGGTTGCGCTGGGCCTCTGCCTCCTTGAAATCGAGTCCCTTCTCCGTCTCAGAGGTCTGGCAGAAAGGAACGAGGTTGGGGAACTCTTCCTCGCTCTGGACGTTGGCCTTGTTCTTCAGATAGGTGCAGTATTCGGCCAGCGTGATCTTCTTGTTCTCGTAATCGCCCTTTTTGGCGCGGAATTCCTGCATCGCAGGCGTATACATGCCCGGCTCAAGCGCCGAGACCACCTGCCTGAGCTGCTGGAGGTCGGCCAGCCCCTGGTCGCGGCAGTTCTGGAGCTCGAGGAAAGCGTTGAGGTTGGAATCATAGAGCTCCTGGTCCTCTATGCCGAACAGCTGGATGTCGTAATCGGAGACGATGTCCAGGTACTCCTCACCGGAGATCTCACCGAGCTTCAGGTACTTCTCGGCCACCGCCTCGCGGGTCTTTTTGTCCGAGAACTTACGCAGGAAAGAAAGGCTTACATCCCCGCTGCCGCCCTCGACCATGATCAGCTTGAGGCCGTCCTGCTTTACCAGGTACTCGAGTATCCTGGCCAGGTTCTTCTGGGCCTCGTAATTACAGTGGGCGTCCTGGATCTGGACGATGAAGGGAGTGGACTGCTTTTCGCCGGTGTAGGTCTCTTTGACCACGCCTACGTTCTGGGGCAGGGAAAGGTTCTGGATGGGCTGTGAAAAAACGGGGCAACAGGCGAGAAGGATCACCGAGAGGATCAGGACCGCGCGCAGTGTGGTTTTTCCCATTCCGGCTCCCATGAATAAAAAAGCCACGGTGGAAAATACTTTTCGTATTTTCGGATCCGTGGCTTGGTATCGAAATACAAAACTTTGCTAAACTATTTATATTTATTAGGAGTATACATTCCAGAGACTTTAATGTCAAGAAAAACTTTGACAAAAATTTAACAAAACTTTATATAAGATTTTCTCCGTCAGATGCAGGCGCTGACGGCGGTAACTGAAGAGGTATTTATGGCGGTCTGTTGGGTAAGATTACAATCCAAAGACATTCCCTGCAGGAGAGAATCCAGCTCCCTGTTCTCGGTGGTGGGATCAGAGAGTTTCACTTTCAAGGCCGGCTGTCTGCCCCCAAAACAGACGCACCGGAGCTTCTCGCGATACCCGCGGACCTTTCTGATCTTCCTCGGTGCGGCAGGCAGACGGGGCAGATAAGGCTTCAATTCCCGTCGGCGGATCTTATCGAACCGCACTTTTATCCAATCACCGCCGTCTTTCAGGGCTTCCGGCTGCCGGCTTGCGATGTATTCCCAGACGCAGGCCTTGAAATCTTCCATTATGTCATCCGGGGTATCGTAGATGCTCAGGTTAAGCTCGGTCCCCCGCGCCCTCAGGAGATCAGCCGCAGCCTTCACCCCCTGCCTGCAGGCAAAATTGAATTCCTGCTCGAGGACAAAGGGATTCTCATGGCTGAAAGCGGCATGAAAATAATGATTTGTCCCCCCGGCCTGGCTGACCAGGAACTCGGTCACCTCGTGCACGGCGGTCGAATGCAGATAGATCTCGTATCTCCTTAACCCGTTGACGTCAAATAGGATAACCTCCTGCCTTAACGCCTCGGTATCCTCAAGACCGAGCAGCTCGAACAAGGGTACCAGGGTGCCAAGCCTCCCCTGCATGAACTTCTCTACACTTTCGCGGACCTCAGGGACTCCGGCTTTTTCCGCCAGCATCCGATAATCCTCCTGGTTACCCATTTGGACGAACAGGATGCCGAA
>JBLMZF010000056.1:0-6958 GCA_050258655.1 Deltaproteobacteria bacterium | reverse complement strand
AGCTCGTTGACGTTGGTGGTCTTAAGGTCCAGCCCGCCCCCGGAGCCTATAGGCAGCAGATAGATCTTCTTGCCCTGCAGCGCCTCGGCGATGCGCAGCTTGATCATGGTCTTGCCGCCCGACGAGTTGAGCGCCTCGACCATCTTCTCGATACCCTTGGCCTGCGCGACGCCTTCCGCCTCGATGGCCTTCGCGTACATCGTCTGCTGTTCGTAATAGGCGTCGGCATTGATCTTGGCCTTGGCGTACTCTCCGTCTATGTCCGCGACCATCTTGTTGACCTCGCCCTGCGCCTGCTGGAGTTTCTGCAGGTATTCCTCGATGGTGGCCTTGGTCTCGGATTTGAAACGCTCGGCGCTCTGGTCCGCGACCTTCTTCTCCTCGATGGCCCGCTGATAGGCGACGTTGAAACGGTAATCCTTGGGCAGCACGCTCTCGACGATGATGCCGTAGGGGTTAAGCACCTCGTTGAGCGTCTTGCGCACTGTCTCCGCCGCCAGCGTGCGCTTCTCGGCGACGTAGAAATCCTCGGTCTTGAGCTCGCCGAAGAGTTCCCTGGTGACGTTGCGGCCGATCGGCCTGACCAGTTTTTCCTCTATATCGTGGTTGTTCCTCCCGACGCGCCTCAGCAGTTCCGGCGCACGGGCAGGATCGAGCCTGTAGGCGATGATAACATCCAGGGCTATATCGTTGCCGTCGATGGTCTTGAAGACCAGGTCATCCTTGCCCATGCGGGCGTTGCGGTAATCCTGCGTCATCTCCATGTTCTGGAGCTTGGTGTCGAAGGTGTACCAGTCGTTGATGAACGGCGCGAAGAAGTAGACCGCGCCGGGGGCGTACACGTGCGGATGGAGGCCTTTCTTGGCGAAAGGCGACCATTTGATGACCCTGATGCCGACCTCGGTCGAGTTCGTCCTGTGGGCGACGAAGAGCATGCAGAAGACGAACAGGATCACCAGGGGAACGGTCATGATTCTCATCACCTTGGATATCATCGTTTACTCCTTCTGGTTGACCCCGAAGACTCCCAGGGTGCTGTCAAGGTCAAGCGGGTTGATCCCCTTGTCCCCTCCCGACGGGAGTATGATCACGTCCAGCCCTTTATACACGTCCGCCATCTTCAGCCCGACCAGCTTGTCCGCGCCCCTCTGCTGGTACGCCTGGTTGGCGAGTTCCGTCTTCTTCGCCTCAGCCAGGTTTACCATGAGATCGGCCTCCGCCCGCTTGGTCCTGGCGTAGAGGTCCTTCTCCGCGTTCTTCTTCATCACGTACGCCTTGCCCTCCTCGAGCTTGACGCGCACGTTGGCCTCGCCTTCCTGCCGCGCCTTCTTGACCAGCGCCTCTTCGGTCGCGGCCCTGGCCTTCGACTGGTTGGTGAAGACCATCTGGTCCTTGAGCTTCTTCTCCTCGATGTTGCGCTGCAGTTCATCGCTGTAGACGAAATATCTGACCAGCACCTGTTCGACCTCTATACCCTTGGGATTGAGCTCCTGGTTCAGGAGCTGCTGGGCAAGCAGAGCTTTCTTTGCCCTGAGCGGGCTGTTGTAGAATTCCTCGGTGGTCATCTCGCCGAGCGCTTCCTTGAGCTTCGGCTCGGCCTTGGGGATGAGGCCGTTGTCCTCGAAGAGCCTCCCGGGGCCAAGGGTAGTGATGACCTTGTACGGGTCGACTATCCTGTACAGGATGCTGACGTCGACGTCGACGAAGAAACCGTCGGAGGTCTGGATATGCGCCGCCTTTTCTTTGCGGGCGACCCGTGAGGACGACTCGCTGTAGTTGGTGAGCTCAAAGACCTGCAGGTCGCGCGGGAACCGGTGCATCACCTGGAACCCGAACGGCATGATCAGGTGCAGGCCGGTCTCATAGACCTTCGGCTGGACGCCGGGGTTGGCGCCTATGTTGACCTGCCTGATGCCGTATTCGTTGGGCTTGATGTAGATGAGGAATGTGGAGACGAAGATCAGGATGATGATGAGGGGCAGAAAACCGATGATGAAATCGGCGGCGCGGTGTTCCCAGGCCTGAGCAGAAGAACTGTCATCCCATGCCGGGGATGAACCACCGCGGGTTCTTTCCTTCTCTATCATGAGGGGGCCTCCTAGAGTAGGGACTCACACCGGACCACTCATATTCGTCCGGGTGTGCCTAATTTTTGCTTTATTGTATAACAGGGACCTCTAAATGCAAGATAAATCAGGAAGGGTACTTATGGGAGAAATAATCCTTGAGGACCTGCCGGTGATCGAAGGCGAACTCTATCTTATCTATCTCCTTTTCGGAGATGACCCTGATAGCGGCTGCGTCATCACCGGCCGTGGGCTGGCCTTTGGCTTTTGCGGTGAAGACCGTCGTCACGGTATGGAACCGGGGATCGCGGCTCGGGGCGGAAAAGGTATGCATCTGCCGGACATCGGTGATATCCAGTCCGGTCTCCTCCTTCGCCTCCCTCGTGACCGCTTCCTCCAGGCTTTCACCGTAATCGACGAACCCGCCGGGCAGCGCCCATCCGAACGGCGGGTTGCTGCGCTCGATGATCACCACGCCTCCGTCGACCGCGATGATCGCGTCGACGGTCAGGAAAGGAGATTTGAGCTTGTTGGCGATATAATCGAGGTAGCCGAGGGCGTACTGACGGAAGGCATCGTAGGCCTCCTGGCCGTACAGGCAGAAGATGATCTCGTTAAGACCCGTGCCGGTATGATACACCCGGCGGAAAACCTCCTGCGACATGATCTTCGCGCAGGCCTTGACCGGGAAGCCGCCCACGCCGCAGCCCAAAGCGGGCAGGGCCACAGACTTTACCTTAAGCTCTTCGGCGACGGCCAGCGCGCTGCGGCAGGCATCGCGGATCTTCGCTTCATCGGTCTTGAAATCCATGCCCATAGTGGCGGCATGGATGACATATCTGGCAGGAAGGGCGCAGGCGCCGGTAGCGACCGAAGCCCCAATCTCGATCGGCCCCTTCCTCATCGCCTCTTCCTCGATCGCCCTGCCGCCCTTGCGGCAGATCGCACCCGCCACCCCTCCGCCCATCTCGAGGCGGTTGTTGGCGGCGTTGACGATCGCGTCGACGGAGAGCGTGGTGATATCGCCTTTGACGAGCCTGACCGTGGTCCCTTTTACCGTTAGACTTTCCATCTATTCCCCGATCATCTTTATCAGCACGCGCTTGCGGCGCCTGCCGTCGAACTCACCGTAGAATATCTGCTCCCACGGGCCGAAATCCAGCTTTCCCCCGGTCACCGCAACGACCACTTCCCGTCCCATCACGGTCCGCTTGAGGTGGGCGTCGCCGTTGTCCTCGCCGCCCAGGTTGTGCGCGTACCCGCCCTTGCTGTACGGCGCCAGGTTCTCCAGCCATTTCAGGAAATCCGCGTGCAGGCCGGGTTCGTCGTCGTTTATGAAGACGCTGGCAGTGATGTGCATCGCGTTGACCAGGCACAGCCCCTCGCGGATGCCGCTTTCAGAGAGCGCCTTTTCCACTTCGGGCGTGATATTGATCAGCTCCTGTCTTTGTTTCGTGCTGAACCAGAGCTCTTTGCGGAAGGACTTCACGGGCGGCCTACTTTAGCTTCTCGAGGGTCAGTCTCCCCTCTTTCTGGTTGAAACTGAACTCGAACCTGCTCAGGAAGGACATGCCGAGGACTCCGTCATAGCCCGGAGTGGTGCCTTCATCGGGAAGGATCGCCGCCTCGATGCTCTCGGCTGAGGAGCTCTGCACCATCACGTTGTCGAGCACGACGAAATCGGCCTTCACCTTCCTGCCGTCGCCCAGGGTCAGGTCGACCTGCTTGATCTTTCCGTCCCGGGGCTTTACCCCGGCCTCCTCGAGCTTGTCACCGATCTTCCTGGAGAGGACGACCATCGACGCGCCGGTGTCAACGATGAGCTTGCAGGATACCTTGCCGTTGAGCAGCGCGTTGACGATGATATGGCCGGTCTGGTCATCGACCGCCACCTTCTCGGATTTGGGTCCGAACTCCTCCTGCTCGCGTCGCTTGTTCTGCTCTATCTTTATCTGGACCCTGCGCTGATCCGCTTCCTGCTTGCGGTCCCTTTCCCACTGGTCACGCAGAAGGGCGGCTTCAGAGGGAGAGGTCGAACGCTCGACCTTTTCTATCTCCCGGCGGCTGAACTTGACCGTGCCGATGTCGATCTCAAGAGTGACGCTCTCCGGGGACTCTTCCTTGATGATCCCCCTGATGGAATTACCGTTTTTTAACAGGAGTATATCCGCTTGGGACACAAAGGGAAACAGCACGAAGACCGCGAAGGACGCTGCACAAAAGGCTTTCCTCATTCTATTATCCTTCTCCACAGGAACAGTACCAGCTTCCCGAGGAGCCATATGGCCAGAATGATCACCAGGAGGACGACGATGAACCTGAGCAGGAATCCCATCAGCAGCAGCAGAGGGAAAAGGATGATCCCCAGCCCGAGCAGCACCAGCGCCCCCAGGAGGAACATAAGACCCACAACGAACTCTTTCAGGATTTTCACTCCGCTCATACCGTTTGCTGGTATACCCCGTTGTACCCCATGCGCGTCTCGTTTATCCGTGTGAAGATCAGCTGAACGACCCGCGCATTCTGTTTTATGCGCATGCCCCTGGGATTGCTTACCTGCAGTATGAACTCGCTCTTCCCGGTGAAACCGGCATCCCATACGCCCGTCTGGGTGAAAGCGCCCATCCTCAGCAGGGAACTGCGCGGGAAGGCGATGGCGATAAGATCTTTCGGCAGGTTCACGGTCTCGTTGGTGGTGATCCTGTACGCTCCGGGTTTGAGCGTCCACCATCCGTGCGGGTCGCGCCGGTTCTTCTTCCTGGGCACGAGCTCTTTGACGGCGGGCAGGACCCTTTCCTTGTTCGAGAAGTCGAGGCTTCCCGCGCCTCCGAAAGCCGCGATCTTCCCGACGGTCAGATCGAACCCGTTAGGCGTCACCTGCGTAAGCAGGTCGAAGAAATCGCGGACCAGCCCCTTTTTCCGTACCAGGGTGATTATCTCCTCGCGGTTAAGCACGCGTCAGCCTCTCTTTCATCTCCGGAGGGATGGACTTCAGCTTGAAATCGGAACTGATCAAAGCGAACGTCGTCTTCGCCCTCCCCAGGAGCTTTTTGTCCTGGTTGAAAAGCTCGTGCGAGAGTTCCACGCGGACGCGCGATACCTCGCCGAGCGCCGTCGTCACTTCGACGGTGTCGCCGTAGAACGCGGGCGCCATGTAATCCATCTCCTGCCTGGCGACCACGAAGAACGTGCCCTGCGCCATCATATCCTTGACGCTGACGCCGCGCTCCTCCATCCAGAGGGTGCGCGCTTCCTCGAGAAACGCCAGGTACGTGGCGTAGTATACCACGCCCCCGCTGTCAGTATGGTGATAGAATATACGCTGTTTCATTGCCGCAACCTCGCCAGTATCTTGCTCTTTTCCGTGAACGATATCCGCGATTTCTGGACCACCTTGCGGAAGAAATCTATCGAAGTGTCATACGTCTTCGTATCGACCGGGTAGGGCGTGGCGTCCTTGCCGCCGTGGGCGAACGAGTACCGCGCCGGGTCCTCGTACGAAGGGGCCGCGCCATAGATGACCTCGGAGACGAGGCTCAGCGCCCTCATCGTCTTTGGTCCAACCCCCTCTATCGACAGCAATTGTTCGTAGCTGCCGGGTTTTACGTCGCAGACCTTCAGGAGCACCTTCTCCAGGTACTTGCTCTTCGAGAAATCCTCACCCATCACCGGATGCGAATGGAATTCCGTGTCCGCCAGCCTGGCGAGCGTGACCGTGCCGCCGTTCTCCCTGAACGACGCCATCTGCGACAGCGGCGAGGAATGCTTCCTGATCAGCTCGATGTCCTTCATTAGGCCCTTATAGGTCCCCTGAGCCAGCTCGGTGCTGATCTTGCGCGTTTCCCCGCTCTTTTTGGCGGTCAGGTCCAGCGACGGGACCCGGACCTGGCTGATGATGCCGGAGTGCGGCTCGCAGACCAGGTCGGTGATCCTCTCCGAATGCCAGTGATACCTCCGGGCGGTTGCGTTCTGCGTGTTCATCCCCTGCTGGACAACAGCCCAACCCCCGTTCTTCGAGAAGAAAAAACTGTGGTGGTAGATCTGGAAGCCGTCCTGTACCAGGGCGCTGTCGACCTTCGCGGCCATTCTCGAATTGTAGACGAGATTGTCCACATGAGGCGCAGGAAGACTGAGGATCCCTCCCCAGTCCTTGATCTCATCGGGCGTCTTGCGCGAGGTCTTGCCCTTGCCGCCGCAGATGAAGACCCCGAGTGACTTTTCCCTGCCGCGGATCGATTCCTTGAGCGCGGCGGTCAGGATGGTCGTCAGGCCCGAAGCGTTCCAGTCGAACGCCAGGACCGTGCCCAGCGACTGGAACCATACCGGATCGGCGATGCGGCGTATGAACTCGTCGGGGCCGTATTCGTCGATGATAATCGTGGTCATCTCCCGCCCCAGCCGCACCATGCGCTCGTAAAGCCACCGCGGGCACTTGCCGGTATCGAGCGTGAATGTGGCGACACCCCTGTTTATCATGCCAGCGCCTCCCGTATCGCCCTGGCCGATTTTAGATAGCCCTCGGTGAACTCGATGATCTGGTTCATCGTCCGCACCGCTTCCACGGGATACGCTCCCACAGCGGTCTCGGCCGAGAGCATCAGGTAATCCGAGCCGTCGATGATCGCGTTGGCGACGTCGCTGACCTCAGCCCTGGTCGGCCGCTTGTTCTCGGTCATGCTTTCCAGCATCTGGGTCGCGGTGACCGAGAACTTCCCTGCCCTTTTACATTTACGGATGATCTCTTTCTGGATCAGCGGGACCTCGTACACGGGCAAAGAGACTCCCAGGTCACCGCGGGCGATCATGATGCCGTCGCAGGCATCCATGATATCCCTGAGATTGTGGATGCCTTCCCGGTTCTCCACTTTTGCGATAAGTCTGGCCGGAGCGGG
>JBLMZF010000055.1:0-6764 GCA_050258655.1 Deltaproteobacteria bacterium | reverse complement strand
TCCAGCGCCTGCCTGGGCGGGAAACCATCGCGCACGTAAGAAAGCGTAAGTTCCGTGACGAACGGCGCGTCACGGGTATCAAGCACTTCCGCCGCCATCGAAGGGGTAAAAACGGGCTGTCCTGCCTCCCTTATGGCGCATATCTTCAAAAGCTGCTCTTCGGCCTGTCCGGGATGCTCCTTGACGCAGATGAAAACCGCGACCGCGGGCGAATATCCGTTTTCCATGCGTCGCCTGACCATGGACAGCGTCTCCTTAAGCGGCCGGTACGCGCACAGCGCAAGGTCCACGGACTGGCGCCAGCTGAAGATCTTCTTTCCCATCCTGACAAGCGACCGCAATTGCAGGGCGGTATGCATGCCCTTCATCGGGTCGGCGCAAAAAGCCAGGTCGAGGCGCTGGCGGGCCGAAGGCCCCTTGCCCTCGTCGTCCACGATACCGGCGAACGTCTTCGTCACCAGCTCGATGACTTTATCGGCTTCCGGATGCACGGCCATATCCCTGATCTGGAAACCGGTGAATTCCAGCCGCCCGGCGCTATCCCTCTTGAGGGACAGCACACGCGCAGCCCTCCCCGCCCTGGCCGCATCAAGCGCCCTGGCGATATCATAGGCGACATCGGTCCTGAAGACGGGCGCGAACTCAAGGAACGTCGAGAGACGCAGCGAAGGCGTGTCCATCGCAAGAAGCTCATTGATCTGTTCGATGGAAAGATACGCGGCGGCAGACTTCGCCAGCGGGGCGAACGACCTGCGGGCTTGCGCCTCCACGCTCTCCTTAACGAACGCGCGCATGTCAGCAGAAGCCCCGGCCCTGCCTTCGGCGACGACCATCACGGCCAGACGCAGAACCATCAGTTCATCCGGGGGAACAGGGGACATCGAACAAAGCCGGGAGGATACTTCGGAACGGATATATTCGAGGGGGTCGATGGAATCACCGAACCACACCGCTTTTCCGGCGAACCCGCCGCAAGAGATCAGGCCGTCGATAAGGCGCCTGCGTTCAGACAGGGAAAGAAGCTCGAACGGGACAGGTTTGGTGTTCGGCGGGCCGCGCCCGCTGATGGACTTCCCGATACCCCTGACCCTTTCCAATTCCACGATAAGTTCCGCGACACGGCGCGTACCGTGTTCTTTGACAAACGCGATCCTCCGGTCATCTCCCGCCTCTTTACCAAGCTTTCCCAGCCAGGCGGTCTTGAGCGCGACCGCCCGTTTATGGGCGCCGGGATACTCCTGCCTGACCCGCGCCAAGTCACCTCTCACCCTCGCGAGATAGCGGGAATAACGGGATATTTCCTCGTCTCTAAGCCCCTTCATCTCAGAAAGGACGTTACCCCCGTCCTGCAGCGCGCAGCCCGAAACCCCTCCCGCCAGGTAGAAACTCTTCCTCTCCCCGTCATAATGGATCTCAAGAGGACATCTGCTGCTTTCGATCCAGTTCAGCTGGGTCAGGCTCACGCACAGCGTGCTCCTGCTTTTCTTGAAAACGACCATGACATCGTACGTCTTTACGCGGCCGGTCTCCTTGATGAACGTCTCGCAATCGGTGAAGATGCGAAAATGCCGCTCGCGCGAGGTCATCTCCGCGTAGGCCTGCCTGTCCACCAGGATCCTTCCGGCGTAAGGAGAGCTCGACGGGAATATCGAAAGCTTTTCATCCCCCCTGAAGAACAGGTTCCCGAGGGAAACCTTTATCCCGCGATGCTCACCGCCGTCCGCCCGTGCCGGCTGATGGTTGACATGGAAAGGACTTTTTTCCTTTGAATCTCTTTCCCCGCCGTCTTTTGCGGCCATGAGCTCAAAGTAGCTTTCCGAGATGATATGGCCGCGGGGAACACCGATCGATACCAGCAGCTTGGCGACCCTCACCTCACAGTCGGCGGAATGTCCCACCGCCTCGACGAACTTCCCAAGCCCCTCGACATCGTCCAGATGGATGACCAGGTCCCCGAGCTCGAAGCTGGAGCGCTTTTTGACTATAGGCAGGAGAACGACATAATCCTTCTCCATGAAAGGCAGCCACTCCTTCTCGAACGGCACCTTGACTACCGGCCGCAGAGAGAGCTCCGAGGTCATCAGCGGACCCTTGTAGGTCATCGAGAACCTGCCGTGCTCGTCCCTTATCCTCAATATCTCTCCCGAAGAGGCAAGGTCCCTGCCCATCGGGGTGTAATAGATGTCTTTCTGGATGACGGTGTCGCGGGGTTTAGCGCCCATCACCGCCAGCGCCGCTTCAAAGGGCGCGAGGTCCTCAACGCACGCCTTGGCGCTGCACTCGAAATTCTGCAGCTTGCGCGCCTCCTCCTGCGGGTCGTAATCGCTCATGATCACCGTGTCCGCGTTGTGCATCGTCGGCTCGAGATATTCCTTCTCCGCGGGGATGACCTGCGTGAGCATCTGCGCGAGCACCTGCCTGAAGCCCTGCCCCGTTCTTCCGGAAACCACGTCGCGGTTGAACCGGCGGATCATCTGCCCATGGCGGCCCACATCGACAAAGATATTATGGTCGCCGAAGCAGGCGATCTCTTCTCGCAGGGCGAAGATGCCTTCCAGGATGAGGACCTTCGACGGCTCGAACCGCTCGTACCCCTCGCGCTCGCCGGTCTTGAACGAGTATTTCGGCATATCGACCGCCTGCCCCCGCTGAAACAGCACCATATGCTTCCTGAGCAGGTCGAAATCGAACACCTGCGGAATATCGAAATTGTCGTACCCGTGCTCGCGCATGAAGGTGAGGCCGCGGTAATAGTTGTCGAGGTTGACCATCTTCGCCTGGAAGCGTTCGGCCAGGACATCGGCGACCACCGAGGTCTTTCCCGAGCAGGACTTTCCGGCGACCAGGATGATAAAGGTCTCGCTTGTCCAGGACTCTTTCTGCCTGATCTTTTCCCTGATGGCCGCGATCTCGTTCTCGAGGTCAGCCTTTACCCCTTCCGGCACGACGAGATCGGCCTTCTTGCCGCCGTCGGATTTCCTGTAAAGACCGCCGTCGGGAGCGATCGTGATACGGTACACGTTCTCCTCCCGCAGGACCATGGGCGGATAGCTTTCGTCGATCCCGTCATCACCGGGATTGAGTATCAGCTCGCGGTCTTCGGCGACCAGCCTGATAGCGACCCTCCCCGTGTGGCTCCAGGAATAACCGCCCGGCTGAGAGCCCTGGAAGCAGGAGCCGGTGACCTCGACGTAACGGGGAACGATCCCCTGCGCATTCACCGCATACCAGACCTTCTCTATCTGTTCGGGAGAGAATGACGCGCCCACTGACTTCTGCCATACGAAATCGTATGGAGCGGAGCCCTGTTCAAAGACCTTTATGCTGGCAAAAACCCTCAGCCTTCTGATGTCATCACCGCGCGTGGTCTGGCCGAAAATTCGACGGGTGAAGAGACTGAAATCCCCGGTATCGTGCGGATCACGGCTGGCTGCAAGAGGAGCCATTATAACGGCAAGCGCTTCTTTCGCCGGTTCCGGCACTTCCCCGAAGCTGAGCTCTGCGGCGAGTTCCGCGGCAAGCATCCGGTCATGGTCCGCGGTCCAGGGCTCAGCCTGTACCGTCAAAAGGGCACCGAAATACGCCATCGCCACGTCCATGAACGAATCAAACGCCTCACCCCTGACCGTCCCCCCCAACCGTTCATCCAGGAGCAGACCGGCCTGGCCGTCGCGGCAACCGAGAGCGGCCGCGAAAGGCATATACCTGCACCAGTAGGCCCCTTCGATGCGGGCTCCGCACAGGGCAAAATGCAGACGGGGTGAATTTTTCTTCAGCCTTTCCATCGCCTGCTCAAACAAGGCCCCGTCCACTTTTTTGACGGGGATCGGAGTGACTTCGCCGGGAATGGCAACGGGGGCCGCGCCGACCCGGAAATAAGCTATCCCTCCGTCTTTGTCGGTGCTCTTTGAGCCGAACCGCAGCCTCAACGGCTCGAGACGGCGCGCGACGAGATACAGTGAGAGGAATGCAGCCCCGAAAAGGAGTATCACGGGGATGGAATGCAGGACGACCAGCTGGACGGCAAGGGTCAAAGCAGCGACAGCGGCAACGACAGCAGCAGGACGTATTGCGACCGTTCTTTCCGCCGGTTCTTCAGGTGCGGGTATCTCGACGGGCTTCTTCTGCCGAACGGGCAGCTCACGGATCTTTTTGACAGCGTAGAAGGCTTTCACCAGTTCCAGGTCTTCTTCTGAAGGTGCACAGAGGTCCGGCGAAGAAATTATCTTCTCACCCTGCCGGACAGCCTTTGATGCCTCCAGGCAAAGCTTCTCCCGGCTCTCCGGGTTTCGGGCACAGAAATCCACCAGCTCGGCGCGTTCCTGAGCGCTCATCATGCCGAGCCCGCGTTTACTGCCCTCTGCCAGCCCGCAGATCCCGCCGTTCTCAGCTCTCCAGCCATCCAGCCGTTTCATGAACTCGGAGAAAAGGTATAAAAGCTCGATCTCGGAGCGGGTCTTGATCCTGCCCGGCTCGGCGGCCGCGGAGCACGTGCGCACGAGCCCGTAATGCGAGAACTGGACGAAGGCAAACATTTCCCTGTAACGGGGAGAAGGCAGAAAGACGTCGCCGCTGCGGTACTCGATCAACCCGTTGTTACTGAACTTCCAGTGGACGTACGCCGGCTTCCTCCGGGTCATCCGTGAAGAGGTCTCCTTGAAATAATAAAGGAAGTCGAGGACTTCGTCATCGAGGCTTGAAAGCCGTTCCATGGAGGTGAAACAACACATTTGCACGAACTCAAGCGAATGCGCAAGGCGCTCGATCGACTTCTGGGGCGCGCCGCTGACATCCTTGAGCGGGTATGAGCAGTTGACATGCAGGCTGAACCATCTTTTCTTCGCAGGGTCGCCGTCGGGGATCATGCCGAGGGCGATCAGCGAATCGATCGCCGCGGCCTGAGTAAGGTAAGAGAACGACGGTGGGATGACAAACTCGAACAGCCCGTCGGAATCCTGCCTCTGGTTGAACAGCCACACCCAGGTCTTGTGCACGGCATCAACGGGATATTCCTTTTCAAGTTCGGCGATGCGGGGGATCTCTATCTCGCATCCCAGGGAATAGAAATGCGCGAATTCCTTTTCTTTGAGTGCCGGGATGAACCGTTGAGTGATAAAGCCGGATATGGATGAAGGATCATACTCCCTGGCGGCCCCTTCCAGCACTTTCAGCTTTACCGCCGACCACGCGCCTGAGCTCATCTCGCTCCTGTCACCGAGGGCCGCTTCGACCAGCCCTATCGCTTCCTTGTATTTCGCGCGCAGACCGTTGAAATACGCCTGGTCGCGGTCGATGCGCTCCATGACCGTCTCTGACCGTGCGCCTCCATCAAGTTTGTGGCGGACGATATGCTTCGCTGACACTAAGCCGATAACGGGACCTTCTACAGAAAGGATAGAAAGGGCTAAAAGAATTATTGTAAGAATAAACTGGGTGAAGAGTGATGCCTGTGCAAGATCATACGTCACCGAGGGGATTATGATCAAAACCGTCACGATCAGAGTGGCGATTGAGCCGATAATGATACCGGCGGTTTCCTCGAACCGGGATTTCCCGCTCTCTTTAGCCACAAGCAGGGATGCATACATGAGCGCCAGCCCATAGAGGCCGAAAAACACCAAAACTATTATTCCCTTCCAATTGGAGTAATTCGAGAAAACGATCAGCGCCAGATTAAACATAAAGGGCCCAAAGAATCCCCATCCTATCTCTTTGACCGCGGTCACAATCTCTTCTCTCATCCCGCCGTCCTGTGAACCCCGTTTCCTGAAATAATAGATGTTGCTGTCGTTGATGCGCGATCCGATGAGGGTCTTCAGGCTGGTCTGCGGAGAAAGGAGGAGGAAACTGTCGTCTTTGCGCTCCCCGGGCAGGCGCAGCTCATGGCTCTTGGCTTCAAGCAGATAGTCGTAGGAAGAATCGGTAAGCCGTATGCCGGTCTTCGTCTGCTGTCCCTCCCCTTCCGGGACTATCTTCGCTTTACGCACCGCGGTCTTCCTGAGCAGGTACGCCAGCTTCACTTCCCCGTTCTGGAAAAGCTTGTACAGGCATTCCTTTTTGGGATACTCCCTGCAGAACCCGCGGGCGCGGTCATAGATGGAACAGCGGCTGCACATGGTCAATCCCTTTTCCGGCGCATAATCGATGGCGGTCTGGAGGGCGGGACAGGGCCAACGGATGATGTTGTGTTCGAGCAGGGAAGAATCCCGCATGCCCTTGCCCGGGAAGTAAGCCAGAACAAAGTCGCTGGCTGTCTGAGCAGCCGGACGCAATTCCTTTATCACATCCTCTATCTGGGCGAACCCTTCAGGAGACTTGGCATTGCAGCAGAGACCGTCGGTGCAGGTCACCCTGTCGCCGTCCTGCCTGAAATTGACCTTCGTGACGCCGCCGTCGGTCTTGACCCTTAATGCCGCCGTGAAATGGGCGTACCCGAAGACCAGCCGCGCGAAATCGCTGTGACCGACCGCTTTGAACTCGTCGAACTTGCGCAGGTTGTCCAGCGCCTTCTTCGTGTCGTGGAAACGCAGCAGGGCTTCCTTTATCCGGACGTCGGCCTCCCTCTTGCGTTCGCTCCAGCACAGGCAGCCGATGTATTCGGGACGGTCGATCAGAACCTGTACAAGGACCTTGTCCTGCGCGAGATCCTCGCTTCCCGTCTCGAATCCCTTGATACGCAGGACACGCGCGAACTGTTCAAAAGAGAGCACCGCCCCGCTTTTACGCATCGCTTTAAGCTCCCGGCGATAATCCTTATACACCGG
>JBLMZF010000054.1:0-8051 GCA_050258655.1 Deltaproteobacteria bacterium | reverse complement strand
CTCATGCTGTTCTGGCTCATTTCGAGGCCGGAAGTGGCGACGCCGCCTGCATTCGACGCCTTGCCGGGCGCATACAGTATCTTCGCCTTCTGGAACACGGCGATCCCCTCGGGCGTGGTAGGCATGTTCGCGCCTTCACCGACGGCGATGCACCCGTTCTTCACGAGCGCCTTGGCATCTTCACCCGAGATCTCGTTCTGGGTGGCCGAAGGGAACGCGATGTCGCATTTCACGTGCTGCCAGGGAGTCTTTTTGTCGAAATACTCGCACTTGAACTCCTTGGCGCATTCCTTGATGCGGCCGCGGCGCACGTTCTTCAGGTCGAGCACGCAGTTCAGCTCCTTCTCGCCCAGGCCCTGTTTTGCGTAAATGAACCCGTCGGAGTCGGAAAGCGTGACGACTTTCGCCCCGAGCTGGATAAGTTTTTCGACGGTATACTGGGCGACGTTACCCGAGCCGGACACCGCGCACACTTTCCCCTTGAGCGATTCGCCCCTGGTCTTGAGCATTTCCTGCACGAAATAGACGCAGCCGTATCCCGTCGCTTCAGGACGGATAAGGCTGCCGCCCCACTGCAGTCCTTTGCCGGTCAACACGCCGGTGAATTCGTTCCGGAGCTTCTTGTACTGGCCGAACAAGAAACCTATCTCGCGGCCGCCCGTGCCGATATCGCCGGCGGGAACGTCCGTGTCGGGCCCGATGTGCCGGAAAAGCTCGTTCATGAACGCCTGGCAGAACCTCATGACCTCGTTGTCCGACTTGCCCTTCGGGTCAAAGTCGGAACCGCCTTTCGCGCCGCCCATAGGAAGCGTGGTAAGGCTGTTCTTGAGTACCTGCTCGAAGGCGAGGAACTTCAGGATGCTCAGGTTGACGCTCGGGTGGAGGCGGATACCCCCCTTGTACGGCCCGATCGCGCTGTTCATCTGGATACGATAGCCCCTGTTGACCTGTATCTGTCCTTTATCGTCGGTCCACTGCACGCGGAACATGATCACCCGTTCCGGCTCTACCATCCGCTCGAGGATCTTGGCTTCCTTGTACTTGGGATTCTTCTCGATATACGGGGTCAGGGACTCAACGACCTCCCGCACCGCCTGGTGGAACTCCGGCTCGTTCGGGTTGCGCGCCACCACCTGTTTCATGAACTCGTCGATACGTTCTTTCATGCCGTTCTCCTTGTTGTTATTTTTTGCGGAGGTATTCGATGATCGCTCCTGCCGCCTTTTTCGCCATGCCCATCGCTTCGATGACCGTTCCTTCGCCCCCCACGATATCGCCACCGGCGAAAACGCCGGCAATGGAAGTCTCCATGGTCTGAGGGTCGACGATCACATCGCCGTGCCTGTCCGTCTTGAGCTGCGGGGTGACACTGGTCAGGATACTGTTCGCTCCCAGGCCCACGGCGACGACCGCCAGGTCGCAGTCGACCTCGAACGCGCTGTTCTCGATCACTACCGGCCTGCGCCTTCCCGAGCTGTCCGGTTCCCCCAGGCTGCAACGGCTGGAACGCATTTTCCGGACAAACCCCTTTTCGTCGCCGACGAACCCTTCCGGCTTCACCAGGAACTCGAACTTGATGCCCTCTTCCTTCGCATGCTCGATCTCCAGCCTGCGCGCGGGCATCTCGACCTCGGTCCTGCGGTAAGAGATAGTGGTATCGGGAGCGATGCCGCTCATGTGCTGCAGGCGGACGGCGACGCGCGCGGCGTCCATGGCCGTATTGCCGCCGCCGATGATCACGATATGCTTCCCGATATTGATCGGCGTGTGGCTTGCGGGAAACCTGTGGGCGTTCATCAGGTTCACCCTGGTAAGGAACTCGTTCGCGGAATAGATATTGCACAGGTTCTCGCCGGAGATGCCGAGGAAACCGGGGATGCCGGCGCCCAGCCCGAGGAAAAGCGCCGAAAACCCTTCGGCAAAAAGCTCGTCGACCGTCTTCATTTTGCCGATAATGGCGTTGGTGCGGATATCGACCCCGAGCGCGCGCAGGGAATCTATCTCGGCGTCGAGGATATTCCGGGGAAGGCGGAACGGCGGGATCCCGTAGCGCAGCACGCCGCCGGTATTGTGCAGGCCTTCGAATACCGTGACCTTGACGCCCTTACGCGCCAGCTCGCCCGCGCAGCACAAGCCGGCCGGGCCGGAACCGACGACCGCGACTTTCTTCGAGGAAAGCGAACCGTCGACGCAGGACTCGACCGGGATGCCGTTGCGAGCGCCGTGGTCGCCGATGAACCGTTCGAGGAAATGGATATTGATCGCCTGCGGGGAAGCGAACGGCGCGTCCTTTTTAGTGAACACGCACGCCTTGCGGCACTGGTACTCTGCGGGACAGACCCTGCCGCAGATCGAGGGGAAATTCGTCTTCCGCCGGATCACCGCATACGCCCCGTCGTAATCCCTCTCCTTGAGCCTGCCGATGAAGCCTTTTATGTCGATCCCGACGGGACAGCCGGCCATGCACCTGGGTTCCTTGCACTGGATGCAGCGGGACGCTTCCTGCAGGGCTTCCTCCTCGGAGAATCCCTGGACCACTTCTTCAAAATCGTTGACCCGCGCCGAATGTTCCCTTTCCCTGATCCTTACCGGCTCTTTTGCCATTACTGTTTTCCCGCGGTTGAAAGACGACAGATATGTTTTTCCTTTTCCGTGTATACGCTGTTGCGGCTCATGAGCTCCTGCCAGTCGACCTCTGCGGCGTTGAATTCGGGCCCGTCGACACAGCTGAACCTGACTTTGCCGCCGACGGTCACCCTGCAGCAGCCGCACATGCCCGTACCGTCTACCATCAGGGCGTTGAGCGAGACAAGCGTAGGGACCTTGAAAGGCCCTGCAACGCCTGCCACCGCCCGCATCATCGGTATCGGACCCACCGCGTACACGAGCCCGTACGGGGACTTCTCGAGCAATTGCTTGAGCGCCTCGGTCACGAAGCCTTTGCGGCCGTAGGAACCGTCATCGGTCATGACAATGCACTCCGCGGACGCTTCCGCGAGCTCCTTCTCCAGGATCAAAAGATCCTTATTGCGGGAACCGATGATCGAAACGACGCGGTTGCCGGCTTCCTTCATGGCTTTTGCCACGGGAAGGATCTCGGCGATACCTACGCCTCCGCCGATGAGCGCCACCGTACCGTAGTTCTTGATCTCTGTGGGATGGCCGAGCGGGCCCGCAAGCGAGTAAAGCGACTCCCCGACCTCCATCCGGCCGAGCAGTTTCGTGGTATATCCCGCTTCCTGCGCGATCAGGGTCACTGTTCCCCCGCTGCGATCGGCGTGCACCACCGTCAGGGGGATGCGCTCCCCTTCCGCCTTGACCATCAACACGACGAATTGCCCCGGTTTCGCCTTGGAAGCGATATCCGGAGAAAGCACTGCAAGCTTTACGATGCGGATCCCCTGGCAGTCGGCGAGCACTTCCTTGCGTACTATCTTCATCTGGCAGATCTTCCTTTGCAGTTGACGCCTGTATCTTTCCTGTGCTTTTCCTGCCTATTCTTTAGGCAGGCCAGGATAAAAAAAAAGACATCCCCCTAGAGCATCATATGGGACGTCTTTGTCTCATACTCTCCGTTTCGTCCGGACCTCAGACTAAACAGAAGCTAATGTAAGTCTTTTTTACCCGCATGTCAATATTTTTTTACACAAAAAACGGACAGACAGCATCTCCCCCGCTGTCGGAGGAAAGCCCGTCTGTCCGTTGCTACAGTTAACGCCCCGGCTTATTCCGCCGGCGTCTCCTCTACGCTGAATGCCCGCCCGGCCGCAGCCGGTTTCTCCGGCGCCTTCCGCCGTGAGCTGAACTCTTCGCAATCCAGCACTTTGGAGGGACTGTTAAGGACGCACCCTTTGAACCAGTCGCAGGTTGAACACAGGCCGTGACGCTCCATACTCACCTCCCTGCAGCGGCACCGTTGGTTTTCCGGCCGGTGCCGTACCCATTTCTTGTCTTGCCGTTGAGTATCGCCTCCGCTTCCTTCCTGTAGGCGTCCATGACATAGGGGATGCCGGAGACTCTCTCCGCGTCCTGTGTAAGCGACATGAGGTCACGCCGCGAGAGAGCGCTGAGCCGGAAGTTCCTGCTGCCCGCCATAAGCTGCTGCAGGCCGACCCGGAGTTTCTGCACGAACGAGTAGATGCCGAGCGCTCCCAGCGGCAGCTCTTTTATGCGTTTGCCGTAGCGCTCCGCGAGCTCTTCGTAGTACACGAAGATCTCTTGCTCGGTGGTCCCGTACTGCTCGACCGTCGGAGGAAGCTTCTTTTCGGCGAGCCACGCGCCGATGTTCTTGCCGACCATGCCGGGTATCATCAGGGCCCTGCCCATGCACACCGCCTTGACATAGGGGGCTCCCATCGCCATCACCTTGAACACGTGATCCTCGGTGGAGAAGCCTCCCGCGATCGCGATATCGGGGACGCGCATGCCCTGCTTGGCCAGCTTCTGGCAGAACTCATAGGTCAATGCTTCGAGGTAGAAGGTCGGAATGCCCCACTCCTCCATCATGCGCCAGGGGCTCATGCCGGTCCCCCCCGGAGCCCCGTCGATGGTCAGGAGGTCTATGCGGGCCAGCGAAGAGAACTTGATGGCCATGGCCAGCTCCCGCATGGAATACGCGCCCGTCTTGAGCGTGATCCGCTTGAAGCCGAGGTCGCGCAAACGCCTGATCTCAGCCATGAAACCTTCTTCCGAGACGAAACCGAGGCGGGAATGGCGTTCGAATTCTTTGATGGCACCGTCCTTGAACGCCTTCTGGTTGGCCTCCAGCGAAGGATCGGGGGTGACGATGTACCCGCGTTTCTGCAGCTCCAGGGCGCGTTCGAGCGACTTTACCTTGATCTCGCCGCCGATACATTTCGCCCCCTGCCCCCACTTGAGCTCGATGGTCTGCAGGTCGTGTTTCCTGCGGACGTACTCGGCGACTCCCAGCCGGGTGTCCTCGACATTCATCTGCACCAGGATCTCTCCGTAGCCCTCGTGCCACTTCTTGTAGATCCCGATGCGCCGGTCCATCTCGGGCGAGTTCTTTATCTTGCCCCGGGAATCGAGCTCAAGCCCCGGGTCGATGCCGCACACGTTCTCGCCGCAGACAAGGGTAATGCCGGAAATCGCGGCGCCGACGGCAAAATGCTCCCAGTTCTTGCGCGCGATCTCCGTCGAACCCAGCGCCCCCGTGAAAACCGGGGCCCGCATCTTCACCTTGAGGTCCCAGCCGTATTCGGTTTCCGTGTTTACGTCCGGGAATTTGGTATTGTCGGGGTTCCCGTCAGCTTCTCCGGGCAGCCCTTTCGCGCCGAGCGCGTAGCCCTGAATATTGAGATGGGAATAATCGACCGGATAGTCCTTGTCCGCCCCCGCGGATACTTCACCGAACGGGCCGGGATAGATCACTTCCCGTCCCCGGAACGAAGACTTGAATACCTCGCAATTACCCTTGCAGCCGTCGACGCAGCGGGAGCAGAGTCCCGAACCGGGCACAACGCTCTTCGAGCGGTTGAATGTGCCGGTTGCGTCATTAGCGTTCGGTCTTCCCAGGTTCATCACTGCCTCCTTGACTTTGGAGCGGGCTTACGTAGCCCGTGACTTCCGCCGCGCCTGGAACGGGGCGCGGCATGCCGTTCTTCCGTATCCCTCAGGCTCCCGCCGCACGCCTCAATTCCGCGGCGAGCACGATCGCTTCCGCCACTTCCCGCATGCTTTTCCTGTTATCCATGCTGTACTTGCGCATCTTCAGGTACGCCTGCTCCTCGGTAAGCCCTTCATCCTTCATCAGGATCCCCTTGGCGCGCTCGATGCGCTTGCGGGTCTCGAGCTCCTCCTGGATCACTTTGCTCCTGACGATCAATTCCGTGTTCTCGATGGCGATCGCCGCCTGGTTGGCGATGGAAGTGACTATCTCGATCTCACCCTCGGAAAACTCGTGCATCTTGGGCGTATAGCAGTTAAGAACGCCGATGACCTTTCCTTTTACCGCCAACGGCACGCACAAAAGCGACCTCAACCTTTCCTTTTTGGCAATATCCTTATGCTTATACTCTTTTTCACTGGACACGTCAGTGAGGGCGATATACTTGTTTTCCTGCGCCACCTTCCCTGCGATCCCCTCACCCAGTTTAAGAGGGGCCTTGCGGTTATACGCCTCGCTGATGCTTTGCGTTGCCCGGACCTCCAGCTCATTGGTCTTTTCGTTCAACAGCATCAAAGAGCAGATATTGGAACCGAGGGCTTCGGCGGTAGCGGTCACGATAAGACGAAGGATATCCTCGAGATACAACTCTGAAGTAATGGCCCGGCTGATCTTGAAAAGTACTTTTATCTGTTTTTCGTATGTCATGGCTAAAAAAAAAGCGTTCCCTGCCCTCTTTCGGGCATGGAACGCCATTGTTTACTGCTGCTTTTCTTCCTTGAAAACGCGTGTATAAAACAAAAAAGCGTTCCCTAGGAACGCTTCATCGCTTTCTACAGAAAGCACTGACTTTGTGCTTTCACTAATAGTGTAACTCGAACCCCTGATTTGTCAAGCCGAAATTAACAACTGGTTTCCTGGCTATATTTATTTAAGCTGCTCTTTGGGTTTCGAGCCCATGAAGTCCCGTATTTGAACTATTACATCGGCACTGGTAATTGCCTTCATACAACGGTTATCTGAACAATTAAGTCTACTACAGGGTATGCTGCATCCGACATCTTTCTGCAAAATGACAAATCTGCCTTTTCCTTGAGGGCTGGTAATCAGAGGAGAAGCCGTACCAAACAAAGCAATGACAAAAGTTCCTACTGCAGAAGCAATATGCATTGGGCCTGTATCACCACAGACGCAAAATTCAGCTTTTTCCAATACCGCCCCTAATTCTTTTAAGGAAGTCTGACCACAAAGGTTAATTATTTTAAACTTAGCTGATTCTTCAATCTTACGACCAAAAGGAATATCCGCTTCCGAGCCGCTTATTACCGGCTGTAAAGAATATGTATCTATACAGTATTGCATAACTTCAATAAAACTTTCTACTGGCCAGCGTCTTATTGCTTCATTAGCCCCGGGATGGAATACTGCAAAAGGTTGATTTCTTTTTAACCCGGACCTTAACAATTTCTCCTCTGCCGAATGGCGCTGGCTGTCATTTATGAAAAAATCGTATTTTCTCGATTCTATCTTTAAGCCAACGCCTTCAAGTATCCCTAAATAATGATTAACCCGATGCATTTTATGTTTATCTAAAGGTGTGACCTTATGGGTAAGAAGCCCTCCTCTCTTTTTGGTCTCGTATCCTATTCTATTCTTGATGCCGGCTAGATAACATAAAAAGGCTCGTGTAGCTGAGCCATGAATCAGAAATGCGGTATCGAATCTATAGCGATGCAATAATCGGACAAACTGGATTTTCTTCCAAAGGCCCCTATGAGTAACCCGCTCATCAAAATAAATAATCTCGTCAATATACGGACAGCCCGCTATAACTTCTTGGCAACGTTTAGGCAAAGCGACGGCAATAAAAGCATTGGGTAAATTTTCTCTGACTGCGCGGATAAAAGGCACAGACATCACTACATCACCAAGCCAATTAACATCAAAAATGAGGATACGCTTTGCCTCTAACATATATATCCCCTCTTAACACAATATTTTAATGGCAATCTCTTTTGTGGCTGAACGCGGTATGCCCAAATTATAATAGTGAATAAACTCTATTACAACAGAAATCTGTTGGGCTCTTTTAAACATTAGGACATGAAAAAGCCCTGTTTGAATAAATCAATCAGGGCTTCTGTGTATACGCCTCTCCCTTCGGAGAGTCAGATTATTGGGGTACTTAGAGGGACTCTTACCGGGGTGCGGAAGAGTCCTCTCCGAACCCCTAGAGAGAGTCGAACTAGTTTTTCATGCTAATCCGATTTGTTTCATGAAAGTCATGTTATCCCAAAACAGCCATTCTTCTGTCATGACTCCGTCTTTCCAATGCCCTATCGTGCACATCGGTATATTAAACTGTTTGCCGGTCGGCTGAATCACCTTTCCATTTGCTGAAGGCATAGGCTTAGAAAACGTTCCC
>JBLMZF010000053.1:0-7415 GCA_050258655.1 Deltaproteobacteria bacterium | reverse complement strand
CTTCTTCCGGCTCGCCTGGAGGGACATGCACTGAGAACCTGACCAGGGCCCCTCCCGACCTTTTCCCCCTGATCCTGTTCAGGAGCATCCTCGTCCGGAAATCAAAATAGCTGCTCGTGCGCAGACCGGAGGTCTGAAAATAGTAAAGGACGATGTCCCGTCCCCGCGGGCTCTCCACCTCCATCCTGGTCGCCTCGACCGGCTCACCATGCATCTTTACCATCTGTTGCGTGTGGCTGCGCAGCCGTGAGCCCTGCCCCATAAGACAGCTTTCCGGCAGGTGCAATGCGACCTTCTCGCCGTCACTGTAATATACCAGGCATAATCCGACGGCCGGACCTCTCGCGGGACGGTATTCCCTCAGGAGCACCGCATCGGTCTCAAGGATATCCTTGACCGAACTGTCTACGTTTATCTCCCTTCCGGCCCATCCGGCAACCGCCAGGGGGAACGAACCGATCTCGAAGGTCTTCAGGGGCGTCCTGGCGGCTGGCAGGCACAGCGAAACAGCCGCGAACACGGCGATGATTGAAACGCTTAAAGCATACCTGGACTTCACGTCCTGCATTTGAACAGCCTCCATAAACCGTACATGGCCGCAAACGCGGTCAGGAAGACCAGATAACCCGTGGCGTCGTGGAAAAAACCTCCCGCCATGCGCTCGCCGTAGACATACACCGCGATGCTCAGCAGGAGGACCCGCAGCATGTTAGAGACGACAGCCACCGGTATCGACAACAGGAACAGCAGCAATTTCTTCGGCTTGGAGCCGTCGGAAAGATACGCGAATATGAAGCCGAGCGCGAGCATCACGATGATCGAACGCAGGCCGCTGCAGGGATTCTCGATGATCAGGGACGCTCCCGGGAAGACGATCCGGAAACCCTCAAGACGCAACGGCAGCCCGAAGAGGTGCCTCAGTATCAGGGCGGTAGACTGGGCGACAAATATCTTGAGCGGGAAACTGACAGCGTTTATAAACACAAGCGGGAGAGGGAACATGAAAACGAGGAAAGACAGCGGCATCCCCAGCCGGCGGGTAACCTCGGGCCCGAATATGAAGAACACTGTTCCGAAGACGAGGAAGAAGAGCGCGAATCCGCTCAGGAAATGCACCTGCAGCAGAAGGCTCACCAGGTGCACAAGAAGCGCAGCGATCACAAAGACCAGTCCGGCGTTCCCCTGCCGCAGGGGGATACCGGCACATGCGCCTCTCTTCATCCAGATAAGCGCGCCGGTGACGACCGGGACAAGGAAGCCATGGGAATAGTACGAGTCCGCGGCCATGTACCTTTCGAAGAGCCAGCCGAAGGTCGAGCGGTGAAGGACGGCCACCGGGACAGCGGCAAGAAGACACGCCAGAATGCACTGAGCATACCTGCCTATTTTCGTATCGGCTTCCATAACACCTGCCTGTCCCCTTTAAGGAACCTGAAAAAGGCCACCATCAATGCCATGTTGGTTATGAAGAAATAGAACGGAACACTGATCAGCCTCTTCTCCTTCCAGAACCATCCGGCCATGACGCTCAGATAGAACGCGCACTGGAGGGCAAACGTGACACTGTAGACCGGGTTCCTGCCAAGCAGCGCCGCGTTGCAGACCAGGGCGCCCGCGAGGAACACGGGTATCAGGTACCTGAACACCTTGTGCGATATCAGCTGGACCGAGAAAAAACCGTACCGCAGCGGGTTCATCAGGGACCGCATCCTCCAAAGCCCATGAAGAGTGCGCACCGCCACCCGGACGCGCATCGAGAATTCATCGGCGAATGATTCGCTCGTGCTCTCATATGACACCGCGCCAGGTTCATATACGGTGCGTCTGCCCTTTCTGTACATCATCTGAGCGATGACAAAATCGCTGATCAGATCGCGCGGAATGTCATCGTAGAGTCTCCTTCGCACCGCGTAACAGCAGCCGCTGACGCCTATCAGCGAGTTGACCCTGCTCTCCATCCGCTTGATCCACCGTTCATACCTCCAGTACAGTCCACCGCCTTCTCCCGCGCTGTTCCCCGTATCGCTCTCGTAGCTCAATTCACCGCCCACAGCCCCCACAGCCGGATCAGCGAAATTCCGCATCAGTGTGCGGATGACCTGGGGATCATACCGGGTGGTCGCGTCGGAAAAAACGATGATCTCTCCCGACGCTTTTTTGACCGCTTCGTTCTGAACTGCCGTTTTCCCTCTTCGTTCAGCGAATTCAAGCAGCCTGACGCGGCGGTCACGGACCGCGCTGACCTCACGCGCGGTCCCGTCGGTGGAACCGTCGGAAGCTACGATGATCTCCAGTCTGTCCCTGGGATACTCCTGAGCCAGTATCCCCATTATTTTCCTGCGTATGTCCTTTTCTTCATTGAACGCGGCAATGATGACAGTGACCCTTGGCGTGATGTCCGCTTTCATTATGGGTCGCCTGGGAACGAGCGCAAGGATGAACAGCAGCAGCGGATAGCCGCAGTACGAGTAGGCCACAAGGGATACGAATGCCCAGAAAAGCAGGCTCATCTCGTCACCTCGGCCGGCCTCTTCTTGACCGCCTTCCAGATAAAGTGATACGCCCTTCTGCCGATCAGTCTTTTTACTCCGTTCCTGAGGGCATAACCTGCCGCGGAAAGCCAGTAACAGCTTGTTTTACCGTCAGCGGCCCTTAAAAATCCTTCCATCCCTGTCTTCCTGCCCACCCTGATCCTCCGGCAGGCCATCCCTGCCGCTACAGGCAGTCTCGTGATACCCGGCATCGAGCTGAATAGATATCTGTAACCTGCATCTTGCGCAAGCCGCGCTACTCCCGAGGAAAAGCTTCCACCGGGGAAGGAAAGGGCGGTCACCGAGCAACCGCATTGCGACTCGATCAGCCTTTTCGACCGCAGCAGTTCATCCCTGACCTGCGCTTCGGTAAGGAACTCCAGGAACGGGTGGGTATGGGTGTGAGACTGCACGGAAAAAGTCCCCGATCGTCCCAGTTCCCTGACCTGCTCCCAGGTCATATAACCGGGCTTACCTATATATGAAGTAGTGATGAAGGAAACGGCGTTCAATCCGGTCTTCTCAAGTACAGGACGGGCAAGCGTGAAATCAGAGAGATACCCGTCATCAAAGGTTATCATCACCTTCCTGCCTGCGTCATCGTCCTGATCGAGGTGCGCGGGGAACAGGCTTCTGAACCCCGCGCTTTTGAGCTCATTCATCTGCCGTTCGAATTCGGACGCGGGAACACTGTACCTGTCGACCGCGGACTCCGTGAACAGCTGATGATACATGAGGATAAGTACTCCGGACACCGCTACCTCCCGTCGTATATCGAAACCGTCGTCCGGGCGATCCTGTCCCAGGCGAACCTGGTCCGGGCAAGTCCGAGCGCGTATCCACCCATCGTTTTCTGGAGATCCCGGTCCTTCAGGAGACTGACAAGACGGCCTGCCAGGGCGCCGTCATCGCCGGCAGAGACCACGAAACCGCTCTTTCCGTCATCGACCGCCTCAGGGAGGCCCCCCACATCAGTCACCACGACCGGCCTGCCGAACCCGTAAGCGAGCTGGATCACCCCGCTCTGCGATACTTTCTCGTACGGCAGCACGACCACGTGGGCTCTGATAAAATACCCGCGCACCTCATCGAACGGCACATAACCCAGATGGATGTCCACGCAGGATTCCAGGCCTCGCCGCCGGATCTCTTCCCTGTAAGGGCCGAAGTCCTCTTTGGGGTCTCCCGCGATCGTCAGCCTGGCTTCGGGGACACTGCGCCGCACCTTCTCCATCGCCCTGATCAAAAGCTTTAATCCCTTATAAGGACGGATGTACCCGAAAAAAAGTATAGTGGCCTCACCATCGGGAGAAGGCACCGCCGTCGGCTCATCGTTGAAAAACATGTAATCCCCGTGAGGGACCACACTGATCCTGGCCGGGTCCATACTAAAGATCCGTGCCGCTTCTTCCCTGTTCTTTCGCGCATGCACGATCATCGTATCGCTCAGACGGTAGATCGCGGCGTAGACAGGCATCTCCCAGCTTTTCTCCTCATGCGAGACGACGTTATGCGCCGTCACAATGATCCTTTTACCCGCCATCTTCGCTGCCGCGCACAGAAGCAGGACCGCGGACGGGTGCTGGCTGAGCTGGAAATGGACCGCTTGTACTTTCCTGTCAGAGATGATGCGCAAGTAATCGATGATGAATAACGGGCTGGTCCTGAAACGGTCGAACATCTCCTTGACGGCAAAAGCAGGCCCGCGGGATGAAAGTTCGTAGCCTGCGCCTGTAAGCAGAATGACGCCGGTCAGGCGCGACAGCTCCCTGCACAGGTTGAAGGTATAGTGGCAGATACCGCCTTTACCCGCCAGTTCCACCATCACGATCCGCTTGTCAGCCGTGTCCGCTGTACACACGGGCATACTCCTGAGCCATCCTCCGTGACGACATCGTGTTCCTGCAGTGTCTCCTGCCTTTTTCAGCTCTGTCGGCAGCCGAAGCCGGATCGGCAAGGATATTCCTTATCGCCGCCGCCATCCCGTCCGGATCGCCGGGGCTGGTCAAGAGGCCGTACTTCCCCTCCTGCAGGATATCGGGGACCGCGCCCACTTTCGTCGCCACAACGGGTATGCCTGCCGACAGGGCTTCTACCAGCGCCATGGGCATCGCCTCGGTAAAGGATGGCAGCACGAAGATATCGCAGGAATCCAGGAACATCCGGACATCGTTCCTGAAGCCGGTGAATACGACCTGACCCTTGAGACCAAGACGTTCGGAAAGTTCCTCGAGCATCGCCCGCTGGCCCCCTTCCCCCACAACGATAAGTTTGAGCTGTCTGCCTTCCCTGATAAGAGCCGCAAAAGCCCTGAGCAGGACATCATGGCCTTTCTCACGGCTTAATCTGCCGACGGAAAGAACAGCTTTTATGCCGGCTTCTATACAATTCTCTTGCCTCAGCCGCAAGCGGTCCTTTTCCGCCGTCTTGCCGGAAAAACCGATCCCGTTGGGGATCGTCCGGATCTTCATCGGTGATATCCCGCTTTTGGCGATCTCTTCATGCAGGGCAGGGGAGACAGCTATGACGGCGTCAAACAGCCTCAGGAGCCCCTTATCGATGCTCTCATAGATCCTCATCTTGGGCCCACGGGTTATCCAGTTATGGCAGGTAGCCACTTTCCTCGCATCCGTGCCTATTGAGGCAAGCCAGCCGTACATGTCGGACTTGTAATTATGCGTGTTTACCACCGCGATACTTTTCTCACGCATGTACCGCCGGATGGCGGCGATCGTCCCGGGATCGAACTTGCCGCGGCAGGGAAAAAAGGTCACGGGCATTTTTCCCTGCGTCGGCCAAACCGGCTCCCGGCCGTCAGAGATAACGCCTATCGAGACCCTGTGGCCAAGCACTGACAGTGCGCCGGAGAGCTGGGAAACGACGTTCTCAGCCCCGAAGAACCCCGTACTGCTGATCAATTGAAGGACGTTGAGCGCGATGTCTTTTCTCCTTCCCTCTTTTTTTCTCCGGTTTAATCATGTTGCCCCTTACCACAAGCGCCAGGAAGACCCAGTAGAAGGCTCCCAGCTGCTGATGTGTCCAGCGGTTGCCGAAAAGATTGCCGACCATGGTGCCGGCCACGCAGCACATGAAGCCCAGGCCAAGTCCTTTCAAGAATCCGTCCTCTGCCCTGCTGTATAATCGAAAGCCCGAATAGAAAGATATACCGAAGATGACCAACAGAAAACCGAGCCCGATTATCCCCTGCTCGGTAAGCATCTTGAGATAGATATTATGCGGGTCGGCAAACCCATACCTGAGGCCGGTCACAGCCAGAGTCGCGAAACCGACGCCCACGACAGGGCTTTTCTTGAACATGCTGATGGCGTCCTGCCATATATCCAGCCTTTTCGCGGCGGATGCGTCGAGCGTATTATCCACGCTTTCTGTCTGCTTGATGCGCTCTACGACCGACGGGGGAAGCAGCACCTGCCAGCAGACAATCAGTACGATCAGCGGCACGAGCAGGATCCGGTACCTGAAAAGCGCGAGCACCAGGGTGCCGGCCAGCACAGCCAGATACGCGCCGCGCGAATACATGAAAAGAACGCAGAAAACGGCCACCCAGATAAGGAATCCCAGGGCGAACTTTCTGATCGGCTGCTTCTCGAAAAGCATCACCCCCAGCAGGACGAACGGATATGTCGCGTAGAACGCCGAGAGCTCGTTCGGTCCGAGATTAAGAAACGTGCCGTGAAGCTTGGTCCGGGAGACGATGCTCGACATCCAGCGTATCTGCGGGACCGTATAATAATCCATTATCAGCATCGAAAGGAGCATCAGCCAGAACAGCTTCTTCATCTGGGCGGGCTCGCGCACGTTGTTGACCACCAGAAAATAGACCAGCAGGAAAACAACATAGTTCTTCCACATCTGCACTCTCACGTCGCCTATCGAGAAGATCGACGACGTGTGCAGGTAGACGGACCCGAGCAGCAGCGTTATCAGTGTATAAAGAAAATACAGTATAAGCAGGCCGTTGAGCGGTGTCCTGTCCATGATACGCTCCCCCCTGCTGGATCTGGCAATGATCCATCCGAAGGTCATTGCGATCAGGAGGAAGTCATTGAGGTCCTTGCCCAGCGGAAGCCTGTGCATCCGTTCGATCACGTTCTGAAGGGGGAACAGCGGGATGAGCAGCTGGATACCAGGCAGCACATTGCCTGACATGCTCATCATGATCGTCACGAGCCAGCCGATGTAGAGCGTAAGCGGTGCGAACGATTTCAGAAGGTGCAGCATTGTTTGCCTTTCAGGCTATAGTGCTTATGTCAATCCCGACTTCAGCGGATCCGGAGGCATTATCCCGGATCCTGACCGGTTTCGCAGGGACACCAACTACGGTAACGTTGTCGGGGACATCGGCGATCACCACCGCGTTGGCGCCGATCCTGACATTCGACCCGACCGTTATACCGCCAAGGACCTTCGCGCCGGTCCCGATGAAGACGTTGTCACCTATCACTGGCGCTCCCTGTTTTCCCAGGCCCAGAGTCCCGATGGTGACCCCCTGAGAAAGCGAGCAGTTCCCGCCGATCCGCGCGGAGCCGTGGATGAATATCCCGCTGAAGTGACCGATGTACAGGCCCTTTCCTATGACGGCCTTTGACGAGATCGAGATGCCGGTCATGATCTCGATGAGCTTATTGAGGACGAAATAGATCATCTTCAGCGCGGCAGAGACGCCGAAAAGCCTGTTCGGCCGGACCCAGGCCCCGAACCGGTATACCAGGACAGCCCATATACCCTGAGTGAAAGCGAGATCGAGTATGTCACCCGCTCCCGGCCTGCGTCCCATCAGATCGGTGTACCTGCGGATGTCAGCGATCACATTTGCCATCATCTCTCTCCTCCTTGGAAGGTAACTCGTTCCAGAAATACTCG
>JBLMZF010000052.1:0-43501 GCA_050258655.1 Deltaproteobacteria bacterium | reverse complement strand
ATCACCAACAACGCCGACAATACCGTCAAGGACGTCTCGCCGAGCGCGTTCAAGATCCACGGCGACCTGCACCTGACCCAGCCCAACGGCGGCGATAAGTGGGCGGTTGCCACCACCCAGTCGATCAACTGGACCAGGACCGGCACGATCGCCAACGCCAAGCTCGAATATTCGACCGACGGCGGCCTGACCTATCCCAACTTCATCGCGACCGTTCCCGCGGGCGGCCTCACGACAGGGTGGACCATCCCGAACTCGATCGGCACGCAGGCCAGGGTCAAGATCTCCGACGCCAGCGATGCGACGGTCTATGACATGTCCGACGCCAATTTCACCATCATGGGCGCCTTCCACGTCAGCCAGCCTGACGGCAGCGAGGTCTGGGTCGTAGGCACCCAGCAGGACATCAACTGGACCACGACCGGCACCGTCGCCAACGTGAAGCTCGACTACTCGACGGACAGCGGCGCGACCTTCTCGCACTCGATCGTCGCTACGACCGCCAACAACCTGACCTTCCGCTGGACCATCCCGGACGCCATATCGAACCAGGTCAGGGTCAGGGTCGCTGACGCGGGCAACGCGGACGCGTTCGATACATCCGACGGCGACTTCAGGATCAAGGGCGTGCTCACGCTGACCGCGCCCAACGGCAACGACGTATGGCCGATCAACTCCGCCAAGCATATAACCTGGACGCGGACAGGGTCGGTCGCCGACGTCAAGATCGAGTATTCCACCAACGCCTTCTCCAACGAGCTGCAGACCTACACCATCATCGCGTCCACTCCGGGCGCTCCGCTTGACTATCTGTGGAACCAGGTCGCGGATACCCCGAGCTCCAACTGCGAGGTCCGCATCACCGACGTCAGCGACGCGACCGTCTACGACGTCTCCAACGCGCCCTTCAGGATCACCGGCAGCCTGACCGTGACCTCGCCGGTCGGCACCGAGGAGTGGATCGTCAATTCCGTCCATAACATCACCTGGACGAAGTTCGGCGCCATCGCCAACGTCAAGATCTCCTATTCGACCGACGGCGGCACGACCTGGCCGGTAGGGAAGGTCATCGTCGCTTCCACCGGAGCGGCCCTCCAGACCTATTCCTGGACCGTTCCCGACGATATCAGCAGCCAGTGCAAGGTCAAGATAGAGGACGCGGGCGACAGCACGGTCTTCGGCATATCGCCGGCGAACTTCGCGATCAAGGGTTCTGTCTCCCTCGCCGTGCCCAACGGCGGGCAGACCTGGATCGTCGGCTCCAACCAGGACATCACCTGGACCAAGAACGGTTCCTTCGCCAACGTCAAGATCGAATACTCGACCGATAACTTCGCCACCCCCGTGGTCATCGCCGCTTCCACCGACTCTACGGGCACCCCGGCCGCTTCCTATAAATACACCTGGTCCGTTGCCGATGCCATCTCCACTAACGTGAAGGTGAGGATCTCGGACGCGACCAACGCATCGGTGAACTCCGTCTCCGCCAACCCGTTCATCATCAAGGGCGCCCTGCACCTTACCAGCCCGGTGGGCGGGGAGACCTGGTTCGTGGGCGACAGCCGCAACATCACCTGGACCAGGACCGGTTCGATCGCCAACGTCAAGATCGAGTATTCCAAGGACGGAGGGGCGCATTATTCGGACACCGTCGTGGCTTCGACTCCCGCGGGCGCCGGCACCTATGGCTGGACCGTGGCTGACGCGATCGGCGGCGACGTCAGGATCAGGATCTCCGACGCCAGCGACGCGACCGTCTCCGACGCCTCGCCGGCCAGCTTTACGATCAAGGGCGTCCTGCACCTGACAGCTCCGACTACGTCACAGAACCTGGTCGTCGACTCGTCCTACAACATCACTTGGACCAGGAACGGGACCATCCCGACCGTCAAGCTCGAATATTCCACGAACGCGTTCGCGGACGAGCTGCAGACCGCGGTCATCAGCAATTCCACCGACGCTACGACCGGTACCTTCGCCTGGACCGTTCCGGATTCGATCGGCAACACCGTCAAGGTGAGGATCAGCAACACCGCCGACGCGACGGTCAAGGATATATCCGCCTCCGCCTTCAGCATCGTCGGTTCCCTGACGCTCACCGCGCCTTCCGGCGGCGAACAGTGGGTGGTCGGATCGCATCACAATATCACCTGGAGCAAGCACGGTTCCATCGCCAACGTCAAGCTCGAGTTCTCCAAGAACAACGGGACCAGCTACGACTACACCATCACCAACTCGGTGCCCGCCGGTGGTCTGAGCTATGACTGGACCATTCCGGACCAGATCTCTCCGACCGTGCTGGTGCGCATTTCTGATGCCTCCAACGTCAACGTTAATTCCGTTTCGCCGGCCGCCTTCGCGATCATGGGTGGTTTCGTCATCGGCCACCCCAACGGCTCCGAAGTGCTTACCGTCGGCGATCCGTATACCATCGACTGGACCACCAACGGTACCGTTTCCAACGTCAAGCTCTCGTACTCGATGAACGGCGGCGTGGATAACTACCCGTACACGATCATCGCCTCGACGCCGAACACCAACTCCTACAACTGGACGGTCGCCGACGCTATCTCGATCACCTGCAAGGTCAGGGTCTCCGATGCCGCCAACGCGAACGCCCACGCCGAGTCGACCAACAACTTCAAGATCCGCGGCGCCGTGCGCGTGACCAGCCCGACCAACGGCACCGAATCCTGGAGCGTCGGTTATTCGTACCCGATCACCTGGACCAGGACCGGTTCCGTCCAGAACATCGACCTTTACTATTCAGCGGCCGCGACGCATGACGACTGGATCAAGATCAATCCGGCTCCCATCGACGCTTCCCTCGGGACCTGGACCTGGGCGCTGCCCGCCGATACCATCCTGACCACCCACGGATTGATCAGGATCATCGACCCGACCGATGCGCTGGTAACCAGCACTTCCAGCAACGAGTTCGAGGTCAAAGGCGGCCTGAAAGTCCTTACACCCAGCGACCCGGGTGTTTCCGTGCAGGTGGGTAACAGCTACAACATCACCTGGGAGAAGTACGGTAACATCCCGAGCATCCAGATCCATTTCTCGACCAACGGCGGTATCGCCGGGAGCGGCACCTATCCGGACGGTCAACTGATCACCACGGTCCCGGCCTCCGACCTGCATTCCATGTGGGCCGTGCCCGACCAGATCGGCACGCACCTGCGCATCCGCATCCGCCAGGCGGACAACTACAACGTCTGGGACGAGTCCGACAACAATTTCGAGATAAAGGGTAACCTCCAGATGCTCCAGCCCAACGGCGCGGAGGTCTGGTTCGTCGGCGACACCAACCAGATACAGTGGAGGCCGAGCGGTACCTTCACGTCCCAGGTCAAGCTCGAGTACTCGACCAACGGTTTCGCCAACGAAACGCAGACGGTATTTATCGCGACCGTGGCGGCAGGCGCCAGCGGAGGGACCACTTCCTACAACTGGACCACTCCCAACGCCATCGGCAGCAACCTCAAGGCGAGGGTCACCGACGCGAACAACGCCACCGTCACCGCCATGTCCGCCAGCCCGTTCTACATCAAGGGCAAGCTGCGCATCCTGACGCCGGACGGCAGTGAGGTCTGGGTCGTCGGAACTGCCCAGAACATCACCTGGCAGACGACCGGCACCATCGCCAATGTCAAGCTCGAATACTCGACCGACAACGGCGCCACGTTCCCGAATACGATCAGCGCTTCCACCGACGGGGCTTCCGGTACCTATGCCTGGACCATCCCGGACGCCATCGGCGCCAACCTCAGGGTAAGGATCTCGGACGCCGCCGACGCGACGGTCAATGCCGTTTCCGCGGCGACGTTCACGATCAAAGGCGCTCTGAGGGTTACCGCTCCTAACGGCGGCGAGGCATGGAACATCGGTTCCACCAAGCAGGTCACCTGGGTCCGCACGGGTTCGATCCCGCTCGTGAAGGTCGAATACTCCCTGGACAGCGGGGTCACCTGGACCGGCACCATCGCGGCGTCCACTGACGGGGCCAGCGGCACCGTCGGCTGGCTGATCCCGGACAACCCGAGCAGCACCGTCAAGGTCAGGGTCAGCGCCACCAGCGACAGCTCGGTATTCGATATTTCCGACGCCAACTTCAAGCTGATCGGCGCACTGCAACTGACGTCGCCTGTGGGGAGCGAGCAGTGGGGCATTGGCACGCACCATAACATCACCTGGACCCGCACCGGTTCCATCGCCAACGCCAAGCTGCAGCTGTCAACCAACAGCGGCACGAGCTACGATACCACGATCGTCGCCTCGACTCCCGCTGGCGGTCTCTCGTACGACTGGACTATTCCCGACGTGCCGACCACCCATGCCAGGGTCATGATCTCCGACGCGTCCGATGTCACCGTTTTCAGCACCTCGCCCGCGGATTTCAAGATCCAGGGCATCTTCACCATCTCCGCCCCGAACGGTTCCGAGGTCCTGATCGTCGGCAGCCCTGTCGACATCACCTGGAACACCGTGGGTTCGGTGACCAACGTCAACCTGACATACTCGACGGACGGCGGCGCGACGTATCCCAATCCGGTCGCGCTGGCCATCGCCAACAGCGGCACCAAGTCCTGGACCGTGCCCGACTCGATCTCCTCGCAGGTGAGGGTCAGGGTGGCCGATGTCAACGACGACACCGCCTTCGACACGTCCAACGGCAACTTCAAGATCAAGGGCGCTCTCTCATTGACCGCGCCGGTGGGAGGGGAGACCTGGATCGTCGGTTCCCCGCACGCGATCACCTGGGTGAGGACCGGTACCGTTTCCCTGGTCAAGCTCGACTACTCCACTGACGGCGGTATCTCTTACCTCGGCAGTGTCGCGACCAACATTGACGCGTCGCTTTTGACCTACGCCTGGACCGTCCCGGACGCCATCGGCACGCAGATCAGGGTGAGGGTCATGGATACCTCCGACGCGACGGTCGTCAGCTCATCGGCCGGCAACTTCATCATCAAGGGCGCGCTGCACCTGACAAGCCCCCTGGGAGGGGAGCAGTGGGCAGTAGCTACGCCTCATGCGATCACCTGGACCCGTACCGGTTCCATCGCCAACGTCAAGCTTGAATACTCGCGCAACTCGGGCGGCGCCTTCCAGGTCACGATCGCCAACTCGACCGACGCGTCCGCCGGTTCGTACACCTGGTCCTGCCCTGACGAGATCCTGACCACGCTCAGGGTGAGGGTGTCCGATGCCAGCGACGCCGGCGTCTCCGATATCTCGCCGGCTGATTTCGCTATCAAGGGCGCCCTGCTCATAGGGTACCCCAACGGCGGCGAGATCATGTACGTGGGCCAGAACAAGAACATCACCTGGACCCGCACCGGTTCGATACCCGCGGTCAAGCTCGAATATTCCACCAACAGCGGCGGCGTCTATGACCACGTGATCATCCCGTCCACCGACGCTTCTACCCAGAGCTATGCCTGGAGCGTCCCGGACGCGATCTCCACGACGCTGCGCCTGAAGGTCACCGATACCGCCAACGCGACAGTCTATGACGCCTCAAAGAGCGATTTCACCATCAAGGGCGTCCTGACCCTGTCCTCGCCTGTGGGAGGGGAGACCTGGATCGTCGGCGACATCCATACTATCACCTGGACGCCGACAGGCACCATCCCGACCGTCAAGCTCGAGTACTCGACCGACGGCGGCAACTCGTTCCCGTATACCATCATCGGCAGTACCGCGGGCGGCACCGGCACCTACGCCTGGACCGTTCCCGACGCCATCGGCAGCAACCTCAAGGTCAGGGTCTCCGATACCCGGGACTCCAGCGTCAACGCTGTCTCGGCTGCCACCTTCAACGTCAAGGGCGAGATCAGCATCACCTCGCCCGTCGGCGGCGAACAGTGGGGCGTCGGCCAGCACCATGCCGTCACCTGGACCAAGACCGGCACCTTCGCCACGGTCAAGATCGAATACTCGACCAACGGCGGCACCGCCTACTCGACGGTCAATAACAGCATCGACGCGACAGGAGGGACCTACGACTGGGTCATACCCGACACCATCTCCAACCAGGTCAAGGTCAAGGTGACCAATAACTCCGATGCCGGCGTGTTCAGCGAATCGCCGGTCAACTTCAAGATCACCGGCGTGCTCGCGCTGACTTCGCCCGTCGGAGCAGAGCGCTGGACCGTCGCCACGAACCATAATATCACCTGGACCAGGTCCGGTTCGATCTCCAATGTCAAGCTCGAGTACTCGACCAACGGCGGAGGCGCCTATACCACCATCATCAGCTCTACGGCCGCCGGAGCCCTCAGCTTCACCTGGAGCGTGGCGGACGCGGTCTCAAAGACCTGCAGGGTGCGCATCTCCGATGCTTCCGATTCCGCGGTCAGCTCTTCGTCGCCGGCCGACTTCACCATCCAGGCCGGGTTCACGGTCACGTCACCTGCCGGCGGCGAGGTCTGGAACGTCGGCTCCAACCAGAACATCACCTGGTCTACCGTGGGTTCCATCGGCACCGTCAGGCTCGACTACTCGACCGACGGCGGTAACACCTTCCCGAACAACATCACCGCCTCGACGCTCGATTCCGGCTCGTTCGCCTGGACCATGCCCGACACCATCTCTTCTCAGGCCAAGGTCAAGGTCAGCGACTACAACGACAGCCAGGCCTTCGGCGTTTCGGCCAGCAACTTCAAGATCAGGGGTACCCTCGCGGTCACCTACCCGGTGGGAGGAGAGGCTCTTGTCGTGGGCAATACCTATAACATCACCTGGACCAGGGTCGGTACCGTCAGCAACCTGAACCTCGAATACTCGACCAATGGCGGCTCGACCTACAACCCGATCGCCTCCAACGTGGACGCGTCGCTGGGAACCAGGGCCTGGGCCGTACCCGATGCCCTCTCGCAGACCTGCCGTGTCAGGATCACTGATACGACCGATCCCAGCGTCTTCGCCTCTTCCGCCGCCAACTTCAAGATCAGGGGCGCTTTCACCCTGACCTATCCGAACGGTGGCGAAGTGCTCAGCGTGGGCGCCGTCGAGACAGTGGCCTGGTCGATGGTCGGCAGCGTGGTCAACGCCAAGCTCGATTACTCCACCAACGGCGGTTCGACCTTCCCGTACACGATCGTCGCCTCGACGACAGCCGGCTCGGTCGATCCCACCCACGGTTCGTACCCGTGGACCATACCGGATGCGATCAGCACCCAGGTGAGGGTCAGGGTCTCCGACACCTCTGACGCCACCGTCTACGACGATTCCAACGCCAACTTCAAGGTCCGCGGCGTGCTTTCGATGACGTCGCCCAACGGCAGCGAGTTCTGGCAGGTCAGCGACGCGCATAATATTTCCTGGACCGTGGCCGGGACCATTGCCAACGTCAAGCTGGAATACTCGACTGACAGCGGAGCGACCTTCCCGTACCTGATCTCGGCGTCGACCCCGGCGGTCACCAGCTATCCCGTCGGTTCGTACGCCTGGACCGTGCCCGACTCCATCAACACTCACGCGCGCGTGAGGGTGACCAACCTCTCCGACCTGACCGTCTCGTCGGCGTCGGCCGCCAACTTCGAGATCGCCGGCAAGCTGGTCGTCGCCGCGCCTAACGGCGGAGAAGTGTGGGCGGTCGGTTCCTCCCAGGCAGTCTCCTGGTCGAGGGTCGGCTCCATCGCCAACGTCAAGATCGAATACTCGCATGACGGCGGCGCCAACTACGGCAACATCATCGTCGCCTCGACATCCGCGGCGACCGGTTCCTATAACTGGGTCATCCCGGACGACATCACCACGACCGCCAAGGTCAGGATCAGCGACGTGGCGGAACCTCTGGTGTTCGCGAACTCCGCCAATAACTTCAAGATCCGCGGTAACCTGAGCCTCACCGCGCCGGTCGGCGGCGAAGTGTTCCTGATCAGCTCCGCGCGCAATATCACCTGGACCCGTTTCGGCTCGATCGCCAACGCCAAGCTCGAATACTCGATCGACGGCGGCCTGAGCTATCCGTACACGATCGTCGGCTCGGTCCCGGCGATAGACCAGACCTACAGCTGGACGGTCCCGGACAACCCGACGCTGCAGGCCCGCGTGAGGGTATCGGACGCCGGTGACCCGACGGTCGCCAGCGCTTCCAACAGCAGCTTTGTCATCCGCGGCGGCTTCGTGATCACCGCGCCTAACGGCGGCGAATCCTGGGCGGTCGGCTCTTCCCAGAACGTCACCTGGACGACCTACGGCTCCTACGCCAACGTCAAGCTCTGGTACTCGACCGATGCCGGCGCCACGTATCCGAACCTGATCACCGGCAACACGCCCAACTCCGGTCTTTACACCTGGACCGTGCCGGACGCGATCTCGACGCGCTGCAGGATCAAGATCTCCGACCTGGTCGACGTCAACGCCACGGCGCAGTCCACTGGTAATTTCGAGATCCACGGCACCCTGGCCGTCACCGCTCCCAACGGCGGCGAGCAGTGGGGTGTAGGCACCTCGCAGAACATCACCTGGACGAGGGCCGGTTCGATCGCGACGGTCAAGCTCGAGTACTCGACCAACGCGTTCGCCGACGAGACCCATACCGCGCTGATCAATAACGCCGTTCCCGGCGCCAACCTCTCCTACGCCTGGACCATCCCGGACGCCATCGGCAGCACCCTCAAGGTCAGGATCACTGACGGCAGCAACGCGTCCGTCTTCGCGGTCTCGGCCAGCTCCTTCAGGATCAAGGGTTCCCTGACGATGACCAGTCCGACCGGCGGCGAGTCCTGGATCGTCGGGACCGCGCATCCCGTCACCTGGAGCACGCAGGGTACGGTCAACAACGTCAAGCTCGAGTATTCCACCGACGCCGCAGCGACCTGGAACCTGATCATCGCGGCCGTCGTCAACTCGGGCACCTATTCCTGGACCATACCCGACGCCATCTCCAGCCAGTGCAGGGTCCGCGTCTCCGACTCCACCGATTCCACCGCCAGCAGCATGACGGCGAACAACTTCAAGATCCGGGGCAACCTGACCATCACCACGCCCAACGGCGGCGAGAAATGGGCGGTCGGGACCACCCAGATCATCAGGTGGGACAAGGTCGGTTCCATCTCGTTCGTGCGCCTCGAGTACTCCAACAACAACGGCACGACCTTCGTCCCGATCGCCGTGCAGGCGCCCAACGCGGGTTCCTACGCCTGGGTCATTCCCGACGCCATCACCACCCAGGCCCTGGTGAGGATCTACGACTACAACGATATGACCGTTACCGACACCTCGGACGCGGTCTTCAAGATCCAGGGTTCCTTCACCGTCACCAGCCCCAACGGCGGCGAGTCGTGGAACGTCGCCAGCGACCATGACATCACCTGGACCTCCAACGGTTCCGTGCCCTTCGTCAACCTCAGCTACTCGAAGGACAGCGGCACGACCTGGAACAGCATCATCACCAACAATCCCAACAGCGGCACCTTCACCTGGACCGTGCCCATCGCTTCCGTCTCCACGCAGGCCAGGGTGCAGGTGGCCGATTCCACCGACGCTACCGCCAACGACACCTCGAACGCCGATTTCCGCATCCGGTGTCTGTTGACCATGACCAGCCCCAATGGCAACGAGCAGTGGAGAGTGGGGAGGAGCTATAATATCACCTGGACCGCGGTCGGACAGATCGCCAACGTCAAGCTTGAGTACTCGCGCGATAACTTCCTGACCGACTTCCAGACCATCACCGCTTCGACGCCGGCCGGGACGCCGTACGCCTGGACGATACCCAACACGATCTCCAACTTCGTCAAGGTGAGGGTCTCCGACCCGAACGACTACGGCGCGCGCGACGATTCCGACGCGGTCTTCCGCATCACCGGCGATGTGCACGTGACCTCGCCCAACGGCGGCGAGAAGTGGGAGGTGCAGTCGGTCCATCCGATCACCTGGACCACCGCGGGCACCATATCGCAGGTCACCATCGAGTACTCGCTGAACGGCGGCGCGACCTATCCGAACATCATCGCCGCGACCGATAACACCGGTTCGCTCAGCTGGACGGTGCCTGACGCGATCAGCCCGGCATGCAAGATCATGATCGCCGACCTCGCAGACGCTACCGCCAACGATATCTCCGACGCCAACTTCAAGATCATGGCCAAGTTCACGCTGACTTCGCCTGTGGGCGGGGAGATCTGGACCGTGGGCGACCAGCATACCATCACCTGGACGACGATCGGCACCGTTGCCAACGCCAAGATCGACTACTCCACCGACGGCGGCACGACGTATCCGGGAGCGGTGGCGGTATCGGCCCCGAACACCGGCACCTATGCCTGGACGGTCCCTGACGCCATATCGACGACGGTCCGGATCCGCGTGGCCAGCGCCATCGATACCGACGCGCTCGCGGTCTCTGCCGCCAATTTCAAGATCCGCGGCGCTTTCGTGGTCACCTCGCCCAACGGCGGCGAGATGTGGCAGATCAACCAGCTTAAGCAGATCACCTGGAACACGATCGGCACCATCGCCAACGTGAAGCTGCAGTATTCGACGGACAGCGGCGCGACCTGGCCGTACACGATCACGAACTCGGTCGCCAACACCAACAGCTTCAACTGGACCGTGCCCGATACGCGCACACCGTCGGCCCGCGTGCTGGTCACCAACACCGCCGACGCCACCGTGAACGCGCAGTCAGCGGGCGATTTCCGCATCCAGGGCTTCCTGACGCTCACCTCGCCGGTAGGCGGTGAGGCGTGGATCGCGGGCGATATCCATAATATCACCTGGACCTGGGGCGGCACGCTGCCGACCGTCAAGCTCGTCTACTCGACTGATGCCGGCGTCACGTTCCCGTACACCATTGCGGCTAACGCCGCCAACGGCGCCGGAGCGGGCGGCAACTTCACCTACGCCTGGACCGTTCCCGATACCCTGTCCCTGACCTGCAGGGTCAAGGTGCAGGACCCCAATGACGACACCGTCAACTCCGCTACCCCGGCCAACTTCAAGATCCGCGGCCAGTTCCACATCACCTCGCCTGTGGGCGCGGAGCGCTGGGTGACCAACGAGAGCCACAACCTGACCTGGACGACGAGAGGTTCCGTCGCCAACGTCAAGCTCGAATACTCGAAGGACAACTTCACGACGCCGATCGTCATCGTGGAATCGACGCCCAACGCGAACAGCTATGCGTGGACCATCCCGGACGACAGGGCGGCGAGCGTGAAGGTGAGGATCTCCGATGTCAACGACGCCACGATCAACGACGTCTCGCCGGCGTTCAAGATCGACTACTACAACATCAGCTGGACCATCCGCGACCTGCTCACCAACGAGCAGCTGACCAACCTCTCGGTCAACGAGAAGCTGACCGGAACGACGACGGTCGGATGGCAGGCGGTCGGTCTTACGTCGCCCGTCAGCCATGCCACACCTTACGGCTTCTGGACCACCACCTGGTCCGCTTCCGGCTACGGCGACAAGGGCCAGAACTACACCGCGGACAGCGACCAGTCGTTCACGATCTACCTGGAAACGACCGCTGTGCATATCTGGGCCGCCACCGCCCAGTTCACCTGGAACCCCGATTCCAGGACACTGAGCGCTACCTCCTGGCTCGAACGTGACGGCAGCATCGTCGCCGGCGTCTCGGGCGTGGACATCTACATCTACAACCCGGACAACCTCAACCAGACGATCCACCGGATGAACCAGGAAGGCAGCGGCGCGGGCGGGTACTTCACCCTGACCTGGGTCGACAGCGGTAACGTGCTGCAGGCCGGAAAGGTGTACCCGGTCCTCGTTGATCTGCGTAACGCCAGCGGCGCCCACTTCAAGACGCCTACGTCGTTCTCGATCACCGAGGCCCAGAGGCTTGCCAGCACCGAGGACGCGATGAACAACCTGGTCAACGTGACCATCCCGACCTTCCAGAACACAATGAGCCAGATGATCACCGGTACCGGGATGTCCGGCCAGGAGCTGATCGACGCGGGCGGCATGAAGGGTATCCTTGATACCAAGACGACTGAGATGAAGAACACGATCCAGAGCACGATGACCTCCTTCGAGACATCCACCGGCGAGGCAATTCAGCGTCTGCAGTCCGGTGCCGATACCGCCGTACAGGCGGGCCAGACGCTGGAGGCTACCTCGAAGAAGTACTCCTGGAACGGCCAGGCCGCTCCCGACCCGGCCCTCACCGGAGACGCGGTCACGATCAGCGTGCAGGGACAGCCTCGCTGCATGCCTCTGCTGAGCCTCTACACCTGGGACAACAAGGCGGTCGTGCAGAGCGTGATCATGACCGAGACCCGTCCCGGATTCTATGTCTACTCGTTCGCCGCGGACAGCCGGTTCACTCCCGGCAAGGCCTACACCTATATGGTGACCGAGCAGACGACGGGCGGCCTCGTGGCCGGATCGGCCATGGTCGAATCGATGGGTATCACCACCGTTGCCGGCCTCGCCGCGGCAGCGCCTGAAGCCGAACGCGCCGCGAAGAAAGCGCTGGACGCGATCAAGGCTGTCGAGGCGGTGCTTGTCTCCAACGACAACATCAATATCTCGATGACCCTGAAGAACCTCAAGGACTCCGTCGACGAACTGCCTTCGGTCCTGAACAAGGAAGGGCCTGACGCCAAGATCCTGTCGTCGATCAACGACATCGGCGAGAAGCTCAAGGGCCTCGTGGGTGAACAGGGCGTGGACATCGGCACCCTGCTTGACGAGAAACTGGGAGGCTCCTCGACGATAAAGGAGATGCGCAACAAGACGGACACGATCCAGTCGGTCGTCGACATGCTCCTGCAGATCCTCGAGGCGAAGATGGGAGGCGTGGATACGCCGATCGTCTCCACATCGCTGCAGTCCGGTTCCGTCAAGTTCCGCATCATGGTCGTCAACCCGTCTAAGTTGAAGGCGCAGACGGTCCAGATAAAGAAGTACCTGCCCGAGGAGGTCAAACCCAAGGATATCATGGACCTCGGCGGCCTTGAGCTGGAATACGACTCCGAGAAGTCGATCTACTACGTCTACAAGAACGGCGTCGACCTGCAGCCCGGACAGGCGCTGGCTTTCGAGGTCGAGGTCGAGGACATCTGGACCATCCAGCAGAGCGACCTGACCGCGGTCAAGGAACAGGCGCAGGAGCTGCTCAAGAAGTTCGAGAAGACCGCGTATCTGGCCAAGGCCAAGGAAGTCATCGATCCGGTCCCCGGCATGCTCGACGAGATGGCCCGGAATCAGGCCGACGACTCGGTCAGCCGCGAGCAGCATATCGGCTACTTCCGCCAGGGCCAGCAGAACCTGAAGGTCATCAAGGAGAGGCTTGCCGAGCTTGAGAAGATACTCCAGCCCGAGCAGGGCTCCAAGGTGCCCGACATCCTCGAGAAGTCGAAGATGAAGATGAACATGCCGTCGAAGACGACCACGTGGCTGATCATCCTGGTCGTGATCACCTTCCTCGGCCTCCTCGCGGGGATCTTCTTCTTCGTCTGGCAGAGCCAGATCAAGTCGAGCCAGGGCGTTATCGAGGAAGCGAAGAAAGCGGCGTTCCCGGGCAGCAAGCCCGAAGAGCCGAAGAAATAAGCGTGAGGGCGGGGGGAGATATCCCCCCGCCCGGCCCAAAACTCCTTCGTACTAACAACCTCCGAACGGCGGTAAAACTCCCTTTTTCCAGCATGTTTAACGCAACCGCTTTGTCTTGAAGGGTTTTTGCTCTCTATATTATTTATTTTATATAGTATTTTGAATGGAACGTGATATAATTGAGACGGAATTTAGTCAACAAATAGCGGATAAATGATAGACACTGTGATCTACACGCCCGAAAAGGTCCTTTTCGAAGGGAAGGTGAGGAGTCTCGTCTTCCCCGGGGAACAGGGGATATTCGAGGTGCTTTCGTATCACAAGCCGATGGTGACCAGGCTGATCGGCGGCACGATCGTCGTCAACGACGGCGAGAAGGTCTTCCCGATCCGCTGCGGGATCATGGGACTCAGCCGCAACAAGGCATCGGTCGTCGTCGAGGAATGATACTGGAAAAAAGGGGCTTTCCATATGGACCGTAATATTGCTCTGCTCCTGATCTTCACCTTCGCGATACTCGGCCCCTGCTGGGTCTTCGCCCAGTGCGGCAAATCGAGCATACAGGCCCTCGGCCGCAACCCTTCCGCCGCTCCCAAGATACTCCAGACGATGATCGTCGTGCTTGTGTTCGCCGAAGCGGCTTCGATACTGATGATACTGGTGGCTTTCCAGCTTTTCGAATAAGCTAAAGGAGAGACATACATGGTGGCAATAATCGTTTCCATGATCGTTCTGATCATCATCGTCTTCATCGGCCTGGTCGTCTTCATGCAGAAGGTGTTCAGCCGTGAGGTGACCAGCGCCACGTCGCACCTGGACAAGCTCGCCGAGGAGTACGCGCAGAAGGAGGAGGCGATCAGGAAGCAGTTCGAGGAAGCCAAGCGCCAGAGCCAGGAGATCATCGCCAACGCGCAGAAGGACGCGGCGCAGCAGAAAGACGCGATCGCCAAGCAGGCGACGGAAGAGAAGGAGAAGCTCGTCGCCGAGGCGCACCATGCCGCCGAGGAAGTGATCAAGCAGGCGGATAACGCCCGCCTGGCCCTCCTTGCGGAAGCCGACCGCCATATCGACGACCGCGCCGTCATCAAGGCCGCCGAACTGCTTGAGGAAGTGCTCCCCGAGGACCTCAAGAGCCGGCTGCATGTCGAGTGGGTGACCACGCTGATCGACGGCAGTTTTGAGAACCTCGACAGGCTTAATCTCAAGGCCGATACGGGCGGTACCGCGGTCGCCAGCGCCTTCCCGCTCACGCAAGAACAGCGCGACGCGCTCAAGGCCAAGCTCAAGGAGAAGCTGGGGTTCGACCCGGCGTTCTCCGAATCGGTGGACCCGGCGCTGATCGCCGGCCTGGTGGTGAACATCGGCAGTGTCTGTCTCGACGGCAGCCTGCGTTTCAAGATACAGGAGGTAGCGCGTGGCAAACGATAAGCCGGCCGCCAGGACCGGAGCCAAGTTCATCGTCCACGAGACAGGGACCATCGTGACGGTCCGCGAGTCCATCGTGAAGGTGAAGGGGCTGCCGTCCTGCATCAACAACCAGCTTGTCGAGTTCGAATCGGGGGGCAGGGGGATCGTCTTCGGTTTCAACGAGGAGGAGGTCCAGATCCTGGTCCTTGATGCCCGCAACGCCCTGCATATCGGGGAGAAGGTCATCAGCAAGGGCGAGTTCCTCAGCCTCCCCGCGGGCGAGAAGTTCCTCGGGCGCATCGTCAGCTCCCTCTGCGAGCCTGTCGACGGCGCGGGACCGATCGAGGGCGACACCTTTATGCCCGTGTTCTGCGAAGCGCCCGGCGTCATGGACCGCGCCCCCGTCAAGGAGACGCTGGAGACAGGCACGATCCTCCTGGACGCGGTCATCCCCATCGCGAAGGGGCAGAGGCAGCTTCTGATCGGCGACCGCCTTACCGGCAAGACCACGGTCGCCGTCGACGCGATCCTCAACCAGAAGGAACGCAACGTCATCTGCATCTACTGCTGCATCGGCAAACCCTACGCCAGCCTTATAAAGATCCTCAACCTCTTCAACGAGAAAGAGGTTATGCCGTATACCATCGTGGTCAGCTCGATCGCTTCCTGCCCCATGGGCGAGCAGTACCTCGCCCCGTACACCGCCTGCATGCTCGGCGAGTATTTCATGAAGAAGGGCAGGGACGTGCTCCTGATCCACGACGACCTGACCAAGCACGCCTGGGTCTACCGCGAGGTCTCTCTGCTGATGGAGCGCGCCCCGGGCCGCGAGGCGTACCCCGGAGACATCTTCTATACCCATTCTCAGCTGATGGAGCGCGCCGGCTACTTCAAGCCGGAGCTCGGCGGCGGGTCGATGACCTTCCTGCCGATCGTCGAGATCCTGCAGGGCGACGTCACCGGCTACATCTCCTCGAACCTGATCTCGATGACCGACGGCCAGATCTATTTCAGCACCTCGCTGTTCAACAAGGGCGTGCGCCCGGCCATCGATTTCGGCCTTTCCGTCTCCCGTATCGGCAACAAGGCGCAGTGGCCCGCGATGAAGGCGCTTTCGGGCCAGCTGAGGCTCGAGTACATCCAGTACCAGGAACTCCTCCAGATGACCCAGCTGCGCACGACCGGCCTCTCGAAGGACGCCGAGGACAAGATGAAGCGCGGCCAGGCGATAACACAGCTCCTGATCCAGGACAAGAACAGCCCGCTCTCGATGGAGGCGGAGGTCATGTACCTGTTCGCCCTGAGCATGGGCGTGCTCGACACGCTTTCGCCCGCGGACCTGAAGAAGTTCAAGGACGACTTCGTCAAGCTTGTGGAGAAGGAGTTCCCCGACCTTTTCGGCGAGATACGCAAGACCCTGGTGCTCAACGACACGAGCATCGAGATGCTCTATGAAGCGCTGAATCATTACTTCGCCCAAGTATGAAGCTGCTGTCGGCGATCAAAAAGGACATGGATTTCAACTCGAACCTCTATAATCTGATTGAGGTCCTGAAAGAGATCGCCATCGCCCAGTACCGCGTGCTTGAGAAGAAGATCAAGGGCTTCGAAGGGGTCTTCGGGGGCCTCAGCGAGGTCTACAACCTGCTCCAACTGGGCAACGGCAGCCACCCCCTCCTTAACGGCGCGGGCGCGCAGGCGGCAGTCATCGCCATCACTTCCGACGCCGGTCTCCTGGGCGGCCTCAACATGGGTGTCATGTCCCAGGCGATCAAGGAAGCGCAGAAGAACCGGGCGAAGCTGATCATCATCGGCGAGAAAGGGCAGATGTACGCGCGCGAGAGCGACCTGCCGTTCACGGTCTTCAAGGGCGTCAGGGACGAGACCCGGATGCAGCAGGCGATGGAACTGCGGGACTATGTGCTGCGCGAGAAGATGGAGGGGAGGCTGGGAGAGCTCAAGATCATCTATCCCTTCTCCCTGTCGATCGTCTCCCAGCAGGTCAAAGTGTTCCAGCTCTTCCCCCTGAAAACCGGCTCCTCAGGAGGCGTGGACGATGTCATCATGGAATCGACGATCGACGACCTGCTCGCATACTGGATGCACCTGTACCTGGGGCAGAAGTTCTACCAGGTGTTCGGGTGGTCCAGGCTTGCCGAGCTGTCCGCGCGCTTCACGCACCTTGAGAACAGCAAGGGGAAGGTGGAGCAGCTCAATAAGGACCTGAGGCTCCAGTATTTCCGGCAGCGCCACGAGCTCATCGACAGGAACATGCGCGAGCTCTTCGCGGCGCGGCTGGCATTCAAGTAAAAGATCATGGCCACTACCGAGAAAAAGACAGGCGTAGTCGTATCCGTGCAGGGGCCCGTCGTCGACATCAAGTTCGAGCGGCAGGAAGAGATCCCGGCCATCTACGAGAACGTCAACACGCAGACCGTCGACGGCAAGAGGGTCGTCCTCGAGGTCGCCGAGCATCTTCCGGGCAACATCGCCCGCTGCATCTCGATCAACTCCACCTTCAACCTCCAGCGCAACGCCGTCGCTTATCCCGCGGGACAGACCATCGCCATCCCCGCGGGCGACAGCATCTACGGCAGGATCATCAACATCTGGGGCGATCCGATCGACCAGAAAGGGGAGATAGCTCCCGGCGAACGGCTTCCCATCCGCGGCCACAAGACCGCGCAGAAGACGGCCAGCAGGGAGAAGAAGGAGAAGTTCGAGGTCCTGGAGACAGGGATCAAGATCATCGACCTGCTCTTCCCGCTGGTCAAGGGGTCCAAGAACGGGATCCTCGGGGGCGCCGCGCTCGGCAAGAGCATCCTCACCCTCGAGATCATCCACAACATCGTCAAGAAGCACAGCGGCGCCTGCGTATTCGTGGGAGCAGGGGAGCGCATGCGCGAGGGCAACGAGCTCTATCACGAGCTTGCCCGCAGGGATATCCTCAACAAGACCGTCCTTATCTTCGGCCAGATGAACGAGCCGCCCGGGGCGCGTTTCGGCGTCGCCTTCAGCGGCGTCACGCTCGCCGAGTCCATCCAGCGCAAGAAGCAGGACGTGCTGCTGTTCGTCGACAACATCTTCCGTTTCCTCCAGGCCGGTTCCGAGATCTCGAGCCTTCTCGGAAGGCTGCCCTCCGAAACGGGATACCAGCCCACGCTGATATCCGAGGCCAGCGAGTTCCATGAGAGGATCCGCTCACAGAAGGAGACGGGGTCCTCGATCACCTCGGTCGAAGCCGTCTATATCCCGGCCGACGACCTTACGGACCCTGCCGTCGTCACGATCTTCAGCTTCCTCGATTCGCTGATGGTCCTCTCGCGCCAGCGCATCCAGCTCGGTCTTTATCCCGCGATCGACCCGCTCCTTTCGTCGAGCGCCAACCTCGACTCCGATATCGTCGGCAAGCACCATTACCAGATATCCCAGGACGTCATCCGCGTGCTCCAGCGCTACGAGGAGCTCCGCCGTATCGTCATGGTCATCGGCATCGACGAACTTTCGGCGGGCGACCGCATCACCTACGAGCGCGCGCGCAAGCTGCAGAACTTCCTGACCCAGCCGTTCTTCGTCGCTGAGGCGTATACGGGCAAGCACGGCGAGTACTGCACGATAGAACAGACCGTCGAGGGGTGCGAGAAGATCCTCGCCGGCCATTACGATAGAAGGTCGGAAGGCGATTTTTACATGATAGGTATCGCGCCTTAGGCCAGAGGGCCACTCCGACGCAATACCGATCAAGCGTCGGGAGTAACCACGGGGTTACGGTAAAACAGGCTTTTGACTCACAGCTAAGGTTGCCCGCTTTCATCATTATTACAGGGGTGCCTATGGAGAAACGCATGAAACGGATAGGGGAGATCCTGCTTGACCGGGGGTATATCACCGAGGCCCAGCTGCACGACGCTCTTGCCGACCAGAAGGGCAGCGGGAAGTTCCTGGGGACTCTGCTCCTTGAGAGGGGCGTCATCGACGGGGTGAAGCTGGCCGAAGCGCTGGCCCAGCAGTTCAACCTGCAGCTTATCGACGTCAAGTCGCAGCACATCGACCTGGATCTGGCGCGCAAGTTCACCACCTCCCTGATACTCGACCACAAATGCTTCCCCCTGTTCGAGGACGAGACCTCGTTCACGATCGCCATCGTCAACCCGCTGGATGACGTGGCCCTGAGCAAGCTCGAGCAGGAAGCCAGCCCGAAGTCGATAAATTTTGTCATGGCTGTCGAGGAGGAACTGGCGCCGGTACTGCAGAGCTACCGCCAGTTCATCAGTCAGAACATCCAGAGACTGCTTAAGAGGAAACCGATCGAGGGTATAGGGGGACCGTGATGAAGAAGATCGACAGTATCCTGCACGCCGCTCTTTCCAGAAGCGGCATGGACAAAGAGCAGCTTGAGGCCGCGGTCCGCGAGGCGCAGAAGAGCGGGGAGGAGCTGTTTAACGTCCTTCTCAACGCCAAGTCCATGGACGAACGCCGGCTGCTCCAGCTGCTTGCCGCGGAGCTGAACATCCCGTTCGTCGAACTGTCCCGCGTCCAGCCCGATCCCTCCGTGCAGGCCAAGGTCCCGATGAAGATCGCCGGGTATTACAAGTTCCTGCCCCTTAAGGCCGGTGACCGTGTCCTGACCGCTGCCGTCTCCTATCCCATGGAGACGAAGATACAGGACGAGATACGGGCCCAGGTGGGGCTGGAGATCGAGCAGGTGCTGATGTCTTCGGCCGACCTGGCGGAGGGCGTCCGCTCGCTGTACGGCAGCCCCGCCGGCGAGACCCTGGAGAAGATCGCCTCGCAGGTGCGCAAGGACGACCGCCAGGAATCGCACGAGAAGCTCGAGGACATCGAGCGGATGGCGGGCGACGCCTCGATCATCAAGCTGGTCAACCAGATCATCCTCGAGGCCTACCGCAGGCGCGCCACCGATATCCATATCGAGCCGTACCGTCAGGAGGTCACCATACGGTACCGCATCGACGGCATCCTCTACGATTCACCGGTGCCCCCGGAGATGAAGTCGTTCGTCAACGCGATCATCTCCCGCATCAAGATCATGTCCAACCTCAACATCGTCGAGCGCAGGCTGCCGCAGGACGGCAGGGCGGTGGTGAAGGTGGCCGAGCAGGTCCTCGACCTGAGGATCTCGACCATACCCACGCCGTTCGGCGAGTCCGTCGTCATCAGGATCCTCCCGACCCAGATGCTCTTCGACCTCTCGAAGCTCGGCCTGGACCGGCGCGACCTTAAGCTGCTCGACGGCTTCGTCCAGAAACCGCACGGCATCGTCTTCGTGACCGGGCCTACGGGCAGCGGCAAGACCACGACCCTTTACGCGTGCCTGAGCACGATCAATTCGCGTGACCGGAAGATCATCACTATCGAAGATCCGATCGAGTACGAGATGCCGGGGATAACCCAGATACAGGTGCAGCCTGAGATCGGGCTCGATTTTGCCCGGGGGCTGCGCAGTATCCTCAGGCATGACCCGGACGTGATCATGGTCGGCGAGGTCAGGGACCTGGAGACCGCGGAGATAGCGATCCGCGTCGCTTTGACCGGCCACCTTGTCTTCTCGACGCTGCACACCAACGACGCGGCAAGCGGCATCACCAGGCTCGTGGACATAGGCCTGGAGCCATATCTCGTCGCTTCCAGCGTCGAGGCGTTCATCGCCCAGCGCCTTGTCCGCGTCATCTGCCCCCATTGCAAGTACGAGGACATAGAAGCGCCGAAGGGGCTCAAGCGGCTTATCGCCAGGGACGCGGACCTGCCTGTCGAGGAAGTGCGTATCTTCCGCGGCAAGGGCTGCCAGGCCTGCAACGGGACAGGGTACTTCGGCCGCACGGCTATCTACGAGATCATACCCGTCACCGACGCCATCAAGGAACTGATCCTGCAGAAGGCCACTGCCGGCCAGATCAGGAAGGCCGCCCTGAAGCAGGGGATGCGCACCCTGGCGCAGGACGGCTGGCGCAAGACGGTAGCGGGCATGACCACGCCCGAGGAGATAATGCGCGTGACCGAGGCGCAGGAAGAGGCGCATGAACGGGAGGAAAAGGCCGAGGCCAAACCCGCGGCAGAAGAGACTCCGTCAGGCGCGGAACGCCGGGTCTTCGTGCGGCTGGACAACAGCATCAGCGTCCGGTACAAGGTCTTCAGGACGAGCGATGAACTGGCGGTCAGGGGCATACGTCCGGACGAGATAAGCATCACCAGGAACATCTCGGCCGGCGGCCTGCTTTTCATATCCCCCGAGGCGCTTTCCCCCGGGATGATCGTCGAGCTGTATATCGATATCCCGCATGCCAGCGAGACGATCGAGTGCCTGGCGCGGGTGGTCAGGGTGGAGGACGTCGGGAACAGGTATGACGTCGGTGTGTGTTTCCTCGACCTCTCAGGCGCGCAGCGCCAGAGGCTCGAAAAATACGTTCATTCGGAGACGAGGGTGGCATGACGACATTCAGTTATCGCGCCAAGAACGGCCCTTCGGACGTCGTCGAGGGGAAGATAGAGGCGGCTTCCGAGAAGGAGGCTATCGAGAAGATAAGCCTGAAGGGCCTTATACCCATCACGCTCAGGCAGGATGAGGGGAAAGCCGAAGCTCCCGCCGCGCCGTCCCGGCAGACGGAGCAGGTCCGGCTTTCGTCACGCCAGGTCACGGTGCTCACGCGGCAGCTGGCCACGCTGCTCAAGGCAGGTGTTCCCATCCTCAGGGCCCTGCGTATCATCGCCGAGCAGACCTCTGACCATGAGGCGGCGGGGATGCTCAAGGCGGTCTACAGGGATATCGAGCAGGGAGAGGTCCTTTCGTCCGTGATAGCCCGTTACCCGAGGGTCTTCCCGCCGCTGTACGTGGCGATGGTGCGGGCGGGCGAGGACAGCGGACAGCTCCCCCAGGTGCTTTTCAAGGTGGCGGAGTACAGGGCGCGTGAAGAGGAGGCGATCGCGCGTTTCAGGACGGCGATGGCCTACCCGGCGCTGATGGCCGTCGTCGGTTTCGGCACGGTCGTCTTCATGCTGGCGTTCGTGATGCCCCGCCTTTCCCGGCTGTACGCCGATATGGGGCAGGCGCTTCCCCTGCCGACGAGGATCCTGATCTCGGTCAGCGGCTCGCTCAAACATTCCTGGCCTGTCCTTCTGATCGGCGGGGCGGCGCTTATCGCGGCCGCGGTCAAGTTCCTGAAGACCAGGCAGGGCAGGTCTTTTGTCTCCTCGTTCCAGCTTTCGCTGCCGCTGGTGCGGGGGTTCGTGCTCAAGATGGAGATGGCCCGTTTCAGCAGGACGATGCAGCTCCTGCTTAAGAGCGGGATCAATATTCTCCGGGCGCTGTACATAACGCTCCCGGTCATGGGCAACGAGGTGCTCCGGGGAGAGCTCGCCAGGAGCTATACCGATCTCGAGCAGGGCGGGTCATTCGGCAAGAGCCTGAGGAACTCACGGTTCGTCCCGTTGTTCATGAGCAATCTGATCAGCGTGGGCGAGGAGTCGGGAAAGCTCGACGATGCCCTGTCGGAACTGGCTGAGAGCTACGAAAGGGACACCGAAGAGGCGCTGAAGACCCTCGGTTCGCTGATAGAGCCTGCGTTGATTCTCGGTATGGGGCTTATCGTCGGTTTCATCGTGATCGCGATGCTCCTTCCCATCTTCGAGATCAACACGATGGTGCATTGAAACTACTTCCGTTCGCACTTTCACTGTGTCTGCTGGCGCCTTTGTCCTGCCGTGCCGAGGAATGGCAGGAGACCAAAGGCTCTCATTTCATCGTCCGCTACCTGGCATCCACCGTCAAGCCCCAGGGATCGGCGTATCCCGGCGACATCTCGCGCTTCTGTTACGACACCCTCGATTGTGCCGAGAAGTATTACGAGCGGGTCGCAGGCGACCTGGGCTACGCGCGTGCCGGCGGGTTCTGGACCTGGGACAAGAGGGTGTCCATCTACATCTATCCCGACCACGCGTCGTACGCGGCTTCGAGCGGCCACCCGCAATGGTCGCACGGGATGGCGGATTACGATAAGAAAGAGATCTCCAGCTACGCGTTCAGCCCGGACTTCCTCGATTCGATACTGCCCCATGAGCTGACGCATCTTATCTTCAGGGATTTCGTGGGCTTCAAGGGCGAGGTGCCGCGCTGGCTCGACGAAGGCGTGGCCCAGTGGGAAGAAGAGTCAAAGCGCACGCAGATGCGCGGGATCATCAAGAAGCTCTACGAGGACGATTCGCTCCTTTCGATCTCGGATATGATGAAACTGGACGTCCGGACGGTCAAGACGACGGACAGCCTCTACATACGGTCGGTCGTGACCAAGAAGGGGGCGCGGGGAGTGCTCTTCCTGACGGGCGACCACCTGGTCTACACCTATTACGTTCAGGCGGTCTCGCTCGTGGATTTCCTCATCGAGAGGTTCGGGTCCGACGATTTCGCGGATTTCTGCCGGCAGCTCCGGGACGGCGCCGCGCTCGAGGAAGCGCTCCAGAAAGTATATCCGCTCCATTTCCGCTCGATAGACGATTTCGAGGAGGAATGGAGAAAATACCTGAAAGAGAAGTATTAGCGGCGTATTTACACCTAACTGGCAACACCCGGGCCGGATCGGAAATGGCCCGGTGTGCATCCGTATGCAAGGAGGTTTAGCATGAGAAAGCAGCGCGGGTTCACTCTGATCGAGCTGATGCTTGTCGTCATCATCATCGGGGCGCTTGTCGCCATGGTCATGCCGAGGCTGACGGGAAGGGGCGAGCAGGCGCGTGCGGCCGCCGCCAAGGCGGATATCATGTCGAACATCGCCACTGGACTGAAGCTGTATGAGCTGGATAACGGCGAGTTCCCCTCGACCGAGGAAGGGCTCGGAGCCCTCCTGGCCAAGCCGGCAGGGGCGCAGAACTGGCGCGGCCCGTACCTTGAGAAGAGGCCTGTCGATCCCTGGGGAAGGGAATACAAGTACAAGAGCCCCGGCGAGCACCGCACCACCGATTATGACCTCTATTCGCTGGGCAAGGACGGCGTCGAGAACGAAGATGATGTCAAGAACTGGGAGTAATTCTTTCCGTCATTGCGAGGAGGGCGAAGCCCGACGAAGCAATCAAAAGCGTGATTGCTTCGGAAACGGTATGTCAGAGCCTCGCAATGACAGACGAAGACGCAAGAGAGGCTTTACTCTGCTCGAGGTGATGGTGGCGACGGCGGTCCTGTCGCTGGGCATGCTTTTCGTCTACGAATCCTTCTTCTCCGTCCTCAAGGCCTTCGACTACTGCTCCACCTACCTCTCTTCCGTGGGTTTCGTGCAGGAAAAGCTGTGGACCGCGGCCGACAGCGTTATGCGCGACGGGTCGCTGGGCCCCGAGGTCCAGGGAGAGTACTCTTCCGAGGGGAAGACGTTCGCCTGGAACCTGTGGCAGGAATCCGCCGGAGGGGAACTTTACCGGGTAGGCGTCCGCCTGAACTGGAAGGCGGGTAAACGCGACATGGAGATATCCCGATACGCTTATGCCATATTCCATAAGACACAATAAGGGTTTTACCCTCGTGGAGATGCTGATCGTCTGCGTCATCCTTTCCGTGGTCTCGCTGGCCATCTATTCCACGTTTTCCAGCGGCCTGAGGATCTGGAAACGCGTGGACGGCGGCATAGAAGACGAGGAGATGGTGCTGTTCTGCGAGCGGTTCGGCGAAGATCTCCAGGGGACCGTCATGGTCAGGGATATCGTTTTCACGGGCACCGACGTCAAGATCGAGATACCGGTGGTCCTCAACGGCAGGAGGATGGGCAAGCGGGCTCCGGGCAGGGTGACGTATGTCTTTGATCAGGAAAAAGAGTCGGTCAGGCGCGGCCAGGCCGATTATTCGGATATCTATACCGGCAAGACCGGGTCTGAGAGGGAGGTCTTCGGCAAGGTGACACAGGCGAAGTTCTCTTATTACCGGTACGACAAGGATAAAAAGCGGTACGAATGGCAGGATGCCTGGCCCGCGGGTGATCCTCCCCTGGCGGTCCGCGTCGAATTCTCACGCAGGGGGCATGAAGGCACCGCGACACGGACGTTCGGCATTCCCGTCGCCCATAAAGAAATATGAAAAGAGGGTCCATACTCCTTATCGCGCTGTGGTCGCTGTTCCTGCTCTCCTGCTTTGCCGTGATCCTTGGCACAGAGGTGCGCTCGAAGATAGAGCTGGTCCGCAGGGTCGACGACCGCGATACCCTGCGGTCGCTGTGCGATGCCGGTGTCCGCACGGCCGTCGAGGCCGTGAAGGGGGAGGAAGTCAGGTTGTATGAGGTGCTCAGTGATCCGTGGGCCAACGATCCGTTCCGGTTCGGGCGGATAACCCTGGGCGACAATACCGTCAGCATCCAGCATGCCGGGGAGACCGGCCGGCCGGTGTACGGGCTGGTGGACGAGGAGAGCAAGATCAATATCAACGAGGCGCCGCCTCAGGTCATTGAACGACTCTTGCGCGTCTGCGGGCTGGAAGAGGGGCCGGCGCAGGAACTGGCGTATTCGATCGTGGACTGGAGGGATGCCGACAGTTTCCTTTCTGTCCCCCTGGGAAGCGCCGAGGACTCATATTACAGGAGCCAGGAGGTCCCCTATGGCTGCAAGAACGCTCCTTTTGATCTCCCCGACGAAGTGTTACTGGTCAAGGGGATGGACGAAAATGTCTTCCAAAAGATCGGCAGATATATTACAATCTATGGGGACGGGAAGGTCAACCTTAATACGGCGGAAAAACCGGTGCTCATCGCTCTCGGCCTGAGCGCGGAGACCGCCGACCTGTTGATAGACTATCGCAACGGCAAGGATGGGATCCCGGGGACGGGGGATGACGGCGTATTGACTTCTTCCGCCCTGACCAGCGCTCTTTCCGCCGTTTACCGTTTAAGCGACGCGGAGATGACCGAGCTTTCCGCGGTCGAGAACGGAGGCATGGCGGCAGTCAGGTCCCGTTTCTTCACCGTCACCGCTGTCGCCTCTATGAGGGGCGGCAGGTCAACGAGAACGGTCACCGCGGTCGTGGATACCAAGGAAAATATCCTTTACTGGTCGGAGAGATAATGCAAGGCATGACAGCCCTTCAGACAGGCGTTTTCGGCAGGTTCCAGCAGGAGCTGGTCGGCATCGAGATCACCGCGACCACGCTCAAGCTTGTCCGCATCGCCAGGAAAGAGGTCGCCGGCCTCGTGTCCAGGGAGATAAAGGGCCTTTCGGACGATGATATCGCCAAGGCCGTCTCCGCGGGCCTGCGCGAACTCGGCGCCCCGTCGCCCCGCGTCGCCCTCGTCATCCCGTCCCCGATCGTCATCACCAAGAACATCGAGATCCCCTCGGTAGACAGCAGGGAGCTGAGGGAGATCGTCAACCTTCAGGCCGCCCGCCATACGCCTTTCTCCCGGGAAGAGATCATCGTCGACTACATCGAGCTGGGCACTTTCAAGCAGAATTACACCAAGATCCTCCTGCTCATCGTGACCAGCTCCGCGATCAAGAAGCAGGTCGCTCTGGCCGAGAAGGCGGGCGTGCGGATAGATAAGGTGCTGTTCTGCCAGGAAGGGATCGGTTCCTTCATCGGCAGGGCGGTCAAGTCGGACCCCTCGCTTCCCGCGGGGCTGATCCATATCGACGAGCTTTCGACCGATTTCTCAGTGACGCTCAAAGGGAGGGTACTGTATGTCCGTTCAGTCCCCATCGGCCGGCAGCAGCTCCTCGCCGATAAGGAGAAGATGCTTCCCAAGTTCCTTGATGAGGTCAAGAAATCCCTTGAGACCTACCACGCCGAGAACATAGAGAAGGACCCGCATGACCTGTTCGTGACCGGCGCGACGGAGGGGCTCGATGACATCGACCTTGCCGTCGGCGCGGCCGCACACATGCCGGTCAAGCCGCTTTCCTACTGGAACGCCCTGGCGCTGTCGCCGTCGGTCCGGTCGAAGACCTCCGGCCTGGCCGTCTCTTTCCTGGACGTGGTCACCCCGCTCCTGTCGTTCTCCGAGTGCAGGGTGAACCTCCTGCCCGAAGAGGTCCGGATCAAGCGCGCCGTGCGGCAGCGGGCCATGGACCTGTCCATGGGAGGGATACTGCTCCTGATCATACTGGTGTTGTTCCTGTTCATCTCACTGAGCAGGATATATTTCAAGAACGAGTACCTGAAGGCGCTCGAGTCGCGCTACAAGACCCTGGCGGAGGATACCCAGAAGCTCGAGAAGACCTTCCAGCAGAACTCGATGATCCGCTCTTATCTGGCCTCGCGCGGCCAATCGGTCAAGGTGCTCAGCGAGCTCCACGAGCTGACGCCGATGAACATGGAACTCAGCGACATACGTTTCGACAGGGAGGGCAAGTTCACCGTGAGGGGGACCGCGGACGCGATGGCCACAGTGTTCTCCTTCGTGGACGCGCTTGAGAGGTCGAAGTATTTCAAGGATGTCAAGACCAAGTACACTACCAAGCGGCAGGAAGGCAAGAAGAACGTGACTGACTTCGAGATCAATTCCGCGCTGGCGAAGGTGGTCGAGCCATGAAAATGCCCCAGTTCGACAAGTTACCCGCGAAACTCTCCAAGCTCTCGAAACAAGAGAAGGCCTTCCTTTTTGTCGCCATCATCGCGGTGGGCGTTTCGCTTGTCGATCGCGTCATCGTCCGCGCCCTGTGGACCAGGATCCGCGAGCTGGACGGGAAGATCGAGGCGCGCGAGGCGGGGATCCGCAAGGACCTCAAGATCATGGCCCAGAAGCAGCGCATCGAGATCCAGCAGACCAAATACCGCCCCTTCCTCGGCGCCCAGCCGACCGAGAACGAGGAGTTTACGCTGTTCCTCAAGGAAGTAGACACGCTGGCCAGGGACAGCGGGATATACGTGGTGGACATGAAGCCCACCGGGACCAAGCAGGCGGGGGACAGCGTAAAGTACATGGTGAACCTGAACGTGGAGGCCGAGATGGGTGCCCTGGTCAGGTTCCTATATACTATAGAGGATTTGAACAAGCTGATGACTGTAGAGAAGTATCAGGTACAGCCTAAATCCCGGGATTCGCAGACCGCGAAATGCAGCATGCTCGTCTCCAAGCTCGTAATTCCCCGATAGCCTGCCGGTTTTTTTCCTTAAAAGATTTGACTTGCTCACGGAATTAACATATAATGGTTTAAATTCTTGTAAAGGAGGTGAAAAACTTGGTACCGTTAGTCAACGATAAGAAAAAAGATATAATCAACACATTCAAGTCCCATAGCCAAGATACCGGTTCCGCTCAGGTGCAGATAGCGCTCCTGACCGAGAGAATAAATCTGCTTACGGAGCATTTCAAGCTCCATAAAAAGGATTTCCATTCCCGTCGCGGTCTCTTGATCCTGGTAGGCAAACGCCGCAGGCTGTTGAATTACCTTAAAGGTAAGGATACGACCAAATACCAGGAGCTCATTAGCAAGCTTAATCTGAGGAAATAGCTTCTACGCATCCTCACACCGGGATAAACCAATAATACTACAATAAGAGAGTCAGTATGAGCGCAATCAGCGAAACTATTAGATTTGGCAACCACGATCTGATCTTTCAGACAGGCATGATAGCGAAACAGGCGAACGGCGCCGTAACGGTAACGTGCGGCGGCACAGTCGTGCTGGTCACAGCGTGCATGTCGAAAGAGGTGAAAGAGGGACAGAGCTATTTCCCTCTGATGGTCGAATACCAGGAAAAGATGTTCGCCGCCGGCAAGATACCCGGTGGTTTCTTCAAGAGAGAGGGGAAACCTTCCCAGAACGAGATCCTCACCGCCCGGCTTATCGACCGTCCCTGCAGACCGTTATTCCCCAAAGGCTTCCTTAACGACGTCCAGGTCGTCGCGCTCGTGCTTTCCAGCGATGGCGAGAACAGCCCGGATGTCCTCGCTGTCAATGCCGCTTCCCTGGCCCTTACCATCTCGGATATCCCGTTCGAGGGACCGGTGGTCTGCTGCAGGGTCGCCAAGGGTCCCAGCGGTTTCATCCTTAATCCGACCTATGCCGAGGCCGATGCCTCCGAAATAGACATCGTCGTGGCCGCCAGCCCCAAGGGCGTGGCGATGCTCGAGTCGCGCTGCCGCGAGGTCTCCGATGAGGCCTACATCGAGGCGCTGACGTTCGGGTATAAGAGCTGCCAGGCGCTGCTCGATTTCCAGAACGATTTCCGCAAGAAGCACGGCAAGGAGAAGTTCCAGCCGAAGCTCGAGATCGTCGAGGATAAGCTCAGAGCCGAGGTCAGGGAGATGGCGGTCAAGCAGCTCGACCGCATCTACGCTCTCCCGAGCAAGGAAGAGCGTGAAGAGGGAGTGGACGCGCTGGCCAAGGAGATCGAGGCCGCGCTCGCTTCCGAAGAACGTACTCCCGTAGATATCCGCACCGCCCTCGTTGAAGTCGAAGAGGAGCAGGTGCGCAAGATGATCGTCGAACAGCACAAGCGCGTCGACGGACGCGGTTTCGAGGATATCCGCCCGATCTCCTGCGGCGTCGGTATCCTCCCCCGCACCCACGGCTCGGCGCTGTTCACCCGCGGCCAGACCCAGAGCCTCGCCGTCACCACTCTCGGTACCGGTGATGACGAGCAGCTTATCGAAGGCCTCGAGGAGGAACATTATAAATCGTTCATGCTCCATTACGATTTCCCGCCTTTCTCCGTAGGTGAGACCGGACCCATGAGGGGGCCGGGACGCCGCGAGATAGGCCATGGCGCTCTCGCGGAGAAGTCGATCTTCCCGGTCATGCCGTCGAAGGACGTCTTCCCCTACACGGTGCGCGTCGTATCCGAGATACTTGAATCGAACGGTTCTTCGAGCATGGCCACCGTCTGCGCCTCGAGCCTTTCTCTGATGGACGCGGGCGTGCCGATCAAGGCAATGGTCGCGGGCGTCGCGCTCGGTCTGATCAACGACGGCAAGGGCGGAGGCATCGTCCTCACCGATATCGCCGGCGTCGAGGACCATTTCGGTGACATGGATTTCAAGGTCGCCGGCACCACTACCGGCGTCACCGCTGTTCAGCTCGACATCAAGATCCACGGCGTCACGGTCGATCTGCTGTCCAGGGCGCTGGCGCAGGCCAAGAGGGCGCGCATGTTCATACTGGAAAAGATGCGCGCTACCCTCGAGAAGCCGAGGGAGGAGCTTTCCGCGTTCGCTCCCCGCATAACCAAGATCAAGATCAACACCGAGAAGATCGGCGCTGTCATCGGTCCCGGCGGCAAGGTGATCAAGCAGATCATCGCTACCACGGGCGCCTCGATCGATATCGAGGACGACGGCACGGTCCTCGTCGCTTCAAATGACCAGGCAAAATCGCAGGCCGCCATCTCCATGATCAAGGCGATCACCGATGAGGTCGAGGTCAACCGGATCTACCCGTGCAAGGTAAAGAGGGTCACGAATTTCGGGGCGTTCTGCGAGATCGCTCCCGGTAAAGAGGGACTCGTTCACGTCTCCGAACTTTCCGACCAGTTCGTCAAGGATGTCTCTTCCGTAGTCAAGGTTGGCGACGAATTCAAGGTCAAGGTCATCGGGATCGATGACCTGGGAAGGATCAACCTGAGCAGGAAGAAAGTCGCGGAAGATGAGAAAAAGTGAAAGAGCAGAGAATCAATGAATTCAAAGGCCTACTGCTGGCCGCCGCCGCTCTGATCATCCTTCTGAGCCTTGTTTCGTTCGACCTTAACGATCTTTCGTTCTACACGTCCCATCCCAATGTCCCGCCGCATAATCTGATCCGGATATTCGGAGCATATCTTGCGGCGGGTCTTTTTTTTCTCTTCGGCTGGGCCGCTTTCATCGTCCCGGTGTTCCTCGGCTGGGTCGGCGTCCAGTATTTCCGTAATGAGCCGCCTGTGCTCGGTGTCTCGCGCATCGGCGGGCTCTCCATCCTGCTGCTTTCCCTCGGCTCGCTGATCGGCCTGATCACCATGAGCGTCCCCGCCGTCGGCTTCTGGCGGACCGGGATCTTCGGTTTTGTCAGCTCCAAGTTCATCGTCGGGTATCTGGGCATGATCGGCGGCTACATAGTCTTCTCGACGCTGATACTGCTTTCCACCGCGCTGGTGACCGAGGAACTGGTATCGAGCATACTCAACAGGGCGACCGGGAATGTCCAGCCCGTTCTGGGACTGTTCCTGAGGACGCCCGAGATGCTCAAGGCCCCGGCCGCGCTGTTCAAGAGAGAGAAAAAGCCGCAGGCCCCGAAGCCGGAGAAGGCACAGAAGCCTTTGCCCAAGGTCAGGGACCAGGTCCATGAAGAGGAAGAGATAGAGGAGGAGTCCCCCCAGGCGCCCGTCAAGCCGAAGGTACGCATCAAGGAAGAACCCGCGAAGGCGCAGGAGGCCAAGCCGAAGCCGCCGCGCAAGGTCGGCGATTACCAGCTGCCTTCACTGGACCTTTTCGATTCGCCGCCGCCGCTTGAGGCCCGCCAGATAAAAGAAGACCTGCAGAACAGCGCCCACGTGCTCGAGGAGACCCTCGAGGATTTCGGTATCTCCGTCAAGGTGACCGACATCGAGCGCGGCCCGATAATCACCCGTTACGAGCTTGAGCCCGCTCCGGGCGTCAAGATCAACAAGATAGTCGGCCTCGGCGACGATATCGCTCTCGCCATGAAGGCGCAGTCGGTCAGGATCGTCGCCCCCATCCCCGGCAAGGCCAGGGTGGGCGTCGAGGTCCCCAACGGCCAGAGCTCTCTCGTCTATCTCAAGGAAATACTTTCGGCCAAGGAATTCCAGGGTTCCGAGTCCAAGCTGACCCTCGCCCTGGGCAAGGATATCGCCGGCGCGGCGCTGGTGGCGCAGCTCGATTCAATGCCGCACCTGTTGATCGCCGGCACGACCGGTTCCGGCAAGACCGTCTGCGTGAACTCCCTGATACTTTCCATCCTGATGAAGGCATCGCCCGACGAGCTCAAGTTCGTCATGGTCGACCCCAAGATGGTGGAGCTTGCTCCCTACAACGGCCTGCCTCACCTGTTGTGTCCGGTCGTGACCGAGTCGAAGAAGGCGTCGGGCGCGCTGCACTGGGTCGTCGCCGAGATGGAACGCAGGTACCGCCTGCTGGCGGAAGTGGCCGCGCGCAATATTACGGCGTACAACCAGAAGATGGAGAAGGACCGGCTCCCGTATATCGTGGTCGTGGTCGATGAGTTCGCGGACCTGATGGTCGTCGCGCGCGACGAGGTCGAAAGCGCCATCACCAGGCTTGCCCAGTTGTCGCGCGCCGTCGGTATCCATCTCATCCTGGCGACGCAGCGCCCTTCGGTCGACGTCATCACCGGCGTCATCAAGGCGAATCTGCCGGCGCGTATCTCGTTCAAGGTCGCCTCGAAGGTCGATTCCAGGACAGTCCTGGACATGAACGGGGCCGACAAGCTCCTGGGCAGGGGCGATATGCTCTTCCTGAAGCCTACCGATTCAAAGCTGACCCGGGCGCAGTGCGCCCTGGTGACCGACGCCGAGATAGAGAGGGTGGTCGATTTCATCAAGGCGCAGGCTGAGCCCGTATACGACGATCAGGTGCTCAACGCCCAGCAGAAGGCGGGCACCCCGGGAGGGGGAGAGAAGGACGATATGTACGATGAGGCGGTGCGGGTCATCATAGAGAGCGGCCAGGCATCGGTCTCCATACTCCAGAGACGCATGCGGCTGGGATATACCCGCGCGGCGCGCATCATCGATATGATGGAGCAGGACGGCCTTGTAGGCCCGTACGAGGGGTCAAAACCCCGCAAGCTCCTTGTCGACAGGGATGAGTGGCTCAAGAACCAGGTGATGAAAGGGAAGCAGGAAGGGTAATATATGGAACAGCCCGCAAAGAAGATCGGATACGAGCTCAAGCGGATACGTCTCGAGAAAGGGATCAGCCTGGATGAAGTGCACAGGCAGACGCATATCCATCTCGACGTGCTCAAGGCGATCGAAGACGATAATTTCGTGGATATCAGTCCCGTATACCTCAAGGGATTCCTCAAGATATACTGCCAGTTCCTCGGCGTGCAGGTCCCTGACGTGATCGCTGAGAAGAAGCACACGCAGGTCCAGGTGAGGCCCCAGATCAAACCGTCGGCCAGGCCTCAGGAGGAACGCCCCCGGGAGCAGAAGGAAACGCCGGCGCCCGTGCGCCCCCGGCAGCAGACCGGACCCGACCCGCTCCGCGCCTTTTTGATCTCGCTGGCGCTTGCCCTGATCGTGACGCTTGCGGGCGCGCTCGTTTTCTTCGCCGGCAGGGCGGTCGTCAAGGGGCTGCGCTCAATGAAGCATAATGACAATCCCCGGATAGTAAGGATGAAGAAGGAGAAGCTGGCCGCGGGCAGGACCAAGCCGAAGGCCGGTACGGCCAGGGATATTTCTTTTCAAGAAGCGCAGGGGCTGCGGCTCGGTATCAGGGCGCTTGAGGACTGCTGGCTCCAGTTGAAGGTCGATAACAGGACCGTGTTCCAGAACATACTCAAGAAGGGCCGGTTCGAGAGCTGGGAAGCGAACAACCGTATGGACCTGGTGCTCGGGAGCGCTGGCGGGGTCCAGATGGAGATAAACGGAAAGATCATCCCTCCCCTTGGAAAACGCGGACAGGTACTTAAAGACGTGGTGATCACCCGCAGAGAAGGGTTGAGGGTAGGAAGGTGACGAGGAAGCCCGCGGTCGGCATCCTGAGCCTCGGCTGCTCCCGCAACCTGGTCGATTCCGAGCTCCTGCTCGGGAGGCTTTCAGGGAAGGGATTCCGGGTCACCGACCTCCAGAAGGCTGAGATCGGAGTGGTCAATACCTGCGCTTTTGTACAGGATGCCAAGACCGAATCGATCGAGGCGATCGCCGAGCTGGTAGAACTGAAGAAGGCCGGCCGGCTGAAGAAGATCATTGTCTGCGGCTGCCTCGTCCAGCGGTACGGCGAGGAGCTCAGAAAAGGGTTCCCCGAGGTGGACGCCTTCATCGGCAGTCCTGGCCTCGACCTGGGAAAAGAGCGCTATGCGCTGACCCCGGCAAGCTACGCGTACCTCAAGATCTGCGAGGGATGCGTCAACAAGTGCAGCTTTTGCGCGGTGCCCGGCATAAAACCCAGGCTGGAAAGCCTCGAAGAAAAGCAGGTCATCGAGAAGCTGGCCGGCTTCGACAGGCAGGGGATCCCTGAAATAGATATCATCGGGCAGGACATAACCGGATATGGGCTGGACAGAGGTCCGTCCCGGCGCCTCCACACGCGCCGGGGACTGGACAGGGGCGGTGAAGGGCTTGCCCGTATAGTCTCGCTGATCCTTAAGAAATCGAAGTTCTCGCCGCGCTGGTTCAGGCTGCTGTATCTGCACCCCGCGCGGGTATCGGACAAGCTCCTCAGGCTGGTCCGTGACGACCCGCGGATGTGCAAGTACATCGACCTGCCTCTGCAGCACATCAACGACCGGGTGCTCAAGGCGATGAACCGGCACACGTCGAAAGCGGACATCCTGCGCCTTCTGGAACGGGTGCGCGGTACCATCCCCGGGGTAGCTGTCAGGACCGCTTTCATCGTCGGTTTTCCCGGCGAGACTGACAAGGAATTCGAGGAACTGCTGTCCTTCATCAGGGAAGCGCGGTTCGAACGGCTGGGCTGCTTCATCTATTCGAGGGAAGAGGGTACCGCCGCCGCATCGATGAAGGGACAGGTCCCGGAGAAGGTCAAACAGGAGCGTCTTGACCGGGTGATGCGCCTGCAGCAGGATATATCGCGGGAACACAACGCGGCGCTCATGGGCAGGACGCTGGATGTGCTGATCGACGAGGAAGAGGACGGGAGATACCTCGGACGGACACAGGCCGACGCCCCGGAAGTGGACGGAAGCGTCTTCGTGTCTTCGAAACGCAGGCTGAAGACCGGAGAGATGGTCAGGGCGCGGGTAACCGATACGCTCGAATACGACATTTGCGCAGAGGTCGAAGATGAACATCCCCAATAGGCTCACGCTTCTACGGATACTCCTGACCATCGTGTTCCTTTTCTTCATGTCGTTCCCCTTCAAGGGGCCGATGATGCTCTGGTCGAAGATCATCAGCGTCATCGTCTTCGCCGGGGCGGCGGTAAGCGATTTCTTCGACGGCAGGATCGCCAAAAAACGCAACATGATCACCGATTTCGGGAAACTGATGGACCCGATCGCCGACAAGATCCTGGTCATCTCGGCGTTCGCGGTGTTCGTGCAGCTCCAGCTGGTGGCGGCGTGGATGCTGATAGCGATCCTCTCCCGCGAGTTCCTGATCACTTCCCTGAGGCTCTTTGCTTTGAATAAGGGGAAGGTCCTTGCGGCGGGGAGGGTAGGCAAGCACAAGACTTTCTCGCAGATGGTGGTCATCTTCCTGATCCTGGGCTTTGTCGTCTTCAAGGAAGTGCGGCTGACCTTCTATACCTGGAACCCGGCGTGGGAGGACCTGTTCAAGAGCAGTATCAACGGCATCATGCTCTTTATAGTCGCGCTGACGCTTTTCTCTGGTTTTTCGTACCTCTGGGATAACCGCAAGATCATCGCCAATATCTAGATCCCCTTCCCCGGAAAGGTAAGCGTATGCCTTTCATCAGCAGGCTTATCTGCAGTGTTCTTTTCGTAGGATATATCCCTCTGGTCCCCGGCACGTGGGGGTCAGCGGCGGGACTTGCCGTCTGGTATTGCATCAGGCAGGACCTTCGTCTGGTGCTGCTGGCGCTGGCCGTTTCGCTGGCGCTGGGATTCGCCCTCGGGACAGCCGCCGAGAAGGCTATGGGCAAGAAAGACCCGGGCCCCGTTGTCATCGACGAGTTCGCCGGGATGTTCATCTCGCTGCTTTTCGTCCCGCATATCAACAGCGACCTCAAGCTTATCCTGATCGGGTTCCTTATGTTCCGCATCTTCGACACCTTCAAGCCGTTCCCGGCGCAGAGGCTGCAGTCCATCCACGGGGGGGCCGGCATCATGCTCGACGATGTCTTCGCCGGACTCTACACCAACCTCGTCCTTCAGATCCTCGCCCGCTTCATATGACCTGTTTCACGATCGGCCATTCCGATCATGAGCCCGGTCATTTCCTCTCTCTTTTGCGCAAATATCAGATAGACAGCCTCGTGGATATCAGAAGTACTCCTTACAGTCAGCGGGTTCCCCAATTCAATAAAGAGGTCATCGCGCGGTACCTGAAGGACCATGGTATCGTATATGTCCATTTCGGGAACAGGCTGGGCGGGCGGTATACCGATCCGGGTCTGCTTTTCGGGAACGGGAAAGTGGATTTCGGCAAGGTGAGCAGGACCGGTAACTTCGTAAAAGGCATCGAGCAGGTCATCCGGGGCGTGAAAGAGGGGCGCCGTATCGCTTTGATGTGTTCTGAAAAAGATCCTTTCGATTGTCACAGGTTCCTCCTGGTCGCATGGGAACTGGAAAGAAGAGGCGTTGCGGTCGACCATATCCTGGAAGGCGGGGAGCATGTGTCGAACAATGACCTGAAGAGGAAGCTGTTGGAAAAATACAAGGTCGAACATGACCAGTTACTCATGTTCACGGCCGGCAAGACCGAAGAGGAAGCTCTCGAAGAGGCCCGCAGGAGGAGGAACCTTGAGATCGGTTACGCCCCGAGGTCCCCCAACGGTGATAAAGACAGGGCCTCATAGGCGGGGCCTTTGGGCGAGAGGGTGCTTTTGAAGAGGGTGACGCCCGCTACCTCGAAGGGAGCGGGCAGCTGTGCGGGAGGCTGCTGCAGACTCTCGGCGAGTTGTCTGCGGTTGCGGCTGCTGCGTGTCCTGCCGAGTGTTATGTGCGCCGCGAAGGGGCGGTCTTCGGCAAGCCCCATGGGCGCCAGGCGTTCCTCGAGACGGCTGGCAAGGTCTTTGAGCGGTGCTATACCTTCCTTGATACCCATCCAGACTACCCGCGGGCTGGTCGAGGTCGGGAAGCCTCCGAGCGCGCTGAGCCCCATCTGGAAACGGGCGACTCCTGCCGCTGCATCCGCCATCGCGCCTTTCACTTTTTCCACCGTCGGCCCGTCTATTTCGCCGAGGAATTTCAGGGTGAGGTGTATATTGGCGGGCTCGACCCATTTGACGTCGGCTTCGGCTTTCTTGAGCGTGTCCTGGATGCCTTTGAGATAAGCGTGGATGGACGGGGGGAGGGCTATCGCGATGAACGTCCTCATCGTATTTTAAGCGCGCCGGCCAGCATGCGCAGCGCCTGCTCACATGACTGGCGGCGTACTGAAGCGCGGCCGCCTTTGAAGAGGAATCTCCGGCAAACGGTCCTTTTTCCCGCGCTGATCCCGATAAAGACCGTGCCGACGGGTTTTCCCGGGACCGCCCCCGAAGGGCCGGCGATGCCCGTTATACCTAACCCGAAGCCGGAGCGGGCCAGCTGCCGGACCGACTGCGCCATCGCCCTGCAGACTGTATCTGAGACAGCGCCGTTATCAGCAATTACCCGGGGTCGTATGCCCAGAACACGGCTTTTCGACCCGTTGCTGTAGACTACCGTGCCCAGGAGGAAGTAGGCGGAACTGCCTGAAAGGGAGGTGAGGGCGGCGGAGAGCATTCCGCCCGTGCAGGATTCGGCTGCCGCGACCGTTCCCCGTGTCCTTATCAACTTTTTGTGTATCTGCTTGAGCAGCATATCCATACATTCCATTATAGTCTTTTCCAAACCCCTTGACAAGACTAGACTTTTGGTCTATACTTAATTCCAGTCTTCAGGGCAAGGTGAAATTCCTGACCGGCGGTTGCGCAGAGGCGCATACCCGCGTTCCAAATTACGCGGGTATTGCGCAGAATGCGCACACCGGCGTCTCCGATGACGCCGGGTGTATAGCCCGCGAGTGCCGAAAGGCGCATGATCTGGTGAAAATCCAGGGCCGATGGTAGAGTCCAGATGAAAGAAGACAATTCCTTACTATGCCCGAAGACCCTCTTCGGGCGTTTTATTTTGTGTTAACCCAGTCAACACCGGCGAAAGACATGTTCAATTCCATCCAGGAGATACTCGAGGATATCAGGAACGGCAGGATGGTCATCGTGGTCGATGATGAGGACCGCGAGAACGAGGGCGACCTGCTCATGGCCGCCTCCTTCTGCCGCGCGGAGCACATCAATTTCATGGCCTCCCACGCGCGCGGCCTGATCTGCGTGCCGATGGAGGAAGAGGCGCTCGAACGGCTGGGCCTCCAGCCGATGATGGCGAACAAGAAGGACCCGTTCTCGACGGCATGGATGATGTCCGTAGATGCCGCCGCCGGCGTCACCACCGGCATTTCCGCTTTTGACCGCGCACGGACGGTGGAGGTCCTGATAAGCCCGCAATCGAAGCCCGACGACCTTTCCCGTCCCGGCCATACCTTTCCGCTCAAAGCGCGAAAAGGGGGCGTTCTGGTGCGCGCCGGGCATACCGAGGCGGCCTGTGACCTGATGCGGCTGGGCGGCCTGTTCCCAGCGGGTGTCATCTGTGAGATAATGAATGAAGACGGCTCTATGGCCCGCCTTCCTCAGCTGCTTGAGTTCTCGAAGAAGCAGGGGCTCAAGATCTGCACGATCGCAAGCCTTATCGAGTACCGCAGGCGCGCGGAGAAGCTCATCGAGAAGGTCTCGGAGGCCAAGCTGCCGACGGAATACGGGGATTTCAGGATCGTCCTTTACAAGGACCTGCTTACCGGACAGGTCCACACCGCGCTGGTCATGGGCGAGTGGGGGCTGGACCCGGTGCTGGTCCGTGTCCATTCGGAATGCCTTACCGGAGACGTCTTCAGCTCCCTGCGCTGCGATTGCGGCAGGCAGCTTCAGCAGTCCATGCAGATGATCGGACGCGAGAAGAAGGGTGTCATACTCTACATGAAGCAGGAAGGCAGGGGGATAGGCCTTGAAGCAAAGATCCAGGCGTACGCCCTGCAGGACCAGGGGATGGATACGGTCGAGGCGAACGTCGCTCTTGGCTACCGCCCCGACATGCGCGATTACGGTATCGGCGCCCAGATCCTCGCCGACCTGGGGCTCAAGAGCATCCGCCTGCTGACCAACAACCCGCGCAAGATCGTCGGCCTTGAAGGATACGGGATGACGGTGGTCGAACGCGTTCCGATGGAGATCGAGCCGAACCCGAACAATATCGGCTATCTGAAGACCAAGAAAGAGAAGCTCGGCCATCAGCTCAAGCTCAAATAACAACAACGGAGGTACCATGGCTAAGATGATCGAAGGTAACCTGATCGTAAAAAACAAGTCGTTCGGCATCATCGCTTCCCGTTTCAACGACCTGATGACCAAGGAGCTCGTCTCCGGCTGCTGCGACACGCTCAAGCGCCATGGTGCCGGCGATGCCGATATCACCATCGCCTGGGTCCCCGGCGCTTTTGAGCTGCCGGTGGCAGCGCAGAAGATGGCCCGGTCCGGGAAGTTCGATGCCGTCATCTGCCTGGGCACGGTCATACGAGGGTCAACTCCGCATTTCGATTATGTGGCGGCCGAAGCGGCTAAAGGCGTCGCTAAGGTGAGCCTTGATTCCGGCCTTCCGGTCATCTTCGGCGTGATCACCGCCGATACGATCGAACAGGCGGTCGAGCGGTCCGGCTCAAAGGACGGTAACAAGGGAAAGGACGCGGCGCTGTCGGCTATCGAGATGGTGAACCTCCTCGGCCAGATAAAATAAAATCAGAGAAAGAGAGACCCGATGCGTAAGAGAAGCCAGGCAAGGGAATTGGCGCTGCAGATACTCTACCAGCTCGACATCACCCATGAACCGTTCGAGATCGCGGTCCGTACGTTCTGGAAAATGGAGGCGAATGCCGCCTGTGAGGAGGACGTGCGCGGGTTCGCCGAGGAGCTGGTCAAGGGCGTGCTTGCCAACCTCAAGCCTATCGATGACGCTATAGCGCGCTATGCCACCAACTGGGAACTCGACCGCATGGCGGTCGTCGACCGGAACATCCTGCGCCTGAGCTCCTACGAGCTGCTGCTGCGGGATGACATCCCCCCCAAAGTCTCCATAAACGAGGCGGTAGAGCTCGCCAAGAAGTATTCAGGCGCCCAGGCGGGCAAGTTCGTCAACGGTATCCTCGACAAGATCAAATCCGAGAAGAAATCCTGATGGGAAAATGCGATCTGCACGTCCATACCGTCTGTTCGGACGGGACCGGGGAACCCGCGGATGTGGTCGCGGCCGCGTCGCGCGCGGGCCTCTGCGCCATCGCGATCACCGATCATGATACGGTCAACGGGTTGCCGGAGGCGATAGAGGCGGGACGCAGGCTCGGTGTCGAGATCCTGCCCGGGATAGAGCTGACGGCGGAACATGAAGGGTCGGAAGTGCACATGCTCGGATATCTGTTCGATTTCGCGGACCCGGGGTTGAACCAGCGGCTTGCCGAGCTCAGGCGCAACCGCGTGGACCGCATCCACGCGATGATCGAGCGGCTGGCCGGCCAGGGCGTTCACGTAAGACCCGAAGCGGTGTTCAGGCTTTCCCGGGAGGGGACGGTGGGCCGCCTGCACCTGGCGCGCGCGATGGTCGCGGAGAAAGTCGTCGGTTCCGTCTACGAGGCGTTCGACAAGTACATCGGCGACAGGTGCCCGGCGTATGTAGCCCATTTCAAGCTGAGCCCCGCCGAGGCGATAGCCCTGATCAAGGGCTACGGGGGTATCCCGGTACTCGCCCATCCGTATTCGTTCAGGCATGACGAGTTGATCCCGCAGTTCGCGCAGGAGGGGCTGATGGGGCTGGAAGTGTATTACCCGGAACATTCGCAGTCGATGATAAATTTCTACACTGAGCTCGCGCGGCGTCTCGGGCTCCTTATGACGGGAGGGTCGGACTACCACGGCTCGGCGAAGAACGTCTCGATCGGTGAGATCGACGTCCCCTATGAGACAGTGCAGGCGCTCAAAGCCGCCAGGCGCGCGGCGGGGTAAGATATGGAGAAAAACAACGAATATTACATGAACATGGCCATCCAGCTGGCGCTCAAGGCCCGCGGGATGACCTCGCCTAACCCGGTAGTGGGTGCGGTGATCATCAAGAACGGTTCGGTCGTGGGGAGGGGATACCATCGCAAGGCGGGAGCCCCTCATGCCGAGACGCTGGCACTTGACGAGGCGAAAGAGAAGGCTAAGGGGGCCGCCCTTTACGTGACCCTTGAGCCCTGCGCGCATTTCGGAAGGACCCCGCCCTGCGTCAACCGGATCATCTCCTCAGGCATCAGGAAGGTCGTGATCGGGATGGTCGACCCGAACCCGCTCAACAACGGAAAGGGGATCAACATCCTGAAGATGCACAATATCTCCGTCGAATCCGGCGTCTGCAGGGAGAAGGTCGAGGAGATCAACGAGGTCTTCGTCAAGTACATAACCAAGGGGCTTCCGTTCGTGACCGTGAAGGTCGCGCAATCGCTTGACGGCAAGATCGCCACCTCCTGCGGCGAATCCAAGTGGATCACCTCCGACCTTTCGCGCAACTACGCGCACAGGATGAGGCAGTACTACGACGGGATCATCGTGGGCGTCAACACCGTCCGCAGGGATAACCCGAGGCTGGACGCCTGGTTCTCGAAAAGGCAGCCCGTTAAGGTGGTCGTGGACAGCAAGCTCAGCACCCCCGATTCCTCGCCGATCTTCGAGAAAGGCAAGGTCATCCTCGCCACCATCCCCGTTATACAGGGGCAGGAGACCGAGAACCGCGCCAAGCTCAGCGAGAAGGCGACGATCCTGGAGGTCAAAGAGAAGAACGGCCAGGTGAACCTCAAGGACATGCTCAAGAAACTGGCGCGCATGGAGATCACCAACGTGCTGGTCGAGGGGGGAGGGACGCTTATCGGCTCACTGTTCGATGAGGGTCTCGTCGACAAGGTGCTTTTCTTCGTCAGCCCCAAGATCATCGGCGGCGCCCAGGCGATCAGTTCCGTGATGGGCAAGGGTGTCTCCCGCATAGATAAAGCCGTCAAGCTGGAGGCGCCGAAGCTGCGCCGTTTCGGCGAGGACATCCTCTTCGAATGCAGGGTCAAGAGCGGGAAGGCGTAGCTAATGGAGAGGATACCCCGCGCTTGTTCGGAATTGCGCGGGTATATCCTTCGTAGGATATGTTCACGGGGATAGTTGAAGAGCTGGGTACTGTCGTAGCCCTCTCGAAAAGGGGACGGCTGGGCCGGCTCACGGTCAGGGGCGCGACCGCCGCGCAGGGGAGCCGTATCGGCGACAGCATCGCGGTCAACGGCGCCTGCCTGACCATAGTCGCTTTGAAGGGCGATCAGCTTTCGTTCGATGTGATGCAGGAGACGCTTTCCCTCACCGATCTGGGCAGGCTTGCACCGGGGGACAGGGTCAACCTGGAACGGAGCCTGAAGCTGGGAGACAGGGTATCCGGCCATTTCGTTTCCGGCCATGTGGACTGCCTGGGTGTTATCAGGAAGAAGATATCTGTCCGCGGGAACCTCTGCTTCGAGATAGCCATTCCCCCGAAGTCGAGCGGCTATATACTTCCCAAAGGGTCGGTGGCGGTGGACGGCATAAGCCTGACCGTGGCGGAAAAGAAAAGCGGGGCATTCACGGTGTACGTGATCCCGCATACGCTGATCAATACCACGCTCGGGATCAAGGGTGCCTCCCGGCAGGTGAATATAGAGTTCGATATGCTTGCGAAGGCGGTCGGAAATATTTAACGGCTTGATAACTTCGCAGGATTCTGTTATACTGATGAGGTTGTAAATCTCCCCCAAATCCCGCCGGATGAATTACATAGGGACAAGCGGCTGGTATTACAAGCACTGGGCTGATGGGGTGTTCTACCCGAAAGGCCTGGCTAAGGGGAAGTGGCTCGCCTATTACACAGGGTTTTTCGATTGTGTCGAGCTCAACGTGACTTTCTACCGCCTGGTAAGCGGCTCAACGTTCGCCAAATGGCGGACATCGACCCCGGATGATTTCCGGTTCGTCGCCAAGGGTTCGCGGTTCATCTCGCACAATAAGAAGATCGCGAACGTCAAAGAGCCGCTGGCGGTGTTCTTTAAAAGAGCGAAGGAGCTGAAAGGGAAACTGGCAGCGGTGCTGTGGCAGTTCTCCCCGCGGTTCAGGGTGGACCTGCCGCATCTTGAGGCTTTTCTCGACCTGCTCGATAAGACCGGGTACCGGCAGGTGTTCGAGTTCCGCCACCCGAGCTGGTTCGACGAAGAGGTGTACGCGGCGCTAAAGGCGCACAACGCCTGCCTGTGCATCGCGCATTCGCCGGGCAATTTCCCGGTCTACCGCAAGGCGACCGCCGATTTTATCTACCTGCGCTTCCACGGGGGGGAAAAGCTGTACGGTTCCGAGTATTCAGTGGAAGAGCTCAAGGAGTGGGCGGAGTTTGCGCGGGGTTTCGGCGGCAGGGATATTTTCGCGTTCTTCAACAATGACGCTCACGGTTACGCGGTGAAGAACGCGCTGGAGTTCAAGAAGCTTCTTTCAGGCAGAAGATAGATCTACGGGGCGTGGCTCAGTTTGGCTAGAGCGCAGCGTTCGGGACGCTGAGGTCACAGGTTCAAGTCCTGTCGCCCCGATAGATTTTTCGCCAAAGGCGAAAAATCATCCCGAGCCAGCTCTGAAAAATCCCAAAGGAATTTTAAGAG
>JBLMZF010000051.1:0-6481 GCA_050258655.1 Deltaproteobacteria bacterium | reverse complement strand
GCAGGCGCAGAGGCAGCACCAGCCAGACCCACACGGTCAGGTAAAAGACAGAAAGCCCCGAGAAGAAATCCGGAAGGTTCCCCTCCAGCTCATCAGCTGACGGTCTGTTCAGCCTGTACAGCATGAAACATGCCGCCGACGAAAAGAACGCCAGCAATGACAGGAACTGCTTCCAGCTTACGCCGAAATCGATGAAGATGAACCGGAAGAAGAGGATCACTGCCAGGCACAGAGCCAGTATCCGGAACGATCTGCGGCGCATGACTGTCCCGAAATACAGCAGCCCCGGGAGCTCGATGAACCAGAAAACGCTCGTATGGAACGGGATCATCCTTACCGAAACGGAGAAAGTGAGCAGCGAGATGGCGATCAGCGCGTTACTGACGAACAGGCGCTCTTTTTTGAGCCGGAACGCCAGGACCGACAGAACGGCATACAGGACGCCCATTCCGAGGCAGAACCAGAACGTGGCCTCCGGGAATGTCATATACAGTTTAGGATAGGTCAGGAAAAAGAACAACAGGAAATTTATGAAACAGTTCCCCGCAATCGATCTGTCCTGCCGGTCGTCCCCTGAGGGGATAAGGAACGCAGAAGCGGTGAACAGGGCCCAGTACACCGAAAGGAATCCCGTATTAAGCAGGAAATAAACTTCTCTTGCCGAAAAGTTCCCGCCCCCCGTCCAGAAGAGGTGCTTGAACACCCAGATGAAATGGACGCCATATGTCAGGACCGTGCCGAAGACCATCAGTTTGGTCCACTTCATCTTCCAGACCAGAGACAATGTGGCCAGCGCAAGCAGCAGGCTCGAAGCCAGGGTGAACCAGGTCACATCGCCCATAGTGGAAGTGATGTAACCGACAAACAGCGCCACTGCCGACAGCTCCTCCGACCTGTACCTGAGAGAGAACGCGACCATCGCCAGGCTTACGACGGCAAGAAGCGCAAGGTCAGCCGCCTGGCTGGCGATGATTCTCGACGCCTCAAAATGCTGCATCGCGTAGGTCGTGAAATAGACTATCGCCCAGGCACCCCCGAGGATGACCCTTCCATAATTGCGCAGAGCATCCTGCTTCTCGAGCTTCAGGCCGGCGTAAAACAGGCCCGCGCTGAGAGCGTACCCGAAAAGGATCTTCAGGAACGGGCCGAAATACTTGAACGTGTAGGTTATCAGGAAAGCCACCCCGAGGGCGAAGATGACGATACCTACCTTATTGAGCCAGAATTTACCGAGATCAAGCTCCATCTCCCGTCCGGAGCCTTCCTTTTCAACACGGCTTTCGGCGGGAATTTCGACAGGGTTAACGGAGGCCGCAGGGAACTCCTCAGGCGCGGGAGGCTCCGGGGAAGCAGGCGCCGGAGCGGGAACTGGCGGAATGTTCTGCCCGGACCTGGTCTCCAGCGCATACACGCGGCTCTGCAGGTCCTTTATCAGGACCATCAGCTCCCTGATCTGGTCCTGCCTGTCAGGCTGCTCAGGCCTCAAAAGCCAGGCCACGAACTTGAAAAGCATGAACACCCCGAGCCCGACCAGCGCGAGGGAGAACAGGATAAAAGTCTCCATGCGTCTTGTTGCTCCTTGTCAATACGTGAAAAGGTCCTTCAGCGAATACGTCCTGCCGGATGCCTTGTTCATGGCCCTGAGTATCTTGCCCTGGACATGGGGAGTCAGTTTCCTCCCCTTCACCGCCCGGCTGACCATCTTATGCGTGATCTGTTCCGTCGAGCAGCTCACCAGATCATTCGGCTTGAGACCGTCCTGTGCCATCAGCCTGCCGATGGGCTGCTCCCCCAGGTCCCTCTCTTCCATCCGCACTCCATCAGGCCACCGGCCTACGTTGTGGCTTCAAGCAATATGTCGCACCTGGTTATCCTGGATATCAGCGAATGATGCACACCGGCGAAAGTCGCCACAAAAGGCTTGGTCATGCGGGTCCGGAACCCGTTGATCTTGATCAAAGCTGACCCCATCGGCTCATCGCCTCTGAAGATATGCGCGCGGAACACGGCCGTGTTATAGCTCTTGAAGGACTCGTTCCTGAGCTCGCCTGTCGCCATGATCCATCCTTCAGTCGGATGCGTGTGGTACTTGATGTTGTACGATGAGAAGGAGATCATTTTCTTTCCCGGAAATAAAAAAAGCCGCTTCCTGGGATGGAACCGGCTTGATTGCAGCGCTCAAAGGTTTTATTTACCGCCTGGCCGCGCATATTTTTCTCCTAATGCCCGTCATTATAGCACCTTAGGAGAAAAATGGAACAAAAATAAACGGGGACGTCCCCATCTTGTATGAACCAATTTCCGAAACAGATGGGGACAGCCCCGTTTTCAAGCGCACCTGCCCTTTACTTCCTTATTTCCTGAACTTCTTAAGGGCCAGCATGCCGATGCCTGTCCCCAAAAGGAGCATGGTGGCAGGTTCGGGCACGGGCGCGCTGGTAGACGGAGACGGATCGATGACCCTGGCAGTGACAGCCGGGTCATTGTCTGCCGGCAAACCGGAGACGAACCCGGCCTGGGAGCTCGATCCGTCTTTCTTGCATCCGGATAGAACTACGAGCAACGCGATAACTAAGAAGATCCTCTTATCCATAGTCTTATAATAGACCGGTTCGGGGATAAGGCCATAGCCATTGTTCCGCCTTTTCCTGACTTTATTCCTATCTGATCTCGAGGGTGAGCTGGTGGTAACCGGTAGCGCCTTTGGGATGAGGCGGAGCGGGAGAAGCGGATTGAAGGACTCCGTTGCCGTCGACAGCACGGACCCGGAAGGTGTGCCGGCCGCCCTGATGCGGCCAGTCATATCGCCAGATGACCCAGGTCAGGGGACCAAGCGGAGGGTTAAGGATTTCAGTCTCTCTCCACTGCCCGTCATCGACCTGGATCTGCACGCTTTTAATACCGCGGCCTCCGGCAAAAGCGATGCCGCCGATGGGTATCCTGCCGTCACGCGCGGCATCCTGAGCGACCGTATCGATGACGGACAGGGTCTGAACGTCCGCTTCCCTGTCCCATCCCCTGTCCACCCAGAAACCCGAATCAGGCGGGGAGATCGCCTCGATGGAGATCACCCATTTGGGCTGTTTCATCCCGTAACGACCGGGAATATAGATGCGGACCGGAAAACCCTGTTCAGGCGTGAGCGTGCGCCCGTTCATGCCGTAGACAAGGAGCGTGCGCGGGTCGTTCATGTCCTCCTGCGATACGGTCTCGTAATAACCATCCACGGAACGGACCATCAGCCCCTTAGCCTCTTTCCGGATCCCCAGGTCGTGGATAAAATCACGCAGCCTGATGCCGGTGAAGAAAACAGTCCCTATCAGATCCCCGGCGACCGGATTGGATATGCAGCAAAGGGTTATCGGCTGGGTAACCTCGGGATATTTCATCAGGTCGGCATACGAGATCTGCCGTGGCCGGTCAAAGAGACCGGAAGTCCGCATCCTCCAGCTCCTGCTATTGACTATAGGAGGCGTGGTATCGATATCGACGCGGAAAAACCTCTCCTTGGGCGTCAATTCAGTCCTCGTGCCGGGCGCGGGCAGTATCCCGCTCCGTTTCTCAACGGCCATGACATTCGAGAAGATCAGACCTCCTTGGGAATCAGCGCGGACATCGGTCAGCGGCACGTCCGAACCTGACATCCCGCTCATCATCCGCGAAACGGCGTATCCGCTTAACGTCACTGTCAGCGCAAGCGGAAGCGATACGGACAGGATCCTTACGATCCCCCTCCCTTTGGACAGGACGATCCCCACCAGCGCCGACCAGCCTATAAAAAGGAATGCCGTGAACACGGCTGAAACGGGCATGAAACGTTTGAGCTTGAGCTCGATCAGCAGCACGATGACCGTAAGCAGTCCGCCGACGAGACCGCCTGAAACGGCCGGGACGCGCGGCGTTATCCTGATGACAAGAGCGACCGCGAGGCCGGCCAGAGCGGTGATGCCGACGAACATCGACATCGCGATAAGCTGTTCCGCGAGCTTCGCGACGGCGGCGGTGGGGCCGAGATTAAAGAAGCGGATGATGTGGATGAGTATATCGATCACCCCGGTGATCAGGCCGCCGGGGAGCACCCGGCTGTGCCAGTCAAAGATATCGAACGGGATAAAGGTGACCAGCCGCAGCTGGTCGCCGAGGTAGAATACAGCGGCAAGAGGGATGCCAAGGATGATCCCGAGAAGCAGGCCTGACAGAAGTCCTGGTTTCCTGTCCATTTCTTTTTAAGGCGGCGCGGGGACGTGCGGCCGTTCTGTAGCTATTTTACGGGAAGGCAGACGCTGACCGTAGTGCCGCGGCCCTCGCGCGAGACGATGTTCAACGAACCGGAATGGAATTTCAGCACCTGGCTGCTCACGGTGAGCCCCAGGCCGGTCCCCTTTGACTTGGTAGTGAAGAACGGCTCGAAGACCTTCTTGCGTGTCTCCTCGTCCATGCCGATACCGTTATCGCGGAAAATGACCGTCACCAGCTGGCCTTCCACCCTGCCGGACACACCGATATCGCCTGTGACAGAGGACGGGACGGCGTCCACGGCATTATTGAGGATATTGACGAACACCTCCTTCAGTTGCAGGCAGTCAGCATGGATCACCGTCCGTTCGATATCCTTGAGTTCGATATCGAAACGCAGGATGCGGTCGCAGAACCTGGCCCTGCAGGTGTTGATGCTTTCCATCACGGTTTCATGGATGTTAATGGGAGCGAAACGAGGCGTCTTCAGGCGGGAATAGAAAAGGAGATTATTGATTATCTGATCGCTCTCGACGACCTTCTTCTGGATCGTCGACAGGTGTCCCTCGAGAGAAGGCTCTCTGGTCTTTTTCTTTATATTGACCGCGGCCATGCTGATCGCGGCGAGGGGATTGCGCAGCTCGTGGGCGACTGTCGCGGCCAGCTGTCCCAGGTCAGAAAGGCGCTGAGCATTTTCCAGTTCGATCTTGGCCCTGACCAGCTCGTCCGTACGCTGCATGACCAGCTTCTCGAACACCTTCTTCTCGTGCTCAAGGGTGAGCTCCGTGCGTTTGAAGCCCCCGATATCGTAACCGAAAACGAGCATGTACTTAAGCCTTCCCTCCTTGTCGAGCGTGGGGATAAAATCGATCAGCAGATGGTATAGCCCGGCCGGGAACTTCAGCGAGGCTTCACAGCTTTGCGGCTTGAGCGTCTGATATGCCTTCTTAAGCCAGGGTTCATACTGCTCCACCCCTTCGCGGGGGATAATGGAATCTCCCCTTTTTCCCACGATACCGTCCTCAGCTAATCCGGCTATCCGTATTGCCGTTGAATTGATAAAACGGATCATCCGTTCATTGTCAAGCAGGAGGAACGCCGCGGGGTAACAGTCGATCGCGGTGCGGAAAAGTTCATTGCTTTCATCAAGCCGGTCCTGCTGCTTCTTTATGTCGGTCACGATACAGGCCCTTGCGCTTATGCCGTCAAGCTGGATGCAGTGCGCGGAAAGCAGAACCGGGAGAGCATTATCCCCCACGCCGCGCAGTACCACCTCGGCTTTTACCCCGCTGCGAACGCACGGCCCCAGGCATGCGCTGAGAGCCTGATGGTCTTTCTCCAGAAAGAATCCGCTGAACGCGCTTCCCGGGATCTTTTCATGCGGCAGTCCGGCCATCTCCGCGAATCTCTTGTTGCAGAAAAGGATGTTCCCTTTTTCGTTGACCGTAACCGCTCCGTCACCCATCTCCTCTACAAGCAAACGGTATGAATGGTCGCAATTCTGAAGTGTATATACCTTCTGGTCGCCTGCGTCGCCGACGACCAGAGCGTCGACCTCGCCCCGGCGTATCGCCGCAAGCGTCTCCTCGGCGAGCTCCGCCCGTTCTCGAAGCGCCTCCATCTGAGCCTTAAGTTCATTCAGCGTCGGTTTTTTCGGCATAGGCTAATTCAACCCCAGCCCCTTGAGCACCCTGCTTCTGTCGGACATGTCACCGACAAGCAGTTTACGGGGAAGGGGGTCTTCCTTTATCAGAGTTGGAGCGGCGAGTATCTGATAGGAGCGGGTCAATTCGGGCTTCTGACAGATATCGACCACTTCCAGCTCATATCTGCCCTTAAGCTTCTCATCGCAGACATGTTTTAGATTGTTCACCGCCCGGCAGGACTTTTCCGTCATCCCGATCACAAAAAGCTTCAACCGGAATTTACCTTGAGATCCCCGGGCAGCCAGCTCCTCGAATCGTTGCAAAGCGGTCATCGTTTATATCCTCATATCCTTCATCTGGAGCCCGACCAGCACGCGCTCCCTGTTCGAAAGGTCACCGATGATCTTTCGCAGCGGAGGCGGCAGTTTGCGGACCAGGGTCGGTATTGCGATTATCTCATCCCCTTTTGCCAGCTGCGGTTTCTCAAGCAGGTCGACGATCTCGATCTCATATTTCCCCTTCAGATACTCCTCACAGATGTTCTTGAGATTGCTGAACGCCTCAATGCAGTTCTGGGATTGCCCCGCGACGTACAAACG
>JBLMZF010000050.1:0-35809 GCA_050258655.1 Deltaproteobacteria bacterium | reverse complement strand
CGCCAACCGGCCAGCGGGTCAACCGTGCCCGTTCGGGCTCAAAATGTCGCTCGAATCAGGTCAAGGCACCCGTTCAAGGGCGTCTGGACCTGACCCGCGCCACTATAAAATATACTTCTGTTTTTTGACCAGCGGATGCGACCGGATGTCCTTCGCGATCCCGGGCGCGAGGCCCGGCTTGCGCAGCTTGTAGTACATGTAGTTCTTGTAGCCCTCCACGCCGGGCTGGTCGAACGCGTTGATGTCGAGCAGCTCGCCCTCGAACGCGGTCGCCATCTCGAAGAAGTAGATCAGCTGGCCCCAGCAGGACGGGGTCAAAGCCGGCATGCGCACGGTGCAGTTGGGCCGCGACTCCCGGACCAGCGCCCATTCGGTCGCTTCCTGCGCCAGCGCCAGCAGCTTCGAATAGCGTTTTCCGGCGAGCAGGCCGCCCTTTCCGCCGGGCACCGTAAGCTCGCGCTTGAAGGCGCCGACCTGGATGAAGGTCACCACCTTGTCGTTCTGTCCCTCGATATTGTTCTGCTGCACCGAATGCAGATCATTAGTGCCTCTGGTCGAAACCGGGGTCCTTCCGGTATTTAACACCCTCTTCCTGTCATGCATCCACAGTTCCCTTCCCGAGGCGTCGCGCTCGATGCGGCGGGCGAACTTCTTGCCGGTGCTTTCCGCCAGCAGCTGGCAGTACCAGTCCGCGGTCGACTTGAGCTCCTCGCCGAACGGCATCATTATGCCGATGGGCTTGCCCTTCTTCCTGAAAAGTATGGTATGCAGGAGCGCGTACATGTACGCGGGATTCCTGGAGACGTCGGGTTCGACACAGCGGCCGGCCATGTCCTTCGCCCCTTCGAGCACCGCGGAGATCTTCACTCCGGCTATGGCCAGGTGGAGAAGCCCCATGTTCAGTTCGGAATACCTCCCGCCGACGCCCTTGAACAGCGGATGGCTGCGGAAGCTTAACGGGTCCTTTGCCTGCGCCGCTTCGACCTTTTTCCTCAATGAGCCGGATGCGGGGTCGGTGATGGCGAAGATCTGCCTCCCATACCGGGGACCGCAGTGCTTTTTGAGCCACTGCTCGACCACCTCGAACGCCGCCTTTGTCTCAGTGGTCTCGCCGGACTTGGAGATGACGACGCAGAACGTCCTGCGGGGATCGAGGCTCTCCAGCAGGACGGAGAGCGTCTCGGGATCGAGATTGTTCCCCTCGAAATAGATCTTCGGTCTTCCGTTGCGGGCCTGTTCGAAATCGTTATAGTACGGGAGGCACAGCGCGTCCTGGGCGGCCTTGAGGCCGAGATAGGAACCGCCGATGCCGAGGAAGATCACGTTCCTGTAACGCGCGGCGATCTCATCGCCGAGCATCTGTATCCGCTTGACCGCGGCAGGGGACTGCCAGGGCAGGTTCGCCCATTCCAGGCCGAGCCTCAGGCGGCTTTCGCGGTCTTTGAGCGCCGAGGCCAGATGGCGGGCGGCCGTTTTCGCGGTTTTGGAAAAAGCGGCGATATCCCCGTCGGTGACCCCGTTGGCTGAGCCGACGCAAGTGCTGAACATGTTGTTGAAATCAAAGGTTAGCCGTTGCATGGTGTCCTTTCGTTTAGGTTAAAGATAGATTATATCTCAAAGGCGGCGGCTTATCCAGCCTGAAATGCAGGTATAGACCTGGGCCTTGCCCGGGTCATTGAGGAGGTCATGGTAGAAATTGGGGAATTCCACGAAGGTCTTGTCGGTGGAGACGGAACGCAGGGAAAGCCGCCTGCTGCCGCGGATATCGGTCACCTTATCATGGGTGCCGTGCAGGACCAGCAGCGGCAGATCCCTCTTTTCGAACTCTTTCTGTCCGTTCTTGATCAGCTTGACGAACTCCATCAGCGGCCGGACCGGTATACCCTGGCGGTTGACCAGAGGGTCGTTCTCGTAGGCCCGGGCCACCGCGGGGTCGCGCGCGACCAGGTGGGCCTCGAGCGCCTTCATCTTCAGTCCGGGGAAAAGCTTGCTGAGCGTGTACATGATGATCAGGGACATGGGCGGGAACATCAGCTTGCACGCCGGGGCGCAGAGGATAAGCCCGCTCAGGCCTGCCGCTGCCTGTTCGTCGGCGGCGTACAGGACCGCGAGCGCCCCTCCCAGGCTCTGTCCGAGCATGAACAGCTTCTTCTCCCCTATCTCTCCCTTCAGGAGATCGACGAAGGAGCGCACATCCTTGAGCAGTTCCACAAAGGACGACTCGGGGGTTATCTCTCCCGTTGATTTCCCGTGTCCGCGCAGGTCGAACGTATGCACCGCGAAGCCTTCCGACGCGAGCGCGGCGCAGGCGTTCTCGAAACGGCTGCTGTGCTCGAAGGCGCCGTGGACCAGGCATACAGCGGCATGCGATCTCTCGGGGAGCCAGCTCTGCCTGAACAGCTCGGTACCGTCATAACTCTTAAAACTGCTCTGGATATGCTGCACGGGGATAATTATATCACGGGTAAGGAGGGCAAAAAATAAAAAAAAGGGGCGAGTTTAAGGATGGAGCCTCTCGGCTGAGGGCACTGCGCCCGCGATCCAGGAATTTCTCGCCCCTTTAGTCGGGTGTCGCGTTGGACTACCCTTCTCTATGACCTGGATCCAACCAAAGTATACAACATGACCGGCCGAATTCAAGGCGATTTTTATTGGACCGTGGTTGCTATACGCCGGCGGCGGTGAGATGGACGACGTCCTCGCTGGGATGGTACAGCGAGAGGAACAGCAGCATGTAATCCCGCAGGTGTCGGGTGAGCAGGAAATTGTCCTTTATATGTTTCCTTCCGTTCTCACCCAGGACCCGCGCGTAATCCGGACTGTTAAGGAGCTGTTTGACATAGAACGCCGCCCCCTCGATGGAGTGGCACAGAAGCCCGGAATACTTGTGTTTGATCTGCAGAGGTATGCCTCCTACTGCGGATGCGACGACAGGCTTGCCTTTCCACAGCGCTTCCGAGACGGTCAACCCGAACCCTTCCTTGATCGATTTCTGGACGATGACCGTCGAAGCCCGCTGCAGCGCGTTGACGTCGATATCGTTATGCTGCATCAGCAGGATATGCACATCGGGCTCGCCTTCCGCGGTCTCCCTGACCTCCTCGAGCACTTTCATCCCCTCGGGATCGTCGGCCGCGGTCCCGCCCGCCAGGATCAGCTGGCAGTCGATGTAGCGGCGCACCATCTTGAACATCTCGACGACCCCCACGGGGTCCTTGAGCCGGTCGAACCGCGATATCTGCGTCACTATCGGCTTGTTCGGCACGATGCCGTACTTGTCAAGCACCGCCTTGATCGTCTCTGGAGGCAGCTCCTTGTTCTTTTCGCTGATCGGGTCAATCGACGGCGGTATCAGGTACTGCGGGATGGGAAGTTTCTGGGAGAACATGGGCGCGGAGAAGACCGACGCGTCGTAGTCCTTGACGAAACCAAGCAGGAACAGCCAGACCTTCTCGTTCGGCGCGGAGACATCGATATGACAGCGCCAGATCCACTTGTTCTGTTTCCTGGCGGCGATCAGCATGACCGGCTGCGGGTCGTGGATGAAAACAATATCCCCATAGACGTTGAATTCCTTCAGATTCATCCGTCCGTTATCGATGAAGATGTCGAAATCCTCCTGCGTCACCTCCTCTTTGCGTCCGTGGAGGACATTATGGAACTTCTTGGTGACCTCGAAAAACTGCTCTCCTCCCTTGATCACGTCCCAGCGGGAATCCACGCCCAGCTGATGCAGCAGCGGGACCATGCGGCTGAGTATCTCAGCCACCCCTCCGCCGACAGCAGTTGAATTCACCTGCTGTATGACCTTGCCGCTGAGGTGTTCCCCCAGGAGCTTCAGGTCATCGATCACCGACTGCCCTACGATCGGGATGTACTCTTCTATCTTCGCCATGTTCCTCCGCCATCCTCCGCCGTACCAGCCTGATTATGGCCTTTCTCAGCTCTTCCATCGTATACGTATAGGGATCCATGTTGGCTATCCTCTCAGCCAGGGCTGTTTCTCCCAGGCTCGATTCAAGCCAGTACGAGAAATCGTTGGTCCCCTTGCCCAGCCTCAACCGGGCCTCAAAAATATGGAAATAGATCGAATCGGTAGTGACCTTTTCCATCCCATCAGCGAACTGCGCCAGGTCCTCGGCCAGGTATTTCGTCGGCAGGACGAAGCTTATCGCCTTCAGGAAATAGAAGGCCTCCGCGTCCCGCGCGAAACGCAGGCGCGCGTAGGGATTGCCCTTTATGTAGGTCTCGATGGTCTCGGCGATCCTGTCCCTCAGGTCCCGGATGGTCTTGAAGCGGATCGTATCGATGCTGGCCAGCATCTCGCCGAGCTCGTCCTCACCCAGGACCTCGGTCACCCAGTACGCGAAATCGTTGGGAGGCTCGGGCGAAAGGTATTCGTGCGCCTGCAGGAAACGGTGGGTATGGTGGTAGATGCTGGAGCCGGGCACCTCGCGGATAAGACGCGCCATCTGGGTCAGCGTCTGGGCCTTGAGCCCCGTCAATTCGGTAAGGTTGAGACGCGTGTAGAAGCGAAAACCCTTGTCCCCTGCTTCACGTCCTTCTTCAGACATGCTGGTACCCCCGCTCCATATCAAGGAACCTCCTGAGGAGTTCCGCCACCTCCCCCTGGTCCTTCAGGTAATATTCCGCGGCGGAATTACCGGGCCGCGCGCAGACGAAAATGGTCAGCCCCCTGCATTTGAGGGTGCGGAAAGCGTCCTCGTCGGTCAGGTCGTCGCCGACGTACACCGGGAACACCGGCCTGTCGCCGGCAAGCTCCTGCCTGGCGAGCAGCCAGTTGACGATCTTACCCTTGTCCCAGTTCACGGGCGGCCACACCTCGAGGTCCATCCTCTGTTCCTTGACCTTGATCTTGTTGCGTATCAGGTACAGGATGGTCGCCTCGTGGAAAAGCGTCTTTACGGCGGGAATGTCCCTGGGGTCGACCGTGCGGTAGTGGACGGAGAGAGTGATATCCTTGTCCTCGATCAGCGCGTTTCTGAACGGGGCCAGCCTCTGCTCGAGATCGGTCTTTATCCTCCTGAGGATGCTCAGGTACCCGGGCGTGGCCAGCCCGTCGAACTTGACATGGGGGCTGGAAAGCTCGAGGCCGTGATTGCCCGAGTAGATGATGTGTTCGAGCCCCACCTTGCTCTTGACATCGTCTATCTTCCTGCCGCTTATCACCGCGAGCAGGAGGTTGTTCTCGTGGGAGAGCTCCTGAAGGATCGATCGTGTCTCATCGGGCAAAAGGGCTTCCCCGGGACGCGCTCGCAGGGGCGCCAGCGTGCCGTCATAATCAAGGAAAAGGAAAAGCTGCTTGTCCTTCAGTCCATCCTTGAGCCTGTCCCAGCAATCAAAGAAATATTTCATGGGGAAACGGGAGAAACGGGGGGATTCCGGAACGGGGGGATCGATGTACAATTCTATTGTATCACAAAAACACCCTTACTCCTCTTTCTTTTCGGGCTCCGACGGACTTGTTAAGCCTCATCTTCCCCCCGACTCGTTGCGCAGCGCCTCCAGCAGGCCGGGAGACACCTGCACGCCCAGTTCCTGCGCCTTTTTCACATCATCCCAGGCCCTGGAATAATCGTTCTTCTTGAAGAAGACCAGCGCCCTGTCGGCGTAACCCTGGCCGAAGTCAGGGAACGCGGCAAGCAGTCCCTCGAACTCCGCGAGGGCGCTTTCCATGTCGTTGAACTCGCTGTAGGCAACCGCCAGGGAATAAAGCGCTTCCCGGTCCTTCGGATCGATCTCCCTGGCCAGGCGGAAATCAGCGATGGCCCGCAGGTTCCTTCCCATCCGCTGAAAGCATCTGCCCCTTTCGATCACCATGGCAGCCGTCCGCTCGCCCCTGTTGATCGCCTCGGTAAGATCGGCGGCCGCTTTTTCATCCTCGCCTGTACGCTGGTAACACAGACCCCTGCGGTAATAGGCGTCAAAAAGGCCGGGCTCCTGTGAGAGGGCCTCCGAGAAGGCGGCTATCGCCTCGGTATCCCTGCCCTCTTCCGCCAGCCTCTTCCCGCTGTCATACGCGGCGCTTCCGGGACCGGCCAGGGCGGAGCCGGCGGCAAAAAAAAGGCAACCCCATAACGGGATCGCCTTTTTCAGCAGATGCCAGCCGCCTCTTATGTCCATGATGTCACGACCTGTACGCTAGTAGTTCTCTGCCAGGACCTCGTAATACGCCTGCGGATGCCTGCATGCCGGGCACATATCGGGGGCCTGCTCGCCTTCGAACACGTACCCGCAGTTCCTGCAGTGCCAGCGTACCGCCTTCTTCCTGGAGAAGACCTCTTTCGAAGCCAGGTTGTTCAACAGCTTCCTGTAGCGCGCCTCGTGGGCCTTCTCGACCTTCCCGATCTGGTCGAACGAATCGGCTATCTCCGGGAATCCCTCGTCACGGGCGGTCTTGGCGAAATCGGCGTAAAGCGTCGTCCACTCCAGGTTCTCGCCGGCTGCGGCCTCCGAGAGGTTCTCGCTGGTCGCGGCGATGCGTCCCGCGGGGTAGGTCGCGGTTATCGCGGCATCCCCGCCCTCGAGATACTTGAAAAAGACCTTGGCGTGCTCCTTCTCGTTCTCGGCGGTCTCAAGAAAGATCGCCTGTATCTGTTCCAGTCCCTCTTTCTTGGCGGCGCCGGCGAAATACGTATAGCGGTTGCGTGCCTGTGATTCGCCCGCGAACGCCTTGAGCAGGTTCTGTTCGGTCTTTGTGCCTTTGATTGATCTCGGCATGGGTCCCTCCTTAATCTTCTGAGGGACGTATTATAGCAGAATCAGAGCCGGACGTCCACAAGCAGGAGCTCGGCGTCCTCATCGGCCCTGATGACCGCCGCGGGTTCGTCGACTATCTCCGCGCAGCTCAGGGAGGTCATCCGTATCCCGTTGATCCTGACCGGCCCCTTCTCAAGCACGTAGATGAAGATCCCCCTGTCCTTTTCGACGGCGTGATGGAGCTCCTTGCCCTTCTCAAGGAAGCTCGAGAAGACCTCCGTGTCGGCGTTGATCTTGAGCGCCCCGAGGCGCCGGTTGGAGACCAGAGCCAGCAGTTTGTTCCTGCGCTGGCGTTTCTGGACGGGTTTCTGCTCGTAATGCGGCTTAAGCGCGATGTGCGCGGGCGAGAACTGCATCTGGACGAAGCGCAGCGGACGGTCCTCGAGGTTGTTGATCTCGGAATGCCACATCCCCGGACCGGCCGTCGTATGCTGGACCCACCCCTTCTTGAGGGTGCCGTTGTGCCCCTTGTTGTCGAGATGGCGGAACTCGCCGTCGGCGATGTACGTCACCACCTCATTGTCATTATAGGGGTGGAGCGGCAGCGAGGCGCCCGGCGAAAGCGTATCCTCGCTGAAGGACGTGAGCGTGCCGAAGCGGTCGTGCTGGCGGTCTAACAGGGAATCGAAGGAAAAGATCCACCGGGCCTTGACCGACCCGCCGCGGGCCTTCTTCGTGGTATGGTACATCTGGTCGGACAGATGGATAATGATCATGTCTTTTCCGGCTTCGGGTATGTTATGACCGTGCCCCTTACCCGCGCGAACGGAGTGAGCTTATGCGCGTAGATCCCCCGCCTGCCCGTGATATGGCAGACCGTGAAGCCCCGGGCCATCAGCCTTCTGACCCCTCCAGGAAATCGTCTGTCTGAATGTAATCGGCGTAACCGCGGAACGAGCTGTTGCGCCAGCCCTGATTCACGGAATCCTTCCGGGCGCGGCGCAGGGCGACGAACTCATACAGCGGCCGTGTCGAATGGCCGATGGTGAAGATCCGGAACTTTCCCGGGGGACATTTCACACTTCCATTATATCAGGATACGCGGACGGCAGGAACCAGGGGCAGGAAAAACATCAATTAATAGAGGTAAGCCGAGAGGACGTACTGCTGCACCATCCTGTGCGTATTGAAGAACGAGGCGTTGATGGCGATCGAATGGCGCATGATCTCGATCCAGTTGTTCCGGTTGCTGTAGAACGTCGGGATGATGATGTTGGCCAGCTTGTGGTAAAGGGAATCCGCGTTGGACTGGTCATTGCTCTCCACATCGGCCGCTTCGCCGATGGACCAGCCGGTAAGCCCCTCGACATGGCCCTCGATCCACCATCCGTCCAGTATGCTGAAGCTGGGGACGCCGTTGCAGGCGGCCTTCATGCCGGACGTGCCGGAAGCCTCCCTCGGCTTCTGCGGGGTGTTGAGCCAGACGTCGACGCCGGGGATGACGATCTTGGCCAGGTCCATGTCGTAGTTGGCAAGGTAGACGACCTTGACCTGACCGTCGATATGGTGGGCGATGCCGCAGATCTTCTTGATCAGCTCCTTGCCCGGCCAGTCGCGCGGATGCGCCTTGCCGGCGAAGATGAACTGCACCTTTCCCGCGTTCTTTGAGATCTCGACCAGGCGGTTGATGTCATAGAAGCACAGGTCCATCCGCTTGTAGGCGGTGGCCCTGCGTGCGAAACCGATGGTCAGGACGTCGGGATCGAGGCCCGCGTTCGTCGAGGCGTTGACGCTGTCGATAAGCTTCTTCTTGGCGATCATGTGAGCGTTCCAGATCTCCTGGCCCGGAATGCTCAGCGCGTAACGCAGCGTGAACGGGTCGTTGACCCATCCCGGTATATAGGTGTCGAAAAGCTGCCTGAAAGGCTCGCTGATCCAGGTAGCGGAATGGACGCCGTTGGTGATCGAGTCGATGCGGTAGCCGGGGAACATCTCGCGTGATACCTTGCCGTGCTCCTTGGCCACGCCGTTGACGAAGTGGCTCAGGTTCAGCGCCAGGAGGGTCATGTTCAACTTGTCTTCCCCGCCCAGCTTCTTGAACATGTCCATCGGCACGATCTCGCCGACGACCTGTTTGACCAGGTCGTATGAGAACTTGTCGTGGCCGGCCGGGACAGGCGTGTGGGTCGTGAAAACGCACATGCGCTTGACGCCGTTTATGTCCCAGTGGTTCTGGTGGTCCTGGTCGCGCTGGTTAAGGAGCTCGAGCGTAAGAAGGCTGGCATGTCCCTCGTTCAGATGGTACCTGCTTATATGGTGGTAGCCGAGGGCTTCGAGCATGCGCACGCCGCCGATGCCCAGGATCACTTCCTGCGCCAGGCGGTAACGCTCGTCCTCGCCGTACAGATAATAGGAAAGGCTCCTGTCGTAGTCGCTGTTGCCCTCGACGTCGGTATCGAGGAAGATGACCGGCACGTAATAGCCGCCCACGCCGCTGGCCCTGTACTGCCAGGCCTGGATGGTCACGTTCCTGTTCTCGATCTTAACGGTGACGCGGGGCTGGAGAAGCTTGAGGAAATCGGAAGGGTTCCACTCGGTCGGGAGTTCGGTCTGCCAGCCGCTCTGATCGAGCTTCTGGTAGAAGTACCCTCTCTTGTAGAGCAGGGTCATACCGACGAGGGGCACGTTGAGGTCCGCGCAGGACTTGATGGTGTCGCCCGCGAGGATGCCGAGGCCGCCGCTGTAGGTGGGTATCCTCGGGTCGATCCCTATTTCCATGGAGAAATAGGCGATACGCCGTTCTTTCTTGAGGAGCTTCGATCCGTGGAACCGGAATATCTTCGAATACATCTTGCGGAACTGGTTCATGCGGCCCCTTTAAGCAAACAGCCGGTCATCCCGGCTGTGTAAAAGATCTGAGTGCTGTCGCAGAGAAGGAAAACAGCCTTTTCTTGCGCTATGATTGTATCGTAATTTGTTCCGGCGGTCAAAGCAAATTTTTATCTGAGCATCGTCAGCAGGAAACTGATCAGCATCAGAGCCACGACGGCGGCGAAGATCAGTTTGGCCGGCGAAAAAAAACGCCGGCAGGCGAGGCTTCCTCCGCAGTACAGGCACAGAAGGGCGTCGTCGTCATAGACCGGACGCTTGCAGTGGGGACATATGCGCTCCGTCATGGGGCTCACTCCCACCTGAAATGGATGATGATCCTGTTCCAGCCGCTCGAGGTCTTCTCATAGCGGCTGTAACGGGCGCGCACGTCCTTCTTGTTGAGGTAGTTGACGATACGCCGCCTCATCTCGTCGGAGATGGCCCCGCAGGATATCTCGATCTGCCTGGCCCTGTGCTCCTCGGCCTCGGTGATCACCCCGTTGAGCCGCTCCTCGAGGTCCTCGAGCATGGCGGGCGTCACGAACAGTTTGAGTTTCATACTTCCTTTATACCTGTTCGACGAAGCCGCGTCAAGCGTCTTTCTTGTCAGCCATCGCTGCGCGTGACCCCTGTCACCTGCCACCTGCCGTCGATGACCGAAAAACGGATCGAGGTCTGGACCGAACCGCCTGCCGGGGCGCCGGAACGGGTCTGCGCCCTCCATTCCCAACGCACATCCCAGACCGCCCCTTCGGCGTCGGACACCTTGCGCTGGACCGCATAGACCAGACGGATGTCCCGGTGGTCGGAGATCTCGCCCCTGAACCTCTCCAGTACCTGCCCCCTGTCCGGCATCGAAAGCGCCAGGATCTGGTCCAGCCCCGCTGGGTCAGCCTGCTCGTAGCAGACCTTGACCCGGTCCAGCAGCCGGGTCACCGGGGCGTCCTGATCGTCAGCCCTGACGGGCGCGGCGAAAGCCAGCGCCAGCGCCGCCAGCAACAGTATCTTTTTCATATACCCTCCCGTACCTTCCTGTACATTATTAGAACGTATATCTGACCGAGGCCTTTACTGTGGTCTCGGCGTAATTGTTTATGCTCTGTTCGAACGTGTTGCGTTTATGCTCGCAGGTCAACGACACGCTTGCGTCCTTTGTTATCGAACGCGAGATGCCAAGATAAAGGTCGGTCGAAGCGCTGTCCGTCGCCTGGGCGTACTTCCCCGATCCGAGCTGTGCCCGTGCCTCGACGGCAAGCGAGGAAGGGAACACCGCCTTGAGCCCGAGCGAGGTGGACGTGACCGTATCCGAACCGGAGACCTTATGGTAGCCGGAGAACTCGGCCCGTTCGCTCACGTTCCAGCCGATATCGACGTTCCTGATCTTCGTGCCGCCTGAAAGACCGGCGGTGACCGCGTCGATGTCCCTGCTCTGGGTGATATCGGCCCGGTTGGAGAACATGGTATGGCTGTAACCGAGGGTCGCCTGGACGGGGCCGAACTGCCGGCCGAGGTGGGCGCCGAGTGTGGTAGCCGTGCTGTCGGTCGAACGGTCGCGGGAGACCCTGCGCAGCAGGTCGGCGTTGAGGTCCAGCGAGAGTTCCCAGGGAAGCCTTAACGACAGCGAACCTCCCGGATTGATCTCGCGCACCTGCGCTTCCCCGCCGCTTATGTTCTCGCGTCCTATCCGTATATAATGGCCGAACGCAGCGTCGCCGGGCAGAGCCAGCTTCCCGTTAAGGGTCAGCCACTCCTGATCGCGCGCCGAGAACCCGCCCGCGGCGTAGAAATCCTTCCCCGCCCGGTTGTATTCGGCGTCAAGGGAGTATCGCTCGGTACGCAACTGCAGCCCGAGTTTGCCGGCAATGCCCGTCTTAGTCCCCTGCGACGAACCCTGTCGTATGTCCTCATCAGTGAGGCTCGCCGCGAGCTCACCGTACCCGGTAAGATGCTCGGTGAACGCGTAATGGCCGTCCACGCTGAAGACATTGACCTGCATCGGGGTCCCGAAAGGCGGAGTAAAGTCCGTATCGTCAAGCGCCCCGGCGTAGTTCAAGTTGATGGCGCCGCGCCCGTCTGCGAACGGGTTCTCCAGCCGCAGCCCCCACACATACCGCTTGCTCTGCGTGTGGTCGGCGGCGTCATCGGTCAGGTTACGCCAGAGCGGGGTATCGATACCGGCGGCAATGGTAAGTCTCCTCACCTCGGGGTCGCCGATCCCTATCCTGATCCCCTTGAGCGCGTTGTCCAGGGTATAGGGAGAGAAGCGGGCATAGTAATCCCCCAGCAAGAAGTCCGTCGTGCCCTGCTTGAGGCCGAAGTACATCCGCTCGATATTGAACCCGGCTGGCGCCTGGGTCCTGTCATCCGTATATGTATAATCGAACGCGCCTGTATACTCCCTATCCTTGGCCGTTTCCTGAAAACGAAGCGAGCCCTGAGTAAGGTAATCCCAATCGCGGGACGGGTAAAAAGAATTACCCGCGTTCCCTGAGACAGAGTGATGGATGACAGAGATGTCCTGATAACCTGAGATAGCAGCTGATGCCGGCGAAAGGAAAGTAAGAAAGGAAACTGCGCTTGCAAGAAGGGAGATCAGGACGCGTCCCGTATGGAACGCTTTCATGATCTCTCCTTAAGAGAATGGGTGTTTCAGATATGTCCTATTATACGATTTCTCGTCGAGAGAGTCAACTTTTTACGGAAAAAAGTCACCCGCAACCACGTAAGTTCCCGGCGCAAGAGGAAGCGCCGGAACGCGCCTGTGCGCAGCGGTGGGGACTAGAGCTTTTTGAAGGAGACGAGGCGGGCGTTGATGGCGACGATGACGGTGGACAGCGACATGAGGACGGCCCCAAGAGCCGGCGGGAGCAGGATCCCCGCTGGATAGAGGACGCCGGCGGCAAGCGGGATGGCAAAGACGTTGTATCCGGTGGCCCAGGCGAGGTTTTCGACCATCTTGCGCTGGGTCAGGCGCGAGAGTTCGAGCGCGTTGGCGACATCGCGGGGATCGTTATTGACCAGAACGATGTCCGCGGATTCGAGGGCGACATCGGTCCCGGCGCCGATCGCTATGCCGACGTCCGCCTGGGCAAGGGCCGGGGCGTCGTTGACCCCGTCACCTACCATCGCCACCTTCCTTCCCTTCGCCTGCAGTTCCTTTACCTTCCCGGCTTTCATATGCGGCAGCACTTCCGCGTGATATTCGTCTATTCCCAGGTCCCTGGACACGGCTGCGGCGATGGCCCGCGTATCGCCCGTTATCAGCACGACATGGATCCCCCGTTCCTTGAGCCAGGCTACCGCCTGCCGCGATTCTTCCTTTATCAGGTCGGAGAGGCCGATCACTCCCCTGACCGCCTTCTGGTCGGCTATGTAGACCACGCTCCTGCCGGCCTTGCTCAGCGTATCGGCTGCGGCAGCCGCTTCGGCAAGCGCTATCCCCGCTGATTCCAGCGCCGCCCGGTTCCCTATATAAAGAGTCCGGCCGCCGACACGAGCCCTGGCGCCCTTCCCCGGCATAGCCTCGAACTTATCCGCCTTACGGACATCCACTCCCGATTCCTCGGCCTTCCTGACGATCGCCCGCGCGATCGAATGCTCGGAATTGATCTCTACGCCCGCGGCGTCGGCCAGCAGCTGATTATAGGTCGTGCTATCGACCGGGATGACATCCGAGACGCCGAATTTCCCCCTGGTAAGCGTGCCTGTCTTGTCGAAGACGACGGTATCTACACGGTATGCCGTCTCGAAAGCCGAGCGGTTGCGTATCAGAAGGCCGTTCCGGGCGGAAATGGCGCTGATGACCGCGATCACCAGCGGTACCGCCAGCCCCAGCGCGTGGGGACAGGTGACGATCATCACCGTGACCATGCGTTCAAGGGCGAACGAGGATCCCATCCGCAGGGACGCCCAGACGATGAATGTACCCAGCCCCACCGTGACCGCGATCAGCGTCAGGACAAACGCGGCTTTGTCCGCCAGCGTCTGGTTCCGCGATTTGCTTTCCGAAGCGCGGCGCACCAGGTCGAGCACCTGGGCGACGTACGATTCCTCGCCGGTCTTCTCGACCCTGATGACCAGTGATCCGTTGGTGTTGACCGACCCGCCCACCACCGCGGACCCCGGAAGCTTCTCGACAGGCACGGACTCGCCGGTCAAAAGCGACTCGTTCACCTCAGATTCCCCGTCGCTGACGACCCCGTCGGCCGGTATCTTCTCTCCGGGCCTGACCAGGCAGCGATCGCCTTTCGCCAGTCCGTCCACCCTCACGTCGCGGATCGTCCCGTCAGCCATCACCTTGTGCGCCTCCTGCGGCAAAAGGCGGGCCAGATCCTCGAGCGCCCGCGAAGCGCCCATCACCGACCGCATCTCGATCCAGTGGCCCAGGAGCATTATGTCGATCAGCGTGACCAGTTCGAGGAAGAACAGTTCCCCGGGCAGGCCGAACGTGACCAGGGAGCTGTAGACGAACGCGACGCTGATGGCGATGCCGATAAGCGTCATCATCCCGGCCATACGCTGCCCGATCTCTTCGGCCATCCCTTTAAGGAAAGGCATGCCTCCGTACACGAAGATGGCGGTGGAGAGAGCGAAAAGGACAAGACCGTCTCCGGGGAACCGGACGGAAAGACCTGAAAGGTGGCGGAACATAGGCGAGAGGATGACGACGGGGACAGTCAGGACGAGCGAGAAGAAGAACCGTCTGCGGAAATCGGCGATCATCGCGGCGTGATGGCCGGCATGGCCCATTCCCACCGCGCAGCACCCGGCACCGGCGTGATCATGCTCTTCCCGCCGCTGAACGGAGGCCGCGCCGGAAAGGAACGCCTTCCTGCACTGCTCGCTGCAGAAATAGTATCTCCTGCCGTCCTTTACGGCGCTCGGAGACGTGCGCGGGTCGACCATCATGCCGCAAACGGGATCTTTTTCCATGATCCTGATTATACTCCTACTGAATCAAAACACCAATGTTTTCAATCTGTTACAGGGATATCGTTATTCAGCACCGCCCGGCTTGCCGCCTTGGCCGTATTGAGCATGATCTGCCATTCAGCTCGGAGCAGGTGCGATGCCCTTGAGAAGGAATCCTGACGCGGCACGGCGCGTTTACCCCTGCTGTAGAGGCGCCAGTAGATATCTTCGATGCGGTCGGCGGTCCTCCTGAGCGAGAAACGCTCCGCGGTCCTGCGGCAGGCCGCCCTTATCGCCGCCCTCTCCCTCGTTCTGAGCTTCAGCGACCAGGAAAGCGCGTCGGAAAACTCCTTTTCATCTTCTCTGGCGATGAGCCTCCCGTTCATCCTGTCCATCACAATATCCCTGACGCCCGGAGCGTCCACAGCCGCCACCGGCACACGCGCCGCCATCGCTTCCGCCAGTACCAGCCCCTGCGTCTCAGATTGAGACGCGAAGGCGAACACGTCCATGGCGTGATAGGCATCGCTGAGCCTGCCTCCTCCCATGGCCCCTGCCATGCGCAGACGGTGTCCCACTCCCGCCCTTTCCACCGCCTGCTTCACCTCCGCTTCCGAGGGTCCGCTCCCCACGACCAGAAAATACGCGAGGGGACATGACGCCATGAACATCGCGACGGCCCTGGAAAGGAACGCGATGTTCTTCTCCGGGGCGACCCTGCCGACGAAACCGACAACGAAAGCGCCCGGGGGTATCCCTATCCGGCGTCTGAGGTCGTCGCCCCTGCCGCTGACGAAATCCACCGTGCGGATCCCTGTCGGGACCACCGACATCGGCGTCCTTACGCCCCGCCTGGCCAGCAGGTCCCTGATACTGCGGCTGGGGGCAAGGACATGGTCGCAGAGGTTCGCGTATCCCGTCGAAAGATAGACCATGAACCGTTTCAGGGCCGCCGAATCGAACGGGAGATAATGGGTATATTTCTCGTACAGCGTGTGCATCGTGAAGATGACAGGGATGCCGAAACGGGCGGAAGCCCGCAGGGCCGTGTCGCCGATAAGGAACGGGTGATGGGAATGGATGATGTCGGGACCGAACAGCTTGAGACGGGACGCCAGCTCATTGGGCAGGGGCAGCTGGACGGGGAACTCGGTGTGGTTGACGCGGGTGATGGCGGGCACCCGCATGACACCAGGATCATCGGGGCCGCTCTCCCTGTCTATTTCCGGGACGATGATCAGCACCCTGTGGCCGCGACGGCGCAGCTCGCCGGCCAGCGTCTCGACTGACCGTTCCAGCCCGCCGATGATCGGTTTATAGGTATTGGTCATCATCACGATATTCATAGCGATGACCTTTTAGGTCTTGCGCCCCGGGTGCCGGGATCAGTGTTTTACGGGAGCGAGGACGACTGAAGTCTGGCCCGGACGGGCGCGTACCGGCTCGAAGCCGGGCGCGCGGACCTCGATCTCAGGCTCATTGACGTGCCAATTGCCGCTCCAGGAGACCTTCATGCCGCCGGCATCAGACTCCGTCGACACGCTGACCGTCCCGTAGGAAGTCGGGGCGGGGCCGAAAGCGCATTGCGCGGGCGCGCGGCTCCATTCAGGGGGTATACCCGAACAAAGTACCAGCCGCGTGTATTTCTCCTCTTCCCTGACGAAGCAGTTGCGCATCAGCATGACCCATTCCGCGCATGCCCAGATCTGCTCCCCGTCGCCCATGCATCCGCCGTGAGTGCGCGGGTGGATCGCCTCGGGCCACTGTCCGGTCGGGGAAGCCATCCGCGCCACCGCCTTCATCAGCTCGAAGAAACGCAGATCTTCAGCCCTGAGCAGCACCTGAGCGATATGGCAGCTCAGATACGGGTTTATCCCCGAATGGCTCATGTCGTGGAAGAACCCTTCGTCGACCATACAGTTCTGCAGTATGTACTCGACCGTGTCCAGGATGCGCGGGTCCCGGGATTCCCACAACTTGAGAGGATACCCGACGGTGAGCGAACCTATGGCACCCGAATCGAGCCTCCGGTAAGGCGACGCCGGCATCGCCGGCCTCCCGAGCCTTCCCGCCGCCTGCTCGAGGCTGCGTTCGACACTGGCAAGCAGGCCATCCGCCTCGTCGATGAACAGCGACCGGTCGTACTCCCTGCCGAAATGTCCGGCGAAAAAAGCGGCGGCGCGCAGCCCCGCGACCCCCCAGAAATCGTCCCAGTAATAGTAATCGCTCGGCCCCAGGTGCTCGCAGCTGAAACCCGCCTTGAGCAGGCCGGAATGCGGGGTCTTGCGGTTTTCCCTGACGCGCTGGCCGATGATCCACCCGCCGGCGGCGATGACAGTCTTCCTCCAACGGTCCGGCGGCCTCTGTCCGGTCATCTCGCAGTACCTGCGCATTATCCACAGCGCTTCGCCGTTCGAATCCCATTCCCCCTCCTGGGAGAGGAAATACCCGGAGGCGATCTGGCGTTCGGGGAACTTGTCGAGAGCGTATTTGATGTATTCGACGAAATTCGCGGAGAGCAGCGCGTGGAGAATGAACGAGGCGTCACGGAACCAGAACCGCTTGTAAGTGAAGGGGCCGGCGTAGATATCCTCCTGCGCGTGCAGGACAAGCATCTTGAGCGAGGATTCGTAGAGCGACCGGAACTTGTCGTCGGGGACCTTGATCACGCACTTGCCGTCAAGGCTGTCCTTCCAGTCGACCATGAAGCGGTTCTTCTTGTGCTCCCTGCGCGTCTTGCGTTCCCTTTCGAGAGGTATCTCTACGGTCACCTCTTTCGGTTCCTTCGCCCTGACGGGGAAGACAGCGGCCGCGGTCGCCATCCCGACATCGTCTTTGACCGCCATCCGGTTGTCGTTCGCGAAGATCCTGCGGAAGACATCGCCTGTCCTGTAATCGGAGAAGACGTTCCTGGCCGGCTGTTCGCTGAAAAAGACGCGCGCCAGCCTGTTGACCCTCCAGCCTTTGACATCCTGGAACAACTCGACCTCGTGCACCGAACTGACCCCTTCCGGATTGTACGGCCTCAGACTGACCGTCAGCGCCCCGTCGTCGGCTGAAACGGCCCGGCAGGAGATCCTGCAGACGGGGATCCCTTCGACGATGAGCACCTCCGCGCGCGAATCGATCGACATGCCGAAAGACTCCAGATGCGTGAGCACCGCGAGCGTCTGATTGGTATCGAGAGACTGCGCGGCCGCCTGCCGGGAGGGGATCAGGAAATCACCCTTGCTGTCGTTCAGCCAGAAGTCGATCGACCACCCGTCGAAGAACGGCGTGACCAGGCCCCTCGGGTCCACTATAGGGATCTCCCTGTTCCCCGGGAAACCGATCGCCGTCCAGTTACGGTGAGTGAGGTTTATATGCGTCAGCGAGAACGCGCGGGGGATGAATGAGATGTCCCGGGGGTCGAACTGGCGGGTGACCCAGTACGGCCAGACCCAATCCAGGTTATACTGGATGATCTGGCTGTTGATCAGGCCGCGCGAATGGAGCTCCACCGCGTTGCGCAGGAGCTCTATGGGGGCGATCATATCCGACCGCCCGAGTTTCTTCAGCCGCGAGAAAAGGATCTCCGGGTCGAGGAAACCCTTGGCCAGCGCCGCTCTGCGCAGCAGGAATCTCCAGGGGAATATTCGCCACATATCTTAACAGGATCGGGCGTCAGGCCGGTAAGCGGGAAGACGCCTGACCTGGTCCCGTGAGAGGTCGACGAAAATACGGTTCTGGGCCCATTCGACGTGATCGATCATCTCGCGCTCTACAAGCACCGTCCCGCCCGGGAGCCAGGAGTTATTGTCCGCCACGATGGCGCGCAGCCCCCACGATTCGTCGACAAGCATGTCCTTCAGCCTCCCGACGGCCACATCCTTCGCCTGGATGATGTACCCGAGCACCTCGGAGAGGCTCCTGAGATGGACGTCCTCCTTCGCCTCGTCCTCCTGGGCAAGCGCCTTGGCGCCCTTGCGCGATAGCTCCTCGAACGCTTCCTCGGGGATCGGCGGCGTCACGGGGATCGGCGGGACCGTTTGAGATGAATAGTACTGCCAGTAGATCGGCGAGCCGTAGTAGGAAAGGAGCTCAAGCTCCTTGCGGCGCGAGACCGGCTTGTGGGTGTCGACATCGGGACAACTGGCGGCCTTCGCCTTCGTCATCGAAAGCGGGAAAACGCCGCACTCATAGTCGACCGGACCGTCAAAACACGACGGGGAGATAAGGACCTCCTTGCCGTTGAGCAGGCTGCCGGTCCTGTCGACCAGATACCTGACCGTCCAGGTCTCATCATCGAAGAAAAAATCCTCCGCCCGGCCGACCTCACCGTCGCGCGCCCGTATCCTGAATCCCACCATGCTGCGTATGCTTCTGCTCATGGCACGGTCTTCTCCTGCCCTCCCTGCTGCAGCCCGGTCACGACGGGCGGCTTGCCGGAGTTTATCTGTAGTATGCCCTCAAAGATGGTGCACAGGCGGGCCACCGCACCGTACACCTGCCTGTTGTTCTCCGAGTTCTTGATCTGGTATGCCACCAGGTCGTTGATCTTTCCCTCCAGCTCGACAACCTGGCTGGCGAGCTTATCCAGATAAACCGAATACTGGTGCTCCTTAGCGCTCTTCCCGATAAGAGAAAAGAACATGAAACCGACCGCCACGACAAGCAAAAGGATAATCGCCACGCTGAACCACTTCATCTCTATTTCCCTTTCTGTGCGGAAGCCGTGAGCTCAGCCTCCCTCGATCCGGAGGTCATGGACACGGCCTCCCGTATCATCTGGTTTGCGTATCCCCATTCGTTGTCATACCAGCTCATCACTTTCACGAGATCGCCGTCCACTACCCTGGTCATGTCGAGGTCGACCACCGAGGCCCGCGGGTCCTGTATTATGTCGGACGACACTATCGGCTCATCCGAAACGCCGAGCACGTCCCTGTACCGCGCGCTCTGCGCCTCTTCCCGGAAGACCTTTTTTATTTCATCCACCGTCGTGGGCCGCGAGGTGACGAAGACGACGTCGGATATCGAGCCCACCGGGACCGGCGAGCGGACCGATACCCCATCGAACTTGCCCTTGTACTCGGGCAGGGCCTTGGTGGTAGCCGTGGCCGCCCCCGTTGTCGTCGGCACCAGGTTCTGGGCCGCCGCCCTTCCCCGCGAAAACTCCTTCTTCATCGGTCCATCCACCAGGGTCTGGGTAGCGGTGTAGGCATGCACCGTGGTAAGGACCGCCTTCTTTATCCCGATCCTCCTCCCCATTATCTCCACAAGGGGGGTGATGCAGTTCGTCGTACAGCTGGCACACGAGACCAGGGTCGGGTTCTCGGGCTGCGTGCTGCTGGCGCCGTAGACGACCGTCGCTACCTCGTCGCTCTTCGACTCGGCCGAGAGTATGACCATCCGCGCGCCGGCCTTTATGTGCTTCTGCATGTCGGGCGCCTTGGTGAAGAATCCCGTCGACTCGATGACGAGGTCGACCTCCATCTCCTTCCAGGGCAGCTGCTCGGGATCCTTCTCATGCAGCACCTTGAACGACTTTCCGCCAACGCTGAGGCTGTCGCCCTTTACGGTCACATCCTTCCCGTATTTCCCGTAAACCGTATCGTACCTTATCAGATAGGCAAGGTTGTCGGTCGGCATCAGGTCGTTGACCGCCACCAGCTCAAGCTGGGGCGTCTCCATGATCACCTTGAAGGCGGCCCTGCCGATCCTGCCCATGCCGTTTATCGCTATTTTCGCCATACCATATCCTCCTCGTTCAGCACGACCGTCGGTCTTTCGAACAGGCGCGCGAAGACAGCCCGCATCAGGAAGAAGCCGGCGACGCATACACACAACTTGTCCAACCTGCCCGACTGCCCCACGATCATGAAACAGGTGATGACGCCTCCCGCCCTCCCGATGAAACTTGACAGCAGAAGGACGAGGGGCTTCTTGACCCGCGGCAGATGCCGGAGCGTCAGCCACAACCCTCCGCAGTAAAGGAGCGCCAGCCAGGTCCCCAGCGCCAGGGTAAGTATGCAGTCAAGATTCCTCATTCGACCGTCACCTTTTTATCCTTCTCTTTCTCCTTCTGGGTCTTGGGGAGAGTGACCGAAAGCACGCCCTCATGGTATTTCGCCTTCACTTTCGACGGGTCGACAGAAGCAGGCAGGGTCACCCGGCGGTACAACGAACCCTCGTACCGTTCACTCCTGAAGTACCGCCCTTTTTTGTGCTTCGATTCCTCCGATATCTCCTTCTGTGCCGCTATCGTCAGGGTGTCGTCGCTGACGGAGACCGATATGTCGTTCGGCTGAAGGCCGGGCATATCCGAATCGACATGGATGTTGTCCTTGTCCTCCCAGACATCTGTCGACGGCGCGAACAGCTCGCGTTCGACGGAAGGGAACGCGGGAAGCGGGGCTCCGAGCAGTTGACTGATATCGTCCTGGAGCGACTCAAGGACTCTCCTGTTATCCCTGCGAGCGGGTACACCCATGCTGAACCTCCTTGCCAGTTAGGCAATACTCGCGCAATTCCAATAAGCGCGAGGTATTGGAAAGACAGGAAAAATAAAGCCTTTCCTTTATATTACTTTTGCCGGGCTGAAGTGTAAACCGCCCCCGTCCGCTTTTGGTTGACTTTCCTCTGCGCGCCCGTTGACACTCCCCGACGAAGGAGATAGCATGGGGTTAACGCTAAAAAACGGAGGTCACATGTTCGGCAATAAGATACGTCTGTTCAAGCTCTTCGGATTCGAGGTGAGCATCGACGCCAGCTGGCTGATCATAGCGTTCCTGATAACCTGGTCACTGGCCGCAGGCGTCTTTCCGTTCTTCTATCCCCGGCTGAGCACGGCAGCGTACTGGTGGATGGGGATAGCGGGCACTGTGGGGCTGTTCATGTCCATCGTAGTCCACGAGATGATGCATTCGCTCGTGGCAAGGCGCTACGGGCTCCCCATGAAGGGCATTACCCTCTTTATCTTCGGCGGGGTCGCGGAGATGTCGGAAGAACCTTCCAGCGCGAAGGCGGAGTTCTCGATGGCCGTCGCGGGGCCGCTGACCAGCATCGTCGCCGGGTTTGTCTGCTGGCTGATCGTGCTCGGCGGGCAGAGGCTTTCCTGGTCCCTCCCGGTCCTGGGAGTGGTCGCTTACCTGAGCTGGATCAACGTGATACTGGCCATCTTCAATCTCGTCCCCGCTTTCCCGCTTGACGGGGGGAGGGTCTTCCGGGCCGCTCTTTGGTCGTTCACCGGCAGCTACCGCAGGGCAAGCCGTATAGCGGCTGCTTTCGGTTCGGGCTTCGGGCTGGTGCTGAGCCTCCTGGGAGTGCTCTTTATCTTCACCGGCGCCCTGATCAGCGGTATATGGTGGATACTGATCGGGATGTTCCTGCGCAGCGCGGCGCAGATGTCGTACCAGCGGGTGGTCATAAACAGCGTGCTCCGGGGCGTGCCGGTGAAACGGTTCATGCAGCCCCGCCCGGTCACCGCGCCCGCCGCTCTTCCCGTGGACAGGCTTGTCGACGACTATTTCTACCGGTACCACTTCAGCATGTTCCCCGTCGTGCAGGACGGAGGCAGGCTTGTCGGGTGCGTCCGGACGCAGGACCTGAAGGGGATAGCGCGGCAGGAATGGAACCATCATACGGTGAACGAGATAACACATGACTGTTCGCGGGAGAATTCGATAAACCCGGACGCTGACGCGGTCGAAGCGCTGAACCGGATGAATACGACGGGAAGCACCAAGCTCCTGGTGACAAGGAAGGAAGAACTGGTGGGTATTGTGACGCTGCGGGACCTGCTGGGATTCCTCTCCCTGAAACTCGACCTTGAAGGTGAAGATCTCCGGAAGTGACGCCTACCCCCCCTAAGACATTTTGCAGGCGCCGCTCCAGGAGATCCTCAACCCTTCAAGATTTGGAAAGATTTTCTGGTAACCCCTCCAGTTACACCCCACGCTTAATTGGAATTGCGTGGTCACTCCCGGCGCTTGATCGGATTTGCGCCGGAGTACACCTCTGTGTTACCACCAGTAATCATCGCCCTCGAAAAGCTCGGGCTCGATATGATCGTCTTTGAAATACAACCCCTCGGTATCCTCATCCCGGTACAGCATGGGATAATCGAAGAGATAACGGACGCCGGAAGTATGCAGCTTGCTTTTCTTGGTCACGACCCTGGTTTTCTTGATCTGATTTTTCGCCTTGCGACCCATCATAACCTCCGCGTACATTTCCTATCATATTCCCCCGCGGCCCGCGCGTAAATCCGGCGATTTCCCCTTTTTCTTGACAATATTCCACTCTCCGGCGGGCCTTCCGACGGAGATGAAGCTCTCAACGATACCCTCGGGACTTTCCTCTGCCCGCGCGTGCCATTCGACGAGCGGTCCCCGCCCCTTCGCCGTCCTCAGCCTGTTCTCGCTGGTCTGCGGCAGATAGTCACGGAACAGCCGCGCGAAAAGACAGCGCACTCCGGGACGGTCGTCGTCGGTAAACACGGTCTCGAAGTAATCGGCGCCGATCACCTCGGCCGTGCCGCGTCCCAGCGCTTTGGCCAGCGCGTCATTGAGGCCGGTGATCCTCCCCTCCCTGTCGAACCTCGCTTCATAACGTTCCATCAATTCCCACTTTACCCGTCCAGGCCGCCCGTAGCAAGCTTTCAATAGAAAAACATCAAAAGAAAGCGGAAGGGGCTTCCTTTACGACGGGACGGGGTCGTATTACGATGTATAAGATGAGAAACATAACCGATCCCCAGCAGATCCGTTCCGTCGCGGTCTTCAGGGCCCTGTGCCTGGGCGACCTGCTGTGCTGCGTCCCTGCGCTGCGCGCGCTCAAAGCCTGGCTTCCGCGGGCACAGATAACATTCATCGGACTGCCGTGGTCACGGGCGTTCGCCGGCCGTTTCAGCCGCTATCTCGACGGCTTCATCGAATTCCCCGGGTTCCCGGGCCTCCCCGAATCCGTGGCGGACGTGCGCCTTCTCCCCGCGTTCCTTCGCGGTGTCCAGGAAAAACATTTTGACCTCGCGTTGCAGATGCACGGGAACGGCCGCGTCACCAATCCATTGGCGGAACTTTTCGGCGCCTGCGTGACCGCGGGTTTCTTCGCCGAAGGAGCCTATTTCCCTCCTGACGGCTGGCCCGTGCCTTATCCGGATCATCTCCATGAGATACTGCGCTGCCTGACGCTTGTCGGCTCGATCGGCGCCCAGGCCCTGGATCCCGCGCTCGAATTCCCCCTCACACCCGCAGATGAAGAAGAGTTCAGGGAACTCCCAGGATCGAGGCCGCTGGACAACGGCTCCTATATCGTCGTCCACCCGGGCTCCCGAAGCCGGGCCCGCCGCTGGTCGCCCGAGGGCTTTGCCGTTTCCTGCGATGCCCTTTCAGGGGGTAAGCTGACCGTCGCCATAACGGGTTCGGCGCAGGAATGGGACCTTGCCGAACGGATCCGCGTGAAGATGAAGAGCCGGGGCGTCAACCTCGCGGGAAAGACGACTCTCGGCTCGCTCGCGGTCCTGCTCAGGGGCTCACGGCTCCTCATCGCGAATGACACCGGCATCTCTCACCTGGCGTGCGCCCTGAAGGTCCCCAGCGTCATCGTCTTCACCGCTTCCGATCCGCGGCGGTGGGCGCCTCTCGACACCGTCCTCCACAAGACCGTTTTCCATGAATCGCCGTGCAGGCCCTGTGAATTCCCCGTCTGCCCGATCGGCCACCCCTGCTCGCGTAATATAGATCCGGAACAGGTCATCCGCGCGGGAAAAGAACTGCTCGCTGGATCCCTGCTTGCCCCGGCCGCGTAACCATAAAAGAAAGGACCCGCATGAAACGATTACAGGTCCTCGTCTGGCACGTGCACGGCAACTATCTCTATTACCTGGGCCATGTCCCCCACAGGTTCTATGTCCCGGTAAAGGAAGGCCGCCCCACCGACTACGTGGGGCTCAGCGGGGGCATGCCCTGGCCGGACAACATGACCGAGGTCCCGGCTGACCGGGTGCGGGAGCTGGATATCGACTGCGTCATCTTCCAGCGCCCTCAGCAGTATTTCCGTGAAAGCCACCTGATCATGTCCAAAAGGCAGCTTGCCAGGGCGGCGCGCATCTATCTCGAGCATGATCCACCGCAGGAGCATCCGACCGATTGCAGGCATTTCGTCAATGATACCCGCACGCTGCTCGTGCATGTGACCCCCTTCAACGAGCTGATGTGGGATTCCGGCAGGACTCCGACGATGGTCATCGACCACGGCGTCGTCCCGATCAAAGGGGCCTCGTATACCGGCGAGAAGGACTGCGGCATCTGCGTGGTCAACAACCTCGGGAAACGCGGGAGGCGGCTGGGCCGGGACGTCTACCTGCGCGCGCGCAGGAACGTCCCTCTGGACCTGGTCGGCATGGGGTCCGAGGAGATCGAAGGCGGGCTCGGGGAGATCGGCCACGACAGTCTTGCCTCCTTTGAATCGTCGTACAGGTTCTTTTTCAATCCGATACGCTATACAAGCCTCGGTCTGGCAGTCTGCGAAGCGATGATGCTGGGCATGCCCATTGTCGGTCTGGCGACTACCGAGATGGCGCGGGTGGTGGAAAATGATATCAGCGGGTATATCGATACTGACCTGAGCGCCCTGATGGGACGTATGCGTGCCCTCATCGAGTCCCCCGCCCTCGCCAGGCGGCTCGGCGAACAGGCCAGGGAGTACGCGCTCCGGCGCTTCAATATCCAGCGCTTCGCCAGCGAGTGGGATCAGGCCCTGCGGCTGGTGACGGGAGAGACAGTGACCACCTACAGCGTCGTCGGGCAGACACGGACGGAAACAATAAAGGAGTATGTATGAACGCACGGAGGATCGGGATCATAAGTGACCACGCCTCCCCCCTCGCCTCTCTCGGCGGGGTCGACAGCGGCGGACAGAACGTCTACGTCGCCAGCATCGCTTCGGGCCTCGGTAAACGGGGATACGAAGTCGACATCTTCACCAGGAAGGACAGACAGGACCTCCCCTCTGTCATACCCTATACGCGCGGGTGCCGCATCATCAACATAAAGGCGGGGCCCGAGGAGCAAGTCGCGAAAGAAGACCTGTTGCCGTACATGGACGAGTTCTCGGACCGGGTGGCCGATTTCTGCAGGGACTTCGGTTCGTACGACATCATCCACGCCAACTTTTTCATGTCAGGCCTTGTCGCGGTGAAGCTTAATTATGTCCTCGGGACACCGTTCGTTGTGACGTTCCACGCACTCGGCAAGATCAGGAGGCAGTTTCAAAAAGGGGCGGACCGGTTCCCCGAAGAGCGGTTCGACATCGAGGACAGGATCGTGGCGCGCGCCGCGGGGATCGTAGCGGAATGCCCCCAGGACAGGCAGGACCTGATCAAGCAGTACGCTGCCGACCCTGATAAGATCTCCGTCATACCCTGCGGTTTCGACCCTGACGAGTTCCACCCCGTCACTGCCGCCACCGCCCGAAGGGTCCTGGGATTCGAGCCGGACGAGAAGATCGTGCTCCAGTTGGGAAGGATGGTCGAACGCAAAGGCATCGACAACGTGATCCGGGCGTTCGCGCTGATGGTCAGAAGAAGGCCTTCTCTCCTCCCTTCACGGCTCATCGTCGTGGGAGGGGAAACGGTCGACCCGGACCCCGTCGTCACCCCTGAGATAGGCCGGCTGCAGGAAATAGCCGCCTCTGAAGGGATCGCGGACAAAGTCGTGTTCAAGGGGCAGGTAGGACGCGGGATACTGAAATTCTTCTACAACGCCGCCGATGTCTTCGTCACCACCCCGTGGTACGAACCATTCGGTATAACGCCCGTCGAGGCGATGGCCTGCGGCACCCCGGTGATCGGTTCCCGCGTGGGCGGGCTCAAGTTCACGATCAGGGACGGAAGGACAGGCTTCCTCGTCCCCGCGGCCAACCCCGAGGCCCTCGAGGAAAAAATGGCTCTCGTGCTCTCAGACGGGGACCTGCGGGAACGGCTCGGGATCAATGCCCGCAAGAGGGCCGCCGGGATGTTCACATGGGACCGGATCGTACGGCAGACCATCTCGTTCTACGAGAAGGCCCTGTCGATGCAGGACGAACAATGGGTGCCAGAAAGGAAGACGGTATGCAAGAACTCAAAGGAAAAATAGCGCTTGTGACGGGAGGCGGACGGGGACTCGGCTACGCGATCTGCAGTTCCCTGTCAGAAGCCGGGGCCGTGGTCGTCTCGGCCGACATACGTGATGAACTCGCGGACGGGGCCGCGGAGGCGATCCGCTCGCGGGGAGGCGAATGCATATCGATGGCGGCCGATGTCAGCGATGAACAGCAGGCACAGGACACGATCTCCCGCGTGATCAAGCGGTATGGGAAGCTCGATATCCTCGTCAACAACGCGGGGATAGACACGACCGTGCCGGTCGAAGAGATGCCGGTGGCGGAATGGGACCGCATCGTCAGGGTGAACCTGCGTGCGCCGTTCCTGATGTCAAAGTTCTGCCTTACCGCCATGAGGCAGCAGGGTTCGGGCAGCATCGTGAACATCGCCTCTACCGCCGCCAAACGCACGTGGGCGAACGCCTCGGCGTACCATGCGACCAAATGGGGACTGCTCGGCTTCAGCCACGCCCTGCATGTAGAAGGACGCAGGAACAATATCAAGGTCATAGCGGTGATCAGCGGCGGCATGAAGACACCTTTCCTGCTCGACCGGTTCCCGGACATAGACCTCGATACGCTCCAGGACCCGAGGAACGTCGCTGAGACGGTCAGATTCGTGCTGAGCATGCCGCCCGAGACGGTCATACCCGAGGTCATGGTGATACCGATGAAGGAGACTTCCTGGCCCTGATGGACAGAGCGATATTCCTGGACAAGGACGGCACGCTGATCGAGGACCTGCCGTATAACGTTGACCCTGAGAAGGTCGTGTTCCTGCCCGGTGCATGGGAGGGCCTTGCGCTCCTGCAGCGCGCCGGGTTCAGGCTGGTCATAGTGACGAACCAGTCAGGCGTCGCGCGCGGCTACTTCACCGAAGCGGATCAGGAGCGCCTCTCCGGTTTCTTCGCGGGGTGTTTCCGCAGCCACGGCCTCAGCCTGGCGGGATTCTATTATTGCCCCCATCTCCCGGAGGGAATGGTCCCGGGATACGACATCATGTGCGCCTGCCGGAAACCGAAGCCGGGACTTATCCTGAGGGCCGCTGATGACCTGGACATAGATCTGGGTGGATCGTGGTACATCGGTAACATCGCGACGGATATCGAAGCCGGCCGCAGGGCGGGATGCAGGACGGTCCTGCTGAAAGCGGACCCGGCCGCTCCGCCGGCGGCGGTTCGACCCGATATCACCGCAAGGGACATCGCCGAGGCGGCCGCGATGATAGGACGCTGCCAGCCGCGGAGCTTGATATGAAGAACTCTTTTATCTCGACCATAGATTCGTTCCGCGGTCTTTCCGTTGCCGTGATCGGCGAATCCATCGTCGACAGTTACCTGAACGGCAAGCCCTCCCAGCTGTGCCGGGAAGCCCCGGTCCCGGCGGTATCGATCGAGAGCCGGACCGATGTCCCCGGCGGGGCCGCCAACACGGCGGTCAACGCGGCCGCCCTGGGAGCCCGCGTCCAGTTCCTCTCCGTATGCGGTGAAGACGAAGAGTCTTCCCGTCTGCGCCTCCTTCTCGGCCGCCAGGGCATAGGCACCGCCGGCATGATCCGCAGCGGGCGCAGGCGCACGCTTACAAAGAACCGTGTCCTCGCTTCTTCGCAGATGCTGGTGCGTTTCGATCAGGGGTCGACCGCGTTCCTGGACAAAGAGACCGAATCGGAACTGGCGCGCGGCCTGCAGGACATGTTCTGCGAAGCGGACGCGGTCATACTCTCGGATTACGGCTACGGACTTTTCACTCCCAGGATCATAAAAACCCTCTCGGCGCTGCAGACCCGCTATAACAAGGTCCTCATCGCCGATTCCCGTTCTCTGATGCGTCTGAGGGTCGTCTCCCCCACCGCCGTCAAACCCAATTACGAGGAGGCGGTCTCGCTGCTGGGTATCCATCCCCAGTCCTCAGAGGACAAACGGGCGTCCCAGATCTCCACCTACGGCAACAGGCTTCTTTCCCTCACTGGCGCGCGCCTCTGCGCCGTCACCCTGGACCGCAGCGGCGCGATCGTCTTTGAAAGGGACTCCCCCTCATACCGCACCTACTCCCGCTCGGTAAGGGATATAAAGGCGACCGGGGCCGGTGACACCTTCACCTGCGCGTTCACGCTCGCCCTCGCCGCCGGCATGGACGGCGCCGGCGCGGCAGAACTTGCGTCGGCCGCCGCGTCCGTCGTGACAGCCAAGGACGAGACCGCCTCCTGCTCTTCAGACGAGCTCAAGGCGTTCCTTTCCGTTGGGAACAAATTCATAGCGGACAACGGCTGCCTGGCCTCTCTCTGCTCCTGTTACAGGAAACAGGGGAAAAGGATCGTCTTCACCAACGGCTGTTTCGACATACTCCACCGCGGCCACATCACCCATCTTGACCGCGCCAAGGCCCTGGGGGACATCCTCATCGTCGGCGTCAATTCCGACGAAAGCGTCGCCCGCGTAAAGGGGACCGGGCGGCCGATAAACAGGCTCACGGACAGGATCAGCATCCTCTCGGCTCTAAGCTGCGTGGACCATATCGCGGTATTCGACACCGATACCTCGGAAGCGCTGATCAGGACGATCTGGCCGCACGTGTTCGCCAAGGGGGGGACCTACGACCGGTCCCTCCTGCCCGAGACCCCCCTGCTCGAATCAATGGGCATCGCCATAGAGATACTCCCCCTGGTCCCCTCGTATTCGACCGACGATATCCTGCGGCATGCCTCAACGCTCGTTAGCGACGGGCCACATGATGACCTGGGAAAAAACGCGTAATATACTCTGTGTCCGCCTCGACAATGCCGGGGATGTGCTGATGACCGTCCCGGCCGTCCGGGCCCTTAAAGCCAAAGGCCGTTCTCTTACGCTGCTGACCTCGGCTCCCGGGGCCTCGGTGTGCGGCATGATACCTGAGATCGATGATGTGATCGTCTATGACGCCCCCTGGGTCAAATCCACCCCTCCCCGCCCGGATCCCCGTCCCGACCTGGATATGGTCAAAAAGATCTCGCGCAGGTCTTTCGACGCGTCCGTCATCTTCACCGTCTACAGCCAGAACCCTCTCCCCGCCGCCATGCTCTGTTATCTTTCCGGGATACCCCTGCGCATGGCCTACTGCAGGGAAAACCCCTATCAGCTCCTCACCCACTGGATACCCGACCCGGAGCCTGCCCGCTTCATACGCCATGAGGTCGAGCGGCAGATAGCTCTTGTCAGGGAGACAGGAGCGAGGTGCAGCGATGACAGGATACGCATCTGTGTGCCCGATACCGAGCTCTCGCGTGCCCGTGACCTGCTCAGAGGAAAAGGCATCGTGCCGGGAGAAAGATGGGCGCTGGTCCATCCGGGAGCGAGCGCGCCCTCACGCCGATATCCCGCCGACCGGTTCGCGCGTGTCTGCGATATGCTTGCAAGCCGTATGAGCTTCATCCTTACCGGCTCGCGGGAAGAGACCGGTCTGGTCGAATCCGTCAGGGGATCGACACGGGCAAAGGCCTTCTCCTTTGCTGGAAAAACGGACATGCGGCTTCTCGCGGCCCTTGTCGCGCTGGCTCCCCTTGTCATATCCAACAACACCTGCACCGTGCACCTTGCTTCCGCGGTCGGCACCCCTGTCGTCGACCTTTACGCGCTCACCAACCCCCAGCACTCACCCTGGAAGACCCCGCACCGCGTCCTTTCCGCGGATGTGGACTGCAAGTACTGTTACAAGAGCGTCTGCCCGTTGGGCCACAACAACTGTCTCCGGCTGATCGCCCCCGAGACGGTCGCCGACGCCGCCTGCGAGCTCCTGGAGGGAAGGAAATGTACACTCTCGGAATAAACGCGGCGCTGGGGGAGCCCAGTGCCTGCCTGGTCAGGGACGGCAGGATCATAGCGGCCGCACGGGAAGAATGGTTCACCGGCAGCCGGACATGCAGGGGCATCGCCCCTTTCTCCCCCTGCGAGATCCCGTTCAACGCCATCGCATTCTGCCTCTCCGAGGAAAGGGTCCTTCTCTCTGATATCGACCATATCGCGTATTCGTTCAACCCGTATCTTCTGTTGAATGAAAAGACCAAAGCGGGCCTGGTCACGGTACAGCTGGAAGAAGGCGCAAGCGCTTCGACCTGGCCGCGGGAATCCGAATGGGAGCCGATCTTCCTCTCTTCGGTGGCAAGCGCGCAGCGGCAGCTCTGCCTGGGGATACCCTGCCGTCTCAGGGAACGGTTCGGCTCGATATCGGCCGCAGGCCCGTTCGTCTGGCATTTCGTCGACCATCATCTGGCCCACGCCGCCAGCGCTTTTTTCGCCTCGCCGTTCGCGACCGCGGCGGTCATCACGATGGATTCGGGCGGGGAAAAAGCGTCCACCACCTACAGCCACGGCAGCGCCAGCTGCCTGACCAGCCTCGGGGAAGTGTCCCTGCCAAACTCGCTCGGCCGTCTCTTCGGACAGATGACCGAGTATCTGGGATTCCAGAGCCCGATCGAGGAACCCAAGGTTATCGAGCTGTCGGCGATGGGAAAGCCGGCGTTCGTACAGGAATTCAGAAGGCTGGTCTCCCTGAGGGATAACGGACAGTATCTCACCCAGAAGGTACCGCTGGAGGATATCTTCGGCCCTGCCCGGTCCCCCGGAGAGCCGCTCGAGAAGAAACATTACGACATAGCGTCATCGTTCCAGGTGATGCTCCAGGAGACCGTGCTGGCGATCACCGCCTGGCTGAAGGCCGAGACGGGAGAGAAAAACCTTTGCTTCACAGGCAGCATGGCCCTGAACCCGGCGCTCAACGGGTTCATCAGGCAGCATTCACCGTTCTCGGACATCTGGGTCCAGCCCGCGTCTGATGACGGCGGCACGGCGCTGGGAGCGGCGCTGTGGATCGACAACCTCGAGAGGACGCCCGCGGGGCCGCGGAATCCGATGGAGCAGGCGGATCTCGGGCCTTATTACGCGGAAAGGTCGGTGGAATCCCTTTTGAAGCACGCCAGGCTCAGGTTCCGGAGGCTCGATGACATAGCCGGCGAGAGCGCCCGGCTGCTGGCAGAAGGCAGGATAATCGGATGGTTCCAGGGAAGGGCCGAATTCGGTTCCGGTTATCCCGGGTGGCGTTCCCTGGTCGCCTCCCCTCTGCAAAAGGCGGCGAGGAAAAGGCTCAACAGTATCAAAGGACGCGAGGGGTTTCGCCCATGCGGAACGGCTATCCTGGCGGACGCTGTATCAGAATGGTTCCTCGACAGCCGGCCTTCGCCTTTCATGATGTTCTCATATCCCGTCCGGCCAGAGAAAGCCCGCTCCATACCTGCCTGCTGCCATGATGACGGGACGGCCCGTGTGCATACTGTCGAGCGGCGTCTCAACCCTCTGTTCTACGACCTGATCAAGGCGTTCGGCGCCCTGACCGGCGTGCCGGTGCTCCTGTCCTCTTCCCTCAACCTCGCGGACAGGCCGACGGTATGTTCGCCGAGGGACGCGATCGCGTGTTTCTCGACGATGCCCGTCGATGCCATGGTCATCGGACATTTTATCCTGGAAAAAGAATGAAGAAGATAATGGAGTCAAGTTTACCGAAAGAGATCAAGGACAGCCTGAACGCGTCCTGGAAAGAAGGTGTCATCACCCAGGTCATGATCGGGATCCTGGACTACTACCTGACTCCGTTCGCGCTGTTCCTCAACGCCAATACACAGCAGATCGGCTTCCTGACCGCCATACCAAACCTGCTCTCATCCGTCTCCCAGCTGTTCGTGATGTTCGGCGTCAAGGTGCTCGGAAGCAGGCTCAAGCTGATAAAGATCGGCGTGGGTACTCAGGCGGTCCTGCTGATCCCCGTGGCGCTCCTTGCGTTACTCCCTGTCCCCGCAAAAGTGCCGATATTGATCGCGCTGGTCGCCATCTACCGCATCCTGGGCAGTCAGATCGGCCCCGCATGGGGATCGCTGGTCAGCGATTACCTGGCGCCGGAACAGCGCGGAAGGTATTTCGGCTGGCGGCAGAGGGCGGTGGGGCTGGCGGGCATTCTCGGTGTCAGCTTCTGGGGGCTGATGCTCTATCTGTTCAAGAACATGACTTCGATGGCATGGAGCTTCGCGATGCTCTTTTCAGCGGCTTTCATCTTCCGTTTCATCTCATACCGCTTCATCGCCCAGATGCACGACCTGCCGATGCATCATGAGACTACAGCCAGCAAGATAAGCTTCCTGACCTTCTTCGCCAGGTTCCGCGAATCCAATTTCGCCAAGTTCATCTTCTATGTCACGAGCATGACCTTCGCCACCCAGCTGTGCGCCCCCTTCTTCAGCGTGCACATGCTCAGGGACCTTCACTTCAGCTATCTTTCCTACATGGCGGTCAACCTCGCCTCGGTATGCGCCAGCCTCATCGCGTGGCCGATCTGGGGCAGGCACGCCGACGTGGTCGGCAACGCCAAGGTGCTCAAGGAAACGGGCCTGCTGATCCCGGTCATACCCATTCTGTGGATGTTCGCCACGACCCCCTGGCAGCTCGTCGCGGTCGAATTCCTCTCCGGCCTCCTTTTCAGCGGCTTCACTCTGAGCACCACCAACTTCATCTATGACTCCTGCAGCTCGAGCAGAAGGGTCTTCTGCCTCATCTATTACAATCTGCTTAACGGGGTTTCACTGTTCTTCGCCGCCTCGCTGGGCGGTTTCCTCTCCTCTCATCTCTATCCTCTCCTGGGTTATCCTCTGGTCACCCTCTTCCTCATTTCGGCGATCCTCAGGCTGTGCTCGAACCTGTTCCTGTCGCGCCATTTCGAGGAAGTGCGGATCTCCCACAAGAAGGTATCCAGCCTGCAGTTGTACCTGAGCGTCCTCGGCATCGATCCGATCGTCGGCAAGGGACCGGACCCGTCGATGGAATCAGAACCGTAGGAAGAAGACAAAAAAAGGCCCCGGGGGATATCCCCGGAGCCTTTTTTACGCGCTTATCCGCCGCGCTACTGGATCGCGGTGGGAGAAGAAGACATGTTCATCTGGTTCATGCTGTTCATCGTGTCGCTGCTGACCGTGTCCCAGGTATCCCTGTTCGCCTTCTTCACCGACGCAAGGTGCTTCTTGAGCGTATCCCTGTCCCGCTGTATCACGCGAGCGGTCTCGTTATCGCCATGCCGTTTCGCCGTATCGATCCTCAGGTCCAGCGCCTTGATCCTGTCCTTGAGGTCGCTGATCATCTGGTTCTTCTCATCATAGGTGTAGGACTGCTTCATGCCGCCCATGCTGGCGTTCAACGGTGTGGACACGTTGCCGGTCTTCGTCGTCGCGTTGTCGGTCATCTCCATCATCGAGCCGTCGCCGGAACTGTTGTTACCGGACATGTTGCTCAGGTTGCGGCTCATGTTGCCCATGCTCGAGTTGATGCCCTGCGACATGTTCCCGGTCGCGTTGCTCATGTTGCCGGTCATATTACCGGTCTCGTTCGACATGTTCGTCTCGTTCTTATTGACGCCCATGCTGTACGCGGAGCCGCCCGAATCACTGCCGGACATGTTCTCCTGCGTGGCGTTCCCGGAGAGATTGCCCATGCTCGAGTTCATGCCCCCCATGCCGCTGGTGTTGTTCTCCATGCCGGTATTGTTACCCATGCTCGCGTTCATGCCGGACGTATTGTTCGTCTCGTTCTTGCTGACGCCCATGCTGTAGGCCGCGCCGCCCGTGGACGAACCGCTCATCGACGACGAATTGTTCATCATAGACGACGAGTTGTTCATTGACGAGGTGTTGTTGCCCATGGAAGCGTTCATCTGCGGGCACCCCGACATATTGGACGTGTTGTTCGTCATGCCCGCGCCCATGCCGCTGGTGTTGTTCGTCATGCCCGCGCCCATGCCGCTGGTGTTGTTCATCATGCCCGAGTTGTTCATCCCGCCGCCCATGTCATTCCCGCCCTGGGCGAAAAGCGCCGCCGGCGCCGCCGCGAGGGCGAGGAAAAGAGACAGGATAAGTATTTTCCTCATTTTTTCCTCCTTACAATTGTCTTTGACATAATCACACTCTAATGACAGTTTCTCACATCACCGGCGCGCTCTCAACCACCGGGTTCCGCTTTTTTATGACGGAATTCCAGTACCGGTTTCACCATAAGGACGAGCTGTCCTCGTTGTAGTAATCGTAGCTGTTGTTGCGATAGCCCCTGGTGTCCCTCAGGAAGGTGCGGACAAGGTCCTCCGCGTTGTCATCCCTCGTGAAGAGGGAATCGTCATAGGGGACGAAACTCGATTTCTTCCTCGGTTTCTTCTCGGTGTGCTTCACGGCGCCCTTGAACTTGAAGTGGCTGTTCTTCTTGACCATCGCGACCCTCCTCTGGTTTTATGATTAAAATTCCTCAAGCTCCTCTTCGCCTGCGCCGGCCTGCGGCTCCTCCTCAAGCTCCGGCTTCTCTTCCAGGTACTGCTGGGCTATCTGCGCCTCGCGCTCCTTCCCCAGGATCTTCCTTGCCCTGGGGAATATCCTGCCCTCTTCCTCCTGGATATGATGTTCGATGATCTCGTCAAGCACCTTTATCTTCGCCATCCACCGCTCGTCACCGGAGCTCATGCTCTCCAGCTCGTTGAGCAGGATCTTCGCCATGTTGTGCTCCTCGTATGCCTCGAGGACAAGTTCCCTTACATCCTCCGACGGTTCCAGCTCAGGGTAGAAGAACTGCTCCTCGCCCCGCATGTGCGCCTCAAGATCTGAATAGATCGAAGCGAAGACCTCTTCCGAGGTCTCAGGATGGCCGAGCGCCTTCCCGAAGAGCTTCTTGACCCTGTCATGTTCTTCCTTGAGCACCTGGAGAATGCCTGCGTGCCTGCGTGCGGTCCGGGCTGCTACCCTGTTCCTGACAGCTGTTCTCGCCATTACAACCTCCGTGTAACGTTGATGGAAAAGTACGTGTCCGAATTGTTTTAATTTTCACATAAAGGCAAAACTGTAACAAGGGCGGTGCTCCGCTTTTAATTGACTTTTCTCCACCGGGGGCCCGCCGACAAAAAAAACCGGAAGCAAAATGACTTCCGGTTTTTTTCGCGTCGTCAGGAACCTGTCTGCGTCGAGGAATTCGCCTGGGCCTGCCCGGCAGTCTGACCGGACAGCTCTTTGACCTGACGCACCGTGATCGTCTGCACGCCCTCCCTCCGATTGATTTCACCGCGCACTTCGACCTGCTTCGAGGCCTCTGAAAGCAGCTGTTTGGCGACGTTCGTGCTGTTGTCGGGGGAGACA
>JBLMZF010000049.1:0-26517 GCA_050258655.1 Deltaproteobacteria bacterium | reverse complement strand
GCCTTCAACAAGCTCAAGTTCAATTCGGCCAAGACCATGCTGATCGCCCAGCAGCTGTACGAAGGTATCGATATCGGCGAGGAGACCCCGGTCGGCCTTATCTCGTACATGAGGACCGATTCGGTGCGTGTCGCGCCCGAGGCCCAGGAACACGCGCGCGAGCTCATAAAGGGGAAGTTCGGCCCCGAGTACCTGCCCGAGAAGCCCCCGGTGTACAAGACCAAGAAGTTCGCGCAGGAGGCGCACGAGGCGATCAGGCCGACATCGCTCCAGCGGACCCCGGAGCACCTCAGAGAGCGGCTCACCGAGGACCAGTACAAGCTTTACGAGCTTATCTATAACAGGTTTCTTTCGTCGCAGATGGCCCCGGCCCGTTTCTTCTCGACCACCTCGGTCATCAACGCGGGTAAGTACGGTTTCAACGCGACCGGCAGCACCCTCATCTTCGACGGTTATTCAAGGATATATAAAAAGGAGGAAGAGGAGGAGGAGAAGGAAAAGAACACTATCCCCGAGATGGAGAAAGGCGAGGAGCTTTCCCTTGCGGGCGTGGAGCCTTCCCAGCATTTCACCAAGCCGCCTCCGCGTTTCTCCGACAGCTCGCTTGTCAAGATACTGGAGGAGGAGGGCATCGGCAGGCCTTCGACCTACGCGCCCATCGTCTCCACGCTGATACAGAGAGGATACGTCAGCAGGATCAGGGGATATCTTCATCCGACCGAGCTGGGTTTCAAGGTCTGCGACCTGCTCGTGGAGTTCTTTCCCGAGATCATGGACGTCAAGTTCACAGCGGGGATGGAGAACGAGCTCGACGAGGTCGAGGAGGGCAAGATCGGCCGCGAGAAGGTCCTCAACGATTTCTACTCGCCTTTCAAGAAGCGCTTCGATTTCGCCTCGCAGAACATCAAGAAAGAGGTCATCTCCACCAACGAGGTCTGCGACAAATGCGGCCGCCCCATGGTCATCAAGTGGGGCAAGAAGGGGAAGTTCCTCAGCTGTTCCGGTTTCCCGGAATGCAAGAGCGCAAAGTCCATCACGACCGGCGTCAAGTGTCCCAGCGGCTGCGGAGGAGAGCTTATCGAACGGCGCTCCCGCCGCGGCGTGTTCTTCGGCTGCACGAAGTTCCCTGAATGCCGTTACATAAGCAAGCAGCTTCCCGGCGAGAAGGACGAGGAGAAAGAGTCCTCTTCCGAGCAGTAATTTTGCCTTTACAGGCCGCGCGTTAGGCCGTAAACTATCTGCCATGGAGCGTTATATAGAGAAGTTCGCGCGTTACCTGGAGATAGAGAAGGATTTTTCGCCGCACACGCTTCTGAACTACAAGCTCGACCTTGAGGGATTCCGGGGTTTCCTCGGCGATATACCCGTCGAGAAAGTAGATTACTTCACCATCCGCAAATACCTCGCCGTCCTCAAGGAGAGGAACCTCAGCGCCAGGACCGTGGCGCGCCACCTGTCAGCCCTGCGGTCGTTCTTCAAGTTCCTCGTGCGCGAAGGATTCGTCAAGGCCAGCCCCCTTGCCGGGGTATCCAGCCCGAAATTGGACAAGCATCTGCCGGCTTTCCTTACCGAGGAGGAGACTGCGCGGGCCATCGAGGCGCTGCCGGGGAAAGACGAAGGAGCTCTCAGGGACAGGGCGATCCTCGAGCTTTTTTACAGCTGCGGGCTGCGCGTCAGCGAGCTCGTGGGGCTCAATGTCGACGATATAGACCTCATCGGGGGCATCGTCAAGGTCCGCGGCAAGGGAAAGAAGGAACGGCTGGTCCCCGCCGGCGATATGGCTCTTGGCCAGCTCAAACGGTATCTCGACTCCCGGAAAAAGGATTCCGCAGCGGTTTTCACCAACCTGCGCCGGGGCGCCAGGATCACCGCCCGCGGAGTGAGGGAGATAGTGAAGAAACACCTGCGCGCGGCGGGCAGGTCCCAGGCTTCCTGCCATACCCTGCGCCATTCGTTCGCGACCCATATGCTGGACAGGGGGGCTGACCTGAGGACTGTACAGGAACTTCTCGGACACGCCAACCTCGCTACAACCCAGATCTACACGCATCTGACGACGGACAGGCTCAAGAAGGTCTACGACAAGGCCCACCCGAGGGCATAGCGCAGAGGCGCACACCCGCCCTCCTTATAAGGCGGGGTGTAGAACAGTCATTGCGAGGTGTTTACGCGTGGTTTCCGAAGCAATGACGGGAAATCCAAGTATGCTTATACTTTACGATATCCTTTTCGTGCTTTTCGCGATCGCGTATCTGCCCGTGCTGCTTGTCCGCGGCAAGATGCACCGCGGGTTCGGGACGAGGTTCGGCCTGCTGCCCGAAGGACAGCGCTTCGAGCGGCCCCTGTGGGTCCACGCCGTCAGCGTGGGCGAGGCGGCCAGCGTGCGCCATCTTATCGATGAGCTGCGCCTGGACTTCCCGGGCAGGAAATTCGTCATCTCCACGATCACCACGACCGGCAACACCATCGCCGCATCGATCGCCGGCAAAGGCGATTTTGTCACCTATCTCCCCCTTGATTTCGGGCCTATCGTCAACAGGACTCTGGACAGGGTCAACCCCTGCGCGCTGATAATCGTCGAGACCGAGCTCTGGCCCAACCTGATCTGCTCGGCCGCTCGCCGCGGCATCCCCGTCTTCGTGGTCAACGGCCGCGTCTCCGACAGGTCGTTCCCGCGCTACCGGCTGATCAAGCCGCTGCTGGCGCCGGTGCTCAACCGGATCACCCTTTTCTGTGTCCAGACCGAGCAGGACGGCCGCAAGCTCGCCGAACTCGGCCTCAAGCCGGAGAGGATCAGGGTGACCGGCAACATGAAGTTCGACATCAAGGTCCGGGATTACGACGAGCTCAAGAAGGATTACCGCGATTACCGGCAGAGTTTCGGCATCGGCAGCAGGGAAAAGCTGTGGATCGCGGCCAGCACCCATCAGGGAGAGGAGAGGATAGTGCTCGAGACGTTCAGGTCGTTGCGCGAGCGTTCCCCGCACCTGAGGCTGCTTGTCGCCCCGCGCCATCCCGAACGCAGCGGCGAGGTCGCTGAGCAGGTGCGCGAGGCCGGTTTTACGCCTGTCAGGATCTCGGAACTTTCGGCCGCGCACGGGACGACGGGGAACGAAAGGACGGGCAATGAGGTCTTTCTGCTCGATACGGTGGGCAAACTGATGTACTTCTACGCCATCGCTGACATCGTCTTCGTCGGCGGATCGCTGGTCCCTACCGGCGGCCACAACATACTTGAACCCGCTTCGCTGGGCAAGCCCGTGCTGTTCGGCCCGCATACGTTCAATTTCAAGGACATCGTCGCGCTGTTCCTTTCGCACAACGCCGCCCTGCGGGTCGATGACGGCGCGGCCCTCACCCGCGAGATATCAGCCCTGCTGGCCGACCAGGCCCGCGCCGGCGCCCTGGGCGCCGCGGCACGCGGGCTGATCACCGGGAACCAGGGCGCGACGGTGCGTAACAAGGAAGCGATCAAAAGTCACACGCGGTCCTGATATCCGGGCCCAAAGGGAGGAGTAATGCTTGAGATCTTTCTGAGGAAGGTCAAGTCAGTGGCGGTCCTCGACCTCTCGGGCGACATCAATATCGATTCTGCGAACCTGGTCGAAAAAGTGGGCTGGTGCCTCGATAACGGGTATAAGAACATCCTCTGCAACCTCGAGAGCGTCGGCCTTGTCGATTTCACCGGCCTTTCCGCCTTAGGATTGGCGTACAAGGATTGCGTCAACCACAACGCGCGGATGAAGCTGGCCAAGGTGCCCCTGCATATAAAGAAGAAGTTCGAGCTGGTCTGCCTGGACAGGGTGTTCGAGTTCTACGACGACGAGAAGTCGGCGCTGCGCAGCTTCGAGGGGGACAAGGCCATCGCGGAGATACAGAAGAAGCACCTGCGCCGGAGGTTCAAGAGGCTGCCGCTCGATGTCCAGGTATCCCTCAAGACGTCGCGGGAGGCTGAATTCCACAAGGCCAAGATGCTCAATATCAGCGGGGTTGGCATGCTGATCTTCATCGAGAAGGCATACCCCCTGGGAGAGGTCGTCACCGTCAGGCTGTCGCTGCGCCCCGTGGCCGAATCGATCGAGGTGCAGGCGAAGGTGGTGTGGCTGGTCGACAAGAAGATACAGCCGCAGATCTACCCGGGCATGGGCCTCGAGTTCTACCACCTCGACAGCGAGCTCCAGGAGAAGGTGCTGCAGTTCGTAGAGAGGAACCTGCCGATGGACAGCTGTCCATGAGAAAGACCGCCGTGCTCTTCGACATGGACGGGGTGATCGTCGATTCCATGCCGTACCATTTCATCTCCTGGTACGAGGCGCTGCGTCCGGTCGGCGTCCGTGTCAACTGCATCTTCGTGTATAATAAGGAAGGGGAGAGGTGGGAGAAGACCCTCAGGGAGCTCCTCAGCAGGAAGCACCGCCGCCTTTCGCCCGCCCTGGTCAATAAGGTATTCAGGGAAAAGCAGCGCATCTTCAGGAAGTATTTCAAGCGTTTCATCTTCCCCGGGGTCACGGAACTGCTCGCATCGCTCAGGCGCGAGGGGTACAAGATCGGCCTTGTGACGAGCACGCCGCTGGCCGAAGTCCGGCTGATACTGCCCCGGAAGATATTCGATGCCTTTGACGCTGTGGTCACGGGTGACATGGTCAGCCGGGGCAAGCCGTTCCCGGACCCGTATCTGAAGGCTGCGCGCATGCTCGGCTGCGAGCCCCGCGACTGCGCGGTGGTGGAGAACGCCAACCTCGGCATACGCTCGGCGAAGAACGCCGGGATGTTCTGCATCGCGCTGACCACGAGCCTCCCCGCGGAGGAGCTCAAGGGGCATGACGTCGTCAGGGACGAGCTTCCGGAGGTCCTTGAAGTGATCAGGCGCTTTGCGAAGGGTAAAAGGGTCAGTATAAGGAAGTGACAGCTCACTTAGGGGTACTCGGCGCTTGATCGGAATTGCGCCGGTATGCACCCGTGTGCATGTTCACTAACTGTGAAGGAGGAAATATGGTTCAGGCATTCTGGTTTGGAGCGGCGGCAGTCTTCCTTTTCTGGATCAGCGGCATCCGCATCGTCAGGCCCACCCATCGAGGACTGATCGAGCGCATGGGCAGGTATCAGCGTTTCGCCGCACCCGGCTTCAACTGGGTCATCCCCGTCATCGACAGCATGTACCAGATCAATGTCACCGAGGTCATGGTCAACGCGGAACCGCAGGAGATCATCACCAACGACAATCTGAACGCCCGTGTCGACGCCCAGGTCTATTTCAAGGTCAAACCGGACGAGGAGAGCGTCAAGAGCTCGCAGTATAACGTCAACAACTACGAGTATCAGATCGTCAACCTCGCCCGCACCACGCTCAGGAACATCATCGGCACCCTCACGCTTAAATCCGCCAACAGCGAGCGCGGCCGCATCAACGCCGACCTCCAGAAGACGCTTAAGGAAGAGACCGCGAGCTGGGGCATCGAGATCGTCAGGACCGAGCTCAAGGAGATCGACCCGCCCAAGGACGTCCAGGAGACGATGAACAAGGTCGTCAAGGCGGAGAACGAGAAGATCGCTGCGGTCGATTTCGCCACCGCCACCGAGACGATGGCGGACGGCCAGCGGCGCGCCAACATCAAGGCCGCCGACGGCGTCAAGCAGTCCCGCATCCTCCAGGCGGAAGGCGAGGCGCAGGCGATCAAGCTCGTCAACGAGGCGGCGAACCTGTATTTCACCGGCAACGCCCAGCTGCTGCGCAGGATAGAGATGGTCGAGAAGGCGCTGGCCACCAACGGCAAGATCGTCGTCCCGGGCAACACCGACCTGGTCAATGTGATCGGTGACCTGGGCGGCATAGCGCCTATACTCCGCAAGGAATAAGACATGGATGCGATACAGGCGCTCAAGAGCCGCCGGAGCGTCCGGCAGTACAGCGACCGTCCGGTCGCCGGGGAACTGCTTGAGCAGGCGGTGGATTGCGCGCGCATGGCAGCGACAGCGCGTAACGAACAGCCGTGGGAATTCGTCGCGGTAACCTCGGCTCCAAAGATAAAGGAGCTGGCGGAGATCACCGATCACGGCAAGTTCCTGGCCTCGGCGCCGGCATGCGTCGCGGTGTTCTGCAGGGAGACCAAGTATTTCCTCGAGGACGGGAGCGCGGCGACCCAGAACCTGATGGTGGCCGCGGCGGCGCTGGGGCTCGGTTCCTGCTGGATAGCGGGAGACAAAAAACCGTACGCGCAGCGCATCGTCCAGGCTCTCGGCGTTCCGGAAGGGTTCAGGCTGGTCAGCCTGGTCGCTCTCGGTCATCCCGCGGCACAGCCGCACGCTCCGCAGAAAAGGGGGCTCAAGGAGCTTTTGCATTGGGAGAAGTTCTGATGAACAGGATACTGTTTCTCTGCGCCCTGCTCATGTTCGGCGGGTGCTGCGCGGGCCTGAAGGATTCGGTGAAGGAACACGATGCCGGGATGGCGCAAAGGGACGCTGAGATCTCGGCGCTCAGGGAGCGCGTTTCGTCGCAGGAAGAGGCGCTCAAGGCCAAGGACGCCGAGATACAGGAACTGAAGAACAAGCTTCGCAATTTCGGGGTGTTCTGATATGAGTGAGCCGGTCAGGATCTGCATGCGGGTGGGGAACGTGAGCGTTACGATCGAGCTCAATGATTCCATCACCGCGCAGTCGATAGCGAAACGCCTGCCTCTGGAGGCTTCCGTCTCGCGGTGGGGCGACGAGATCTTTTTCCCCGCCCCCGTTGAGGCCCGGGAAGGGTCCACGACGACCGATGTCAACATCGGGGATATCGGCTTTTTCCATCCCGGCAAGCTCCTGTGTGTTTTTTTCGGCCGGACCCCCGCGAGCGTCATCGATAAACCCGTTCCCGAAGGACCGGTCGAGATCATCGGCAAGGCGAAAGCGCCTCTCGACGGGCTGCGCGCGGTCAACGCGGGTGAAAAGGTGACGGTCTCCAGGGAAGAGCAGAAACCAGCCGCGCCTGTGCCGCCCCCGGCTGCGCCCAAGCCCTCCTTCGCCACCACCGCTTTTGGCGAACGCAAGCTCAGCCAGACGGAGATCGACGAGCTGGTCAAGCAGCTGCTCGATGATAAAAAGCGCGCTCAGGGAGGCACGTAGGATGGCCGGACGGTCCCTTCTTATCGCTTTGATCTGCTCTCTTGCCCTGCCGCTTGCGGGCTGCGCCGGCGCCCGCGAAAAGGCCGATGCCGCCAGTGTGCTGCTCGCGTTCAAACGCGATGCGGGATACAAGAACGCCGAACTGGACCGGGAGACGCGCAATTTTCAGAAGGCGAAGGAAGCCCTGTTCGAGCATAAGGGCCGGCTCGCGCCGATGGGGAAGTCCTCCGCCCGGAGTTTTTTCGGGGATCCTGTCGCCGTCTTCAAGAAAGGCGATTCCGTCGTCTGGGGCTACAAGCCCGCTTCCTCCGACTGGTTCCGCGGCGAGAAGATCTTCGTCACCTTCGACGGGAAGGGTAATCTCCTTTCCGCCGAATACCTCCCGGGATAAATTAGAAGGCACGTCCCCGGTTTGTTTCTCTGCCCATACAACAACAGTTGCTGCAGCGACTTGCGGAAGTCGCTTTTTTGCCGTCTTGACAACCGCACATTTGTGTGGTATAGTCAGGGTATGATGGAACCATTGACCGCCAAACAGAAGGAGATCCTCGGGTTCATCCGGGAACGGGTGATGAGGGACAGGCTGGCGCCGACGATACGCGAGATCGGCGTCCGGTTCGGTTTTTCCTCGACGGGCACGGTCCGCGACCATCTTGAGGCGCTGGCGCGCAAGGGGTACCTGACGCTCGGCCGCCAGAAGGCGCGCGGGATCGAGCTGGATCAGAGGCTGTTCGGCCTTCCGATCGTCGGCAGGGTCGCGGCGGGCGAACCGAAGCTGGCCGAACAGGACATCGAGGGATACCTTGAGCCGTACGAATGGGCGGGTGACAGGGCACAGGCCGGTACCGGCCCTTCCGATTGGGCCGGGTATGAGAGGCTCTTTTGTCTCCGGGTCAAAGGCGACAGCATGAAGGACGCGGGCATCATCGAGGGCGATCTGGTGGTGGTGCGCAGGCAGCCGGAGGCCGAACCGGGAGAGGTGGTCGTGGCGCTCTTCGAGGATGAGGCCACGGTCAAGACGCTGCGCAGGATCGGCGGCAAGTTCTACCTCTGTCCGGCGAACGAAAAGTATAAACCCATACCCTGTACTCCCGTTACGAGGATTCTGGGCAGGGTGGTAACAGTGGTGAGGAAATATGTTTAGCCAGCAGGCGCGGTGGGACAGGAAGATGCCGGGAGACCATGGCGAGAAATGGGAGCATGCCGAGGTGACCGCGCGTTTCGCGAAGGGGAAGATAGTCCCGCTGCGTTTTATCCTCGGCCAGGGCGCGCGCTGCGCCATAGAGAAGATAAATTTCAGCTGGAGCGAGCGGCACGGCAACGCGGTGCTGTATTTCTTCAGCGTGACCGACAAGACCGAATCGTACCGCCTCTGCCTCGACACCGAGACGATGTCGTGGCTGGCGACACCGCTTCAGTAATCGGACCGGCGATGGGAACCGTTCCCATTCCACCGGTCCGTTTTCATTTATGGGCAGGATAATCCTCCACCTGGATATGGACGCGTTCTTCGCCTCGATCGAGCAGGCGATCAACCCCGCCCTGCGCGGCAGGCCGGTCATCGTCGGCTCCCGCCGGAAGAAGTATTATACGGTGGTGGCCGCCTGCTCCTACGAGGCCAAGGCCTGCGGCATCGAGTCCGGGATGCTCAGCGTCGACGCCTTCGCGCTCTGCCCCACCGCGGCCTTCGTCCCCTGCGATTCGGCGCGGTACATGTACACCTCGGACCGGATCGAGCAGATGCTCAAAGGCTATGCGGACAGGATGGAAAGGGCTTCGATAGACGAATTTTTCCTCGATATGACCGGCTCGGGAAGCCTTGCCGACGCGGAACTGGCGGCGAAGGAGATCAAATCATGGATCCGCCGCGAACTGGGTATCACCGGCTCCGTCGGCATCGCCCCTTCCCGCACCATCTCAAAGATGGCCGCCAAGGCGCGCAAGCCCGACGGTCTGCTTGTGGTCGGGGCAGGCGAGGTGGAGGATTTCCTGCGTCCCCTGCCCGTGGAAAAGGTGCCGGGCATCGGGCCGCACATGAAACGGTACCTCAATGAGATGTGCGTCTACACCCTCGGCGAGCTTGCCGCCGTCCCCGTGGAACGCCTGGCCGAGCGGTTCGGCAAGAACGGCGTCTGGATGCATCAGGTGATCCGGGGGATAGGTGACGACGAGGTGGCCTGCTGGCGCGATCCGGCGCCGCCGCCGAAATCGGTCGGCCATTCCTACACCCTTGAGCGCGAGCTCAGCCGGCCACAGGACATCGAGGCCTGGATCCGGCTCCTGTGCGAGATGGTCGGGGCGCGGCTGCGGTCGTACGGCCTTGAATCGAGGGTCGCCCACCTTTATCTCAGGGGAGCGGAGGGGTTCTATTCACGGGAGAAGACATTCGCCGACCCGACCGACGATCCCGAGGAGATATGGAAGAGAGCGGTGGCCATCTTCCGCGGTTTCCCCCAGCGGGGGCTTCGCGTCCGCGGCCTTGGGGTCAGCGTTTCAGTCCTTTCACAGACCCAGGACAACAGGCTTTTCGAGACCGACCGGAAGCGGCGCCGCCTGCTGAGCGCGGTCGATACCATCAACGACCGTTTCGGCGACTGGTCGATCTGCCCGGCGGTGATCAAGAACATAAAAGCCAAGGCCTGATCCCCTCCTAACTGTTGACACATCCTGCAGCCTATGATAGACTTAAAAACGTATTTTACCTTAATAAAAAGGAGGTAGGTGATGGGAAATCTTCAAGTACTCATCGAACCTGCGAAGACCGTCTTGACCCAGATCACGCAATTCCTGCTTAATGCCCTTCTGGTACTGGTCATACTCCTTGTCGGGTGGCTGCTTTCCAAGCTGCTCAAGGCGCTTGTCACCAAGATATGCAAGTCGTCGAAGCTGGACGACCTTTCCAAGAAGATAGAGATCGACAGCATGATCTCGAAGGGGGGGCTTCACTACTCCCTCAGCGAGCTGATGGGCCTGATCATATACTGGCTCGGTCTCCTGGTCACGCTCGTGGTCGCGGTCAACGCCATCGGCCTTACCCAGGCCGCCGACCTGCTCAACCAGATCGTGCTGTTCGTCCCGAACATCATCGCCGCGGTCTTCATACTGATCCTGGGAATGTTCGTGGCGACCCTGCTGCAGACCGTCGTCAAGACGGCCGCCTCCAATGCCGGGCTCTCCCACGCCGCCATCCTTTCAAAGGCGGTCGAGGTGATCGTCGTGGTCTTCACCGTGATGATCTCGCTCGAACAGCTGGGTATCGGCCAGCGGATCATCGAGCTTATCGTCGGGATCGTCCTCGGCTCGATCGGGCTGGCGTTCGCCCTCGCGTTCGGTTTCGGCTGCCAGGACCTCGCCAAGAAAGCGCTCAGCGACTCGATAGAGAAGCTCAAGGCGAAGAAGCAGGCGTAGATCTTTGGTTGTGTGTATTCAGAAAAGCTTAAGGCGGGGACGTTCCCCTTCGGGACACGCCTAAAGGCATGTCCCGCGGCGAACGTCCCCTTTTAGCGGGATGTCCCTCGCGGACCCGTCCCCTTGTTAGCCAACCTCCTCAAATGATATATAAATTCATCGACGACCACGGCACATTCGTTATCGACGACCCGCAACGGTTCCCCCTGTATTTCCCGCTCACCGATTCCCGCGGTTCGCTTTTGAGCAGCATCAGCCCGAACCTCGCCGGCGACATAAAAAGCGACAATGAGCATTTCCTTACCGTCCCGGCTTCCATAGAGGACGTACGCAATAACCTGATGTGCCGCAGGGAGTTTTTCGTCAGGGCAGGGAAGAAGCTGATCCGTCTTTCTGAGCCCCATAAGGACCGCCTTGAGGCCGGATTCCTTTACCAGAAGCTTGCCAAGAAGGCCGCCGGCCTGGACATAGAGGTGCTTAACTTCATCCCCCATGACGTTCCCGTGGAAGTGATGCGGGTGACCATCCGGAATGTCTCCGGCAGGAGCATTCCGCTTGAGGCCGTCTCGTTCCTGCCTCTTTACGGGAGGTCGGAAAAGAACCTGCGCGATCACCGCCACGTCAGCTCCCTGCTCAACCGCGTGGAGCTCGACAGGTTCGGGATAACCCTCCGTCCGACGATGATCTTCGACGAGAAGGGCCACCGTGAGAACAGGACGGGATATTTTGTCCGCGGCTACGAGGGCCAGGGGAAGCCTCCCCGCGGCCAGTATCCCACCCTGGACAGCTTCCTGGGCTCATCCGACATCCTGCATCCTGACGCGGTCGAAAAGGATCTCCCCGCGTTCAACCGGACGCAGCCTTCGTTCGACGGCAAAGAGGCATGCGCGGCGTTCAGGTTCGCCGGCCGGACGCTCAAGGCAGGCGCGGGCGTCGAATTCATCCTTATCGCAGGCATCGCCGAAAGCCGGGCCGAAGCGGACCGTTTCTTCCGGAAGCTGGACAGGCCGGCCAAGGTCGGACGGGAGCTGGAGCGGACGAAACAGTACTGGCGTTCCTACCTCTCTTCGGCGCGTTTTGACTTCGGCGACAGGGACCGCAACGGATGGCTCGCCTGGGTGACCCTCCAGCCGACACTGCGCAAGCTGTTCGGCTGTTCGTTCCTGCCGCATTTCGATTACGGCAAGGGAGGGAGGGGATGGCGCGACCTCTGGCAGGACGCACTCGCGCTCCTTTTGACCGAGCCGGAGAAGGCCGGCGGGATAATCCGCCGCAGTTTCGCGGGAGTCAGGCTTGACGGCTCGAACGCCACGATCATCACCGGCGACGGAGGTTTTCTGGCGGACCGCAACAGGATAAACCGTGTCTGGATGGACCACGGCGTCTGGCCTTACCTGACCACGCGCCTTTACGTCAACCGGACGGGCGACCTTGATTTCCTCCTGGCCCCGCAGACCTATTTCCGCGACCACCAGATAAAACGCGCGCACGCCGTCGACCGCTCGTTCGCGCAGAAGGATTTCCTCCTGAGGGACGCCTCGGGGCGCGTGTACAGGGGAAGCATACTCGAGCATATCCTTGTGCAGGCGCTCGTGCAGTTCTTCAATGTGGGCGGCCACAATGTCACCAGGCTCGAGAACGCCGACTGGAACGACGGCCTGGACATGGCCGCTCAGAAGGGGGAAAGCGTCGCTTTCAGCTTCATGTACTGCTATATCCTGCGGGATGTCATCTCATTCCTTGAGGCGCTTTCGGTCAGGCGCGGCACCGTGCCTCTGATGAAGGAACTGACCCTGCTGCTTGACCGTTGCGCGGGAAGCCCGGTCGATTACGGCGATCCGGGGAAAAAACAGTCCAGGCTCGGCACATATTTCGAGGCGACGCTCAGGCCGAGCGGCCATACCGTCGATGTCCCGCTGGACCGTCTGATCGCCGATCTCAAGGCGAAATACACCCACATGTCCGCCTGGCTTTCGAAGAAGGAATGGCTTCCCGAAGGCTTCTTCAACGGTTATTACGATAACGACGGGCGCCGGGTCGAGGGTGTCAGGGGACGCTCGGTGCGCATGACCCTTACCGGCCAGGTGTTCGCGGTGATGAGCGGGGTGGCGACGGACGGGCAGGTTGCCCGCGTCTGGAAGTCGCTCAATTCGTACCTCAGGGACAAGACCCTTGGCGGTTACCGTCTGAATACCGATTTCGGTCCGGTCCAGATGAAACTGGGACGGGCGTTCGGCTTCTCGTACGGCGACAAGGAGAACGGCGCTTTCTTCAACCACATGGCGGTCATGCTCGCCAATGCGCTTTATTCCCGGGGATTCGTCAGGGAAGGCGCCCAGGTGTTCTCCTCGATCCGTGAGATGTCGTTCTCCGAACGCGCCCAGGTGCCTCCGGTGCTTCCCGAATATTTCAACGGGGAGGGAAGAGGGCTCTATCTTTACCTCACCGGTTCCGCGAGCTGGTATCTGTATACGCTGACTCAGGAGGTGCTGGGCATCAAGTTCTCCCTCGGCGACCTGCTTATCGCGCCGAAACTCACCGCTTCCGACCTCTCCGGCGGGTCGATCGATGTCCGCCTTGCCTTCAACGGCAGTATCCTCCACGTCCGGTATTCCGCTTGCGCCCGGGTCCTGCGCTCCCCCGCTTCTGTCCTGCTTGTCAAAAAGGTGACCTGCAACGGGAAAGAAGTCCCCTGCTCGCCCAAAGGGCACCTGGTAAGGGCCTCTTTACTGCGTTCAGGCGTGACCGAACTGAGGGTCGAGCTGGCATAGCCCACAAGGGCATACCCGCGCAAATCCAAACTAGCGCGGGGTACTATCGCCGGGTATCAGTCTGCATTTACCCCTTTTTCCCGCCGTTCCCTTCTCTCCACAGAGCTGAAAGTGCTTGGGATTTTAGGGATTTGACGATATAATACTCTGGAATTTTCAGACGGGAAAACATGTCTCTAAGAAGATATTTTCTGGCTCTGGCGACAGACGAAGAAAGGGGGCCGGCGGCTTCCCTGGTGAAGCTCCCCCTTTACCTGTTGTCGCTTGTCTATTCGCTTTTTATCCGGGCTCTTGCCGCTGTCAGGGGGGCAAGACCTTTCCGGCCGGCTCTCAAGGTCATCAGCGTGGGTAATATAACCCTGGGCGGGACCGGCAAGACCGTCCTTGTGGCGCATATCGCCCGCTCCCTGATCGCTGACGGCCGCAAGACGGCCGTGGTGAGCCGCGGTTACGGCCGCCCTCTCCGGGGGGATGACACGGATTTCGGCCGTTTCGGCGACGAGGCGGGGATGCTCAAAAGATCCATCCCGGGTCTCGAGGTCATTATCTCTGCTGACAGGGTAAAGGGCTGCGGCGAGGCCGCGCTCCGCGGCTGTGAAGCGGTGATCCTTGATGACGGTTTTCAGCAGTGGGGTATCACCAAGGACCTGGACATCGTCTGTGTGGACGCGCGCGGCTTCGGTAATTCCTGCCTCATTCCCAGAGGGACTCTCAGGGAACCGCTTTCGGCCCTTCGCCGGGCCGATGCGTTCGTCCTGACCAATTGCAACCTTGCCGGCGATACGGCGCCGCTGGAAAGGTCCCTTGCCGCGCTCAACGACAAGGCTCTCATCGTCCGTTCCGAGCACGCATCCCGGGGGATCTTCAGGCAGGGCAGGGAGGCGCGGCCGGGAGAGGTGACCGAAGCCTGTCTGGTCTGTGGTATCGGCAATCCGGCTTCTTTTTTCGAGAGCTGCCGGAGCTCAGGGATAAGGCCTTCTGTACGTCTCGCATTCCCCGATCATCACCGGTACGGGGAGGAAGATGCCTCGCGGATCATCGGCGCCTGCAGGGAAAACAATATCAAAGCGGTAGTCACCACCGAGAAAGACTGGATGCGCCTTCCGATCGGACGTCTGGAGGCGGAAGGCATCGCCGTCTATTCGCTCAGGGTGGCATTGAGGATAAAAGGTAATGAAGATGAACTCACTGGCAGATTACGCCGCCTGTTCACTGCTTAAGGTCATCGGTCCTGTCATCAGGGCCCTGCCGAAACGCGCCAGTTTCGCTCTCGGCGGCCTGATCGGGGAGATGGCGTTCCTCTTCGACTTCAAGCACCGCGAGATCGCGTATGCCAACATACGCACCGCGTTCGGCGAGAACATGTCCCCCGCCCAGCTCAGGCGCTGCACGAAGGACTGCTTCCGGAGCTTCGGGCAGAATTTCATCGAGGTGTTCCTGATCCCTCAGATAGACGACGCGTACGCGCGCAGGTACGTGCGTTTTGAGGGCGTTGAGCATATTCGGGAAGCCTTCGCGCGCAAGAAAGGAGTCCTTCTCTGCTCCGTGCACGCGGGAAGCTGGGAGCTTGCGAACATCCTCAGCGTCCACCTGAAGATACCTTTCAGCATGTTCGTGCGCGACCAGAAGCTCCCCCGCGTCGAGAAGCTGCTTAACGGGTATCGTACCCGCAAGGGCTGCCGGCTTATCCAGAGAAAGGAACAGACGCGTGAACTGGTGCGGCTGCTCAAGGAGAACGAGTCGACGGGGTTGACCATCGACCAGGGCGGCAAGACGGGGACCCGGGTCGGGTTCTTCGGCAAGGAAGCGTCCATGTCTTCGGGAGCAGTGCGCCTGGGGCTTAAATACGGATGCGCCATCGTGCCCGTCTTTTTCCGGCGTGTCGACGGCCCCTCGATAGAGATCACCATCGGCAGCCCCTTCGAGCTGTCCCGCAGCGGCGACCTCGAGAAGGACGTGAAGGACAATCTCCAGAGGCTCGTCGGCCTTTTCGAGGGCCATATACGCCGCTACCCGCACGAGTACCTGTGGCCCTACAAGGTCTGGAAGCATTCGAACGAGAGGCGTATTCTCATACTTTCTGAGGGCAAGACCGGCCATCTGAGGCAGTCGGAGTCCCTGGCGCGCGAGGCGGCCCGCGTGCTTGCCGAGCGCGGCATCCGCTCGTCGGTCACGACGGTCGTGATAAAGTTCAGGGACAGGCTTTCCCAGGCGCTGGCCTCCCCGCTGAACATCATATCGGGACGTCATATCTGCAGAGGGTGCCTTTTGTGCCTGCGCCGCCTGCTCGATCCGGTCTCTTTCTCCGCGGCTACCCGCGGCAAGTACGATATCATCATCTCCTGCGGGTCTTCGCTGTCCGCGGTGAACTATATCCTTTCCAGGGAGAACGACGCGCGTTCGCTGTGCGTGATGAGACCCTCTCTGGTGTCCCTGGACCGTTTCGACCTTGTGGTCATGCCCGCGCACGACCGCCCTCCCAGGGCACGCAACGTAGTCAGCGTGGAAGGCGCCCTGAACCTGATCGATGACGATTACCTCGGGGAACAGGCGAAGCTGCTCTCCCGCGAGACGCGTGTGGATGAGGCGGCGCGCAGCATAGGTATCCTGTTCGGTGGAGATACGAAGGATTTCAAGCTGCCCGTGGAAACGGTGCGGCTCGTCTGCCGGCAGGTGAACGAGGCGGCGCGCAGGGGAAGGGCTGAGGTACTTGCCACCACTTCCCGGCGGACTTCCCCCGATGCCGAGCGCGCGGTCAAGGAAGAATGCGCTGATGCCCGCATGCTTGTCATCGCCAACGAAGCGAACGTGCCGTTCGCCGTGGGCGGTATCCTCGGCACATGCAAGGTGGTCGTCTGCTCGCCGGAGAGCATATCGATGATCTCCGAGGCGGCCAGCAGCGAAGCTTATGTCGTCGTCTTCGACGTGCCCGGCCTCGGTCCGAGGCATGCCAAGTTCCTGGCGGGCCTGACTCGTAACCGTAACGTCATCGTCGCCGCTCCGGAACGGATCGCCGCGGCGATCGAGAGGATATTCAGCGAAAGGCCGGCCCGGGCGCGGCTCGACAACAGCGCGCGGGTCAGGCAGGCTTTACGAAAGGTGATATCGCAATGAACGTATTGCAGGTGCTTCCCGAGTTGAACGTTGGAGGCGTCGAACGCGGCACCGTGGACCTGGCGGCCCACCTGGTCAAGGCCGGACACAAGTCTGTCGTCGTATCGAACGGAGGGGTCCTTGTCCCCGACCTCCAGGCACGCGGGGCCGTGCATTACCAGCTGCCGGTCAACGCCAAGAGCCTTGTCTCGATCATCCGCACGATCCCGCGCCTGGCGGAGATCATCGAGAAGGAGAACATCGATATCGTCCACGCGAGGTCGCGCGTGCCGGCCTGGATCGCCTTTTTCGCCTGCAGGCGCACGCGCCGTGTATTCGTGACGACCTGCCACGGCTATTACACCCGCCATCTCTTCAGCAGTGTCATGGGGTGGGGGAAGAAGGTCATCGTGCTGAGCAATGTCATCGCGCGGCATATGATCGAGGATTTCGGGGTGCCGCGGGAGAGGATACGGCTTATCCCGCGCAGCGTCGATCTCGAGAAGTTCAGGTACAGGCCCGTGGATCCGGCGCCGAAGAAGGAATACAACGTAGGCATAATCGGCAGGCTCACTCCGATCAAAGGCCATCTTTATTTCATCAAGGCGATGGCCAGGGTGGCGAGGGAGGTGCCGGTCAAGATATGGATAGTCGGGGACGCGCCTTCCTCGAAAGACGCGTACAAGGAGCAGCTGCGCGTGCTGGTCAAGCGGCTGGGGCTGTGGGAGAACACCCAGTTCCTCGGCAACCAGAAGGACATCCCCTCGATACTCTCCCACCTGGACCTGCTCGTTCTTTCCACGACGACGCAGGAGGCGTTCGGGAGGGTGATCATCGAGGCGCAGGCCGCCGGGGTGCCGGTGGTGGCGACGGGAGTCGGCGGGGTCGTCGATATCATCGAGGACGGCCGCAACGGACTTCTCGTGCCGCCCGCGGACCCGCAGGCGATCGCCGAGGCGGTCCTCAAGCTCATCAAAGACAGGGAACTTGCGGCGGAGATGGCCGAGGAAGCCGTCTCCAGGGTCAGGGAGAAGTACAGCCTCGAGCTGATGGTCAAGAGCACGCTTGATGTCTATGAGGAGGCCCTGCGCGGTTCCAGGGTCATGGTCATGAAATTCAGTTCTCTCGGCGACATAATCCTTTCCACCGCGGCCCTCAAGGCAATACGCGCCAGGTTCCCCCGTCCCAACTATCGCCTGACGCTGGTCGTCGGTCAGGCCTCCCGGGACATCGTCCAGAGGTGCCCGTTCATCGACGAGCTGATCACCTGCGATTTCTCGAACAGGGACAAGGGTCTTCCCGGGCTGCTGAAGCTCGGTGACTCGCTGCGCAAGCGCATGTTCGATATCGCGGTGGACCTGCAGAACAATCGGAAAAGCCATCTTCTCGCGGCTCTGAGCCTGGCGAGGGACCGCTACGGTTATGATAACGGCAAACTGGGTTTTCTCCTGAACAAGGGTATAAAGGACGACAAGAAGGGTCTCGACCCCGTCTCGCATCAGTTCAGGGTGCTCCAGCCGCTGGGGATCGAGCGCGAGGGAGCGCAGCTTGAGCTGTGGCCCGGGCCGGGCGACGAGGAATCGGCGCTCGATTTCCTCAAGTCCCACTGGATCGATTCGTCCCGGCCGCTGGTGGGTATCAACATGGGAGCGAGCAGACGCTGGTCGAGCAAGGTGTGGCCGAAAGAGAACATGGCAAAGCTGTGCGCTGACCTGGCCAGAAGGGACATCAGGGTCGTGTTGACCGGCACCGAGGAAGACATCCCTGCGGCCGAAGCGCTCGTCGCCGCCGTTCCCGCGGCGAAGCTGGCCAATTCCTGCGGGAAATTCACCGTCAACCAGCTCGCCTGCCTTGTCCGCAAGTGTTCCGCGTATATTTCGGCGGATTCGGCCCCTCTTCACATTGCCGCGGCGGTCAGCACTCCGTTCATCGCGCTCTTCGGGCCGACCGATCCGAAACGTCATCTGCCGCCGGCCAGGAAGTTCGTGCTGCTGCGCAAGGAAATGCCCTGTTCGCCCTGCTACCGTTCGAAATGCGGTCGCGGCCGCTGCATGGCGGCCATCACTCCGGAAGAAGTTCTGGCGTCCCTGGACACGCTTTTAGACCTGAAGAGATGAGATGAAGATACTTTTCCTGTCGACCCATCTTGATACAGGCGGCATAACCAGCTATATCCTGTCGCTCTCGAAAGCGCTTAAGGATCGGGGGCATACCGTCTTCGTCGCCTCCAGCGGCGGGAACCGGGTGACCCGTTTCACCGAGCAGGGCATCATCTTCATCCGGATACCTATCAGGACGAAATCCGAGATCGATCTCTTCAAGCTTATCCCGAGCGCCCGGATCCTTTCCACCCGGGTGAAGGAACATCAGATAGATATCATCCACGCCAACACGCGCGTGACGCAGGTGCTCGCCCATTCGGTCTCCCGTTCCACGGGCGTCCCGTTCGTCTCCACTTTCCACGGTTTTTTCCCGGGCGCGAGATTTTTCCGCAAGCTTTTCCCCTGCCTTGGATGCCGCGTGATCGCGATAAGCGGCTCGGTCAGGGAACATCTGAAACAGGATTTCAAGGTCCCCGAGGAGAGGATACGGCTGGTGTACAGCGGCGTAGATACGGAGGGGCTGCGCCTGGATGCGCCGAAGAGCCGGCAGACGGTGCGGACCTCGTTCGGTCTGGATCCGTCGGGACCGGTCATCGGTATCGTCGCGCGCCTTTCAGAGGTCAAGGGACAGCCGTTCCTGATCCGCGCGTTCGCATCGGTCCTGAAGCGCGTGCCGGAGGCCCAGCTTATGATAGTGGGGGAGGGCAAGACGGAGGATTCCCTGCGCAGACTGACCGCCGAGCTCGGCCTTAAGGAAAGAGTCCATTTCCTGCCTTCGGTGAACAATGTGCGGGAGGCGTATTACGCCATGGACATCTTCGTGATGCCATCCCTCAACGAAGGGCTCGGCCTGGGCCTCATGGAAGCGATGGCCTGGGGAAAGCCGGTCGTCGGCTCCGCCGTTGGAGGCATTCTGAACCTCATCAGGGACGGCGAGAACGGGATCCTGGCGAGACCGGGCGACCCCGACAGTCTCGCGTCCGGGATCCTGAGGCTCATTGACGCCCCCGACCTGGCGGCCACCCTCGGCAACAATGCCCGCAAGTTCATCTCGGATAACTTCTCTCTTGAGAAAATGGCTGCCCAAACGGAAGGGGTCTACGAGGAATGTCTAAAGCCCGCATAGCCTTATGACTGCCGGAAGAGACGCCAATATACTCCTGTTCAACGTAAACCGGGTCGGGGACGTCCTTTTTTCCACCGCTGTCATCAGGAACCTCAGGTACAATTTCCCCCACAGCTCGATCGCCTGCGCCATCCCGCCCCGCTGTTTCGAGGTCCTGCGCGGCAACCCCTACCTCGATGAGATCATCATCTTCGATGAAAAGGGCGCCCATAAGGGATTCGGGGGGATGCTCACGTTTTGCGCCGAGCTGAGGAGGCGCCGTTTCAGCAAGGTTTTTCTTCTGCACCGGTCATTCAGCCGCGCGCTGCTGTGCACGCTTGCCGGTATCACGGAACGGATCGGGTACCGGACGGGCAAGAGGGACTTTCTCCTCACCCGCGCGTTCACCGCGCCCGATATATTCTCGACCCACCGGGCGGATTATTATCTTGACCTGCTCGGGCAGGCGGGACTGGAGGTCCGCGACAGGCACACGGATTTCCCGATCAACGACCAGCATCTGGAGAAGATCGACGCTCTCGTCTCCGATTTCTGCGAGGATTCGGATTTCCTGGTCGCGATCAACCCGGGCGGCAACTGGCTGCCGAAGCGGTGGCCCCGGGAGAACTATGCCGCGCTTGCCCGCCGGCTCTCCCGCGAGTTCTCGGCCAAAGTGATCGTCACGGGCGGCCCCGAGGACAAGGCGCTCGCTGAGGAGATCGGGAGGGAGAGCGGGGTGGAAGTGCTCTCCCTGTGCGGGGTCTGCAGCCTCAAGGAATTCGCCGCCTTCATCAAATGCGCCGACATATTCATCACCGCTGATTCCGACCCTCTGCACATCGCCGCCGCGTCCGGCGCCAGGCATATCATCGCGCTCTTCGGTCCGACGGACCCGGCCCTTACCGGACCGGTCCAGGCGGAGCACACCGTGGTGCTGCGCAAGAGCACCGGGTGCAGCATCCCCTGCCATGTCGTCGACTGCGCCGATAACCGCTGCATGAAGGCCATCACCGTGGATGATGTCATCTCTGAAGTGCGCAGAATCGTAGAATCCGATTATGCCGGTTAAGAAGATACTATTCGTCTCTTTAACGAACATCGGGGATGTGATCCTGACGCTCCCCGCGCTCGACCTCCTGCGGGAGCGGTTCCCGGAAGCGGCCATAACCGTCGTCGCCGGCCCCAGGGCCGAGGGTATCTTCGCCGGTAATCCCGCCGTGGCCAAATTCATCCCGTTCGATAAGCGCGCTCCGCTTCCGGTGCAGGCCGGGATTTTCTTCGGTCTTTTGCGGGAGCGTTTTGACCTGGTGGTCGACCTGCGCAACACGCTGTTCCAGCTGCTCGGTCGGCCTGTGAAGAAGGCCGCGTGCGGGGAAGCCCATTCTTCCCGCATCCATCTGGCGAAAGCCGGGAATCCGCCCGGGGCTGCCTGTCCGCCGCCTAAAAGCATGCCGGCGAAGGCTCAGGACAACCTGCATGTCGACAGGCTTCTGGCCGAGCACGGTATCCACGGCAAAGGACTTATCATCGTCTCGCCCGGCGCGCGCAGCCCTTTGAAGCGCTGGCCTAAAGAAAAGTTCTCGGAACTCGTCGCTTTCCTTTCCCGCGAGATACGGCTGCCCGTTGTACTGATCGGCGACGCCGACGACAGGCCGCTTGCCGAATACATAAGCTCCGAGCATCCCGCCGTGGTCGATCTTGCCGGCAGGACAACCCTTCCCCAGCTGGCCTGCCTGATGACCCGCGCGCGAGTTGTCATCACCAACGACAGTGGCAACCTCCATCTCGCCAGTTATCTGGGCGTGCCCACAGTGGCGGTTTTCGGGCCGACCGATGAAAGGCGCTACGGCCCCTGGTCATCCAGCAACGCAGTGGTGAAAAGTCCGGTCGGGTGCCGTCCCTGTATGAAAGCCCGGTGCTCCAGGGCCCACCAGGAATGCATGGAACGCATCGAACCCTTCGAAGTCGCCCAGGCCGTTCTCAGTCTCATCAAGCCGTCAGCTGCTTAGTCTTTTTCAGGCTCAAATCCGCCAAATTTTGGATTTGACAATCCGGCTGCCCGGTGTTATAATCTTAATTCCGATAGAGGAATAAAGGTTTTTCGAATACTCCCGCCGTAGTTCCTACTCGGATACAACCCCTACATCGATGATGATACGGAGGCCGTAAACAGGCAGGCTGGGCTTTTATTTTAATTCCTTTTATATATAAGGCGGAATGAAGATGGAACAGCAGAAGATATCTGAAGAAGTCGTAGAGTTGGTCAATAAGTGGAAGGACAAGGAGGGGAACCTCATCATGATCCTCCACGAGATCCAGAACCATCACGGGTACGTGCCCCGCGAGCTCGCCCTCGAGCTCTCGACGATGCTGGAAGTGCCGCTGGCGCGCATCTACGAGGTCATCACCTTCTACAACTATTTCAAACTCTCTCCTCCCGGCAAGCACCGCATCTCGGTGTGCATGGGCACCGCCTGTTATCTGAAGGGCGGGCAGGATATCCTCGCCGAGCTCAAGAACATCCTCCATGTCGGGGAAGGCGAGACGACCAAGGACGGGAACTTCTATCTCGACGTGGTGCGCTGCCTCGGCTGCTGCGGTCTCTCTCCCGTCATCATGGTCGACGACAAGGTCTACGGCAAGGTCAAGAAGAGCGAACTGACCGAGATACTCTCGAAATATTGCAAAGAGGAATGAGATGAAGAAGCTTACCGGTGAGGACATAAAGAACGCCGCCAGGGCCTCCGGGAAGGACCGGGGAAGGGATTACATCAGGGTCGGCATGTCGAGCTGCGGTATTGCGGCAGGGGCTGAAGAGGTTTTCAAAGAGCTCGTCGAAGAGGCGAAGAAGCACAACATCCAGATAGCCATCGAGAAGTGCGGGTGCCTGGGGATGTGCTATGCCGAGCCGCTCGTCGAGGTCAAGGTGGATTCCCTCCCGGCCGTCATCTACGGCAGGGTGGACCGGGAAGTGGCCGCCAAGATCATGGAGAAGCACGTTTCCGGCAAGATGCTTATAAACGACCATATCATAGATTTCAAGGTGAAGGAATAATATGTACCGTAAAACCATAATGATAAAGGACACGGCTGACGACAAGACCAGGGATTTCTATACCCTGTTCCTGAACTCGCTCAGGGAGAAGAATCTCAGTGACGACATCCAGGTGGTGCGTGTCGCCGATATCGGCGTATACAACCACGGCGTCGTGGTCCGGATCGTCCCCGGCGACATTGTCTACAAGGATATCGCCGAGACCGACGTCGAGCGCATCATCGAGGAGACGATACGCCACGACAGGGTCATCGATGAGCTGGCGCTGCGCGCCGAGCCGAAGCAGGTGCGCATAGTTTTGCGCAACTGCGGCCGCATCGACCCGGAAAGCCTTGAGGAATATCTCGAGGCCGGCGGGTACGAGGGGCTGCGCAAGGCCCTTACGGAGATGACCCCTGAGAAGGTCATCGAAGAGCTCAAGAAGAGCGGCCTGCGCGGACGCGGCGGGGCGGGATATCCGACCTGGATGAAATGGAAGTTCGCCCGCCAGGTGCCTTCGAAAGAGAAGTTCGTCATCTGCAACGGCGACGAGGGTGACCCGGGAGCCTACATGGACCGCAGTGTCCTGGAAGGCGACCCGCACTCGGTCATCGAGGGCATGATCATAGCCGCCTATACCATCGGCGCCACCAAAGGATATTTCTATATCAGGGCGGAGTACCCGCTCGCCGTCGAGCGCATCAAGAAGGCGCTCGGGCAGGCATACGAGGCAGGGCTGCTCGGGCAGAACATACTCGGCTCGGATTTCAGTTTCGACGTGGAGGTCAGGCTCGGCGCGGGCGCGTTCGTCTGCGGCGAGGAGACCGCCCTTATCGCTTCGATCGAGGGCAGGCGCGGGACCCCGCGTCCCCGTCCGCCGTATCCCTCGGTAAAGGGCCTCTGGGACAAGCCCACGGTCATCAACAACGTCGAGACGCTGGCCAACGTGTCGGCCATTCTCGAAAAAGGCGCCGACTGGTTCGCCAGGATCGGCACCCAGACCTCTAAGGGCACCAAGGTCTTCGCGGTCACGGGCAAGGTCCGCAATTCGGGCCTCGTCGAGGTCCCGATGGGGATCACGATCCGCGAGATAGTCTATGACATCTGCGGCGGCATCCTCTCCGGCAAGGAGATAAAGGCCGTGCAGACCGGCGGGCCCTCGGGCGGCGTCATACCGAAGGAGTTCCTCGACACACCCATCGATTACGAGAACCTGCAGAAGCTGGGATCGATCATGGGGTCGGGCGGGATGATCGTCATGGACGAGGACGACTGCATGGTCGACATCGCGAAGTTCTATCTGGGCTTCTGCGTCGACGAGTCGTGCGGCAAATGCTCGCCCTGCAGGATCGGCGGCTTCCAGATGCTGCAGATACTCAACAAGATCACCGAAGGGTCGGGCAAGCCGGAGAACGTCGCGCAGCTCAACCGGATCTCGCATTCGATGCGCAAGGCCTCCCTGTGCGGCCTCGGGCAGACCGCGCCCAACCCGGTGCTTTCGACGCTCAAATATTTCGAGGCCGAATACAAGGAACACATAGAGGGCAAGCGCTGCCGCGCCCACAAGTGCACCCACCTGATGAGCTATACGATACTCGCGGACAAGTGCAAGCGCTGCGGCATCTGCGTCAAGAACTGCCCCACCAACGCGATCCTGGGCGACAGGGAGCAGGGGTACAGGATCAACGGCGACATGTGCGTCAAGTGCGGAAGGTGTTACGAAGTCTGCAAATTCAAATCGATACTGAAGGAATAAATATATGCCTAAGGTCATAAAAGCCAAGATAAACGGGATATGGCTGCGCGTGCCCGAGGGGACGACGATCCTCGATGCCGCCCGCCACGTCCAGATAAAGATACCGACGCTCTGCAAGCATCCCGACCTGCCGCCTTCGGCATCGTGCGGCATCTGCATCGTCAAGGTCGCGGGCTCGAACAAGATGCTTCGGAGCTGCTGCACCCCTCTTGAAGAGGGCATGGACATCATCACCCATGACCCCGAGATAGTCGAGATCCGCAGGACGGTCATCGAGCTTATCCTCTCGAACCATCCTCACGACTGCCTCAAGTGCGCGCGTAACAACGACTGCGAGCTGCAGAAGCTGACCGCGGAGTTCGGCATCAAGGAGGAATCCTTCCCGCAGTTCCTCAAGGACCTGCCGAAGGACGTATCCACCCGCGCGGTGGACCTCGATCCGCAGAAGTGCATCCTCTGCGGCCGGTGCGTCCACGTATGCCAGGAATGCCAGGATGTCTGGGCGCTCTCGTTCCTCGAGCGCGGCATCCAGACGCGCATCTCGCCTGCGGGCGATATCCAGCTTGCCGACTCTCCGTGCGTGCGCTGCGGCCAGTGTTCCGCGCACTGCCCCACGGGAGCGATCACCGAGCAGGACCATACCGCCAGGGCCTGGGAAGCGCTGCGGGACCCGGACAAGTACTGCGTCGTGCAGATAGCGCCCGCCGTCCGCGTTTCCATCGGAGAGGCTTTCGGTTACACCGGCAGGAACTTCACCAACAAGCTTTACGCCATACTGCGCAGGCTCGGCTTCAAGGCGGTGTTCGACACCTCGTTCGCCGCCGACGTGACCATCATGGAAGAGGCCAGCGAGCTCGAGGAGAGGCTGATCCAGGGCAAGAGGCCGCTGCCGCTGATCACGTCGTGCTGCCCCTCATGGGTCGATTATATGGAGAAGTTCCATACCGACATGATCGAGCATTTCTCCTCGTGCAAATCCCCGCACGAGATCCTCGGCGTGCTCTCGAAGACCTATTATGCCGAGAAGAACAAGCTCGATCCCGCGAAGATATTCATGGTCTCGATCATGCCCTGCACCTCGAAGAAGTACGAGATCCACCGCAGCGAGGAGATGTCGTCCTCGGGGCGCCAGGATATAGACGTCGTGCTCTCGACCCGTGAGCTGGCGCGCATGATCAAGCAGTCAGGCATCGATTTCGACACGATACCCGATGAGGAATGCGACAGCATCCTCGGCGAGTACGCGGGCGCCGGCGTCATCTTCGGCGCGACCGGCGGCGTCATGGAAGCGGCGCTGCGCACGGCTCATTACTTCATCACAGGCAAGGACCTCATGCAGGTCGATTTCCAGAACGTCCGCGGCCTCAAGGGCATCAAGGAGACCGAGGTCGAGATCGCCGGGAAGAAGATACGCCTGGCCATCGCGCACGGCCTCAATAACGTCGAGTACGTCATGAACCGTGTCCGCGAAGCCAAGGAGAAAGGGCTTGAGCCTCCGTACCACTTCATCGAGGTCATGGCCTGCCCGGGCGGATGCGTGGGAGGAGGCGGCCAGCCGTACATGGTCACCGATGATCTCAGGGCCAAAAGAGCCGCCGCGCTCTACCAGAACGACCTCGACAAGCAGATCCGCTTCTCGCACCAGAACCCGTACATCAAGCGCCTCTATGAGGAATTCCTCGAGAAGCCGCTGAGCGAGAAGGCCGAGAAGTACCTCCATACCACGTACAAAGGGCGGCCGACGTACCGCAAGTAACGGCACGACCTCCGATAGTAACGAGGGCCGGATACGAATATCGTATCCGGCCCTTTTGCGTACAGACGCACACTCGCGCAAATCCTATTAAGCGCGAGGTGTAAGGATGGCCGCGAGGCCATACCGGCGCAATTCCTCTTGGCGCCGGGTACAACCGCGGGGTGCAACGCGGGGTAGTAAGTACAGACGCAAGTTGTGCTATAATAGTCCCCATGAAAATACTTATCACCGGCGCGACCGGTTTTATCGGAGGACGGCTGGCTGCAGAGCTGGCGAACAAAGGCCATGAGCTGGTCTGCCTGATAAGGAAGACCAGCGATACGGCCGGACTTCGCCGTCTGGGCGCCGGACTGGCCTATGGCGATGTCTGCGACGAATCGTCCCTGTC
>JBLMZF010000048.1:0-5513 GCA_050258655.1 Deltaproteobacteria bacterium | reverse complement strand
TATACTGTTGAATATTTGAATGAAAGACTGGCCAAGGTCCGCGAGATGAAACCGATGGAGGGATTGAGAGAGATGTACCGGCTGGCAAAAGAGGTACAGTCCGACTGGGCGGAGAATTACGATAACTTTGTCGATGCGATGCTGGAGGGGATACCCGAGGATAGGGACGGTATCAGACTGCTTGTTCTGGATGCGGAACTTGAGGAGCTTGATAAGCTTTGTAATCAGCGATTCCCGCAGCTTCTTAAGCTGCTCGATGATCCTGTATCTTTCGATGAGGCCGGAGTGACCGAAGAAGCGTTTAAGGCTATCATCGGCCTGGGGGATGAACAGATCCGTGAGGCGGCTGTTGCCGCGCGTGCTGCCTCGAGCAGGGACGGAGGCACCGTCTATTCGCTCCTTGGGGCGTCGATCGACCCGGTCCAGTATCACAGGCATCCGCTCGCGGTAAGGCCGGTGTTTGGGGAGCTGGTCAAGGGCGCGCTGGAAAGGCTGGCGGACCACGACCCGCTGCTGCGCGAGGTCTTTGACGAGGGGATATTCGGGGGTTTCTACTGGGCGACGTACATGGGTTCTATTTCCGCGACCAGCTGTATTTCGGGCGAGTGCGGATTCCTCCTTGATGAAAGGCTCAAGCCCGTGCTGTACGCCGAGGGGACTTCCGAAGCGGCGGCATGTGAGCTGGTCGTGTTCCTGCTGCTTGCCCGAGCCGGACGTGAACTGCTTTTAAGGCGCGAGGGGAGGCACCCGGACATGGACCTGCTGGTGTGCGCCGAGCTTGAGGCGGCAGACGCGTTCAGGTCGCTTTCGGAACGGGAGAAGGCCGCTGTCGCGCTGTTCTGCAAGAAACTTGAGGACACAAGGAGCGTCCCGGGGAAATTCCTCCCGGTCCTGTCGATCTATTTCCGCTTCGACGATTCGAAAACCAGGACGGAAGACGTGGCTTCCGCCATCGGCGGATACGCCGCTTCGTTGTCTCCCGTGATGACCGTCCTGGCGGCTCCTGCACGGCTGGACCTGGAAGCGGTGGTATCCCTGCGCCTGGCCGGACGCGGACCTCCCGCAGCGGTTTTCCCCCGGCAAGCGGATTCCTTCACCCCCTATCTTACCCTTCCCGAGACGCATCCGGTCAGATCTCTCGCTTTCCGCTATGATTCGCGCAGACTGGCATCAGGCAACGGTGCCGGCACGGTCTCGGTCTGGAATGGCGATTCAAGAAAAGCCCGCATAGAAGCCGCGAAAAGCCAGGTCACCGCCTTAGCCTACAATCCTGACGGCAGGACGATCGCCGCCGGTACTAACGATGGACATCTCTGTCTGCTCGATCCTTACCGCAACCGGCTGTTGACCGGAAAGCCTGTTTTTCGCGTCAGGATAGATTCCCTTGAATTCGATACCCCCGGCCAGCAGGTTACCGCCACTGCGGTGAACTGGGCGAAACAGACGTGGCAGGCCGACCTGTCGGCCCTGATCGCCCAGTCGCCGCGTTCGCGCGAAAGCGCCTCCTACACGTCTGTCGTCAGGAGTCCCCTGGAAGACCTCGAGCTTCTTATCGCCGGGGCCGACAAGATCGCCCATGTGAGCAGCCGCGAGGGGATCAAGCCGCTTATCGGGCACAAGTACAAGGTGCTTTGCGGGTGCTTTAACTCCGATGCGTCGCTCGTAGCAACCGGTTCCAGCGACAAGACGGTGATGGTCTGGGACCGCCGCAAGGGCTACAGTCCGGTCGCGACCCTGGACGGGTTCGACGGGTGGGTCAACTGCGTCCGTTTCAGCCCTGACGGCATGTATATCGCCGGCGCCAGCGACGACAGCACGGTGAGAATCTGGGAAATAGGTTACCGTCGTACGGACGGCGGGATCGCATACGCCTGCCTCGGCGCTTCGAAGGACAAGGCTGATTATGCGCGTACGCCGATCATAGTCGATAAGATGGAAAAGGATCAGGCTGAGACGGCGCTGGCATTACTTAAGGAACGCCACGATGATCTTTATTCTTCATTCAGGAAGGATGCTTTTGCAGGTCTTTTCTGGGCGCGTTTCATGCCTGCAGCTTCCGGCGTGAGCGTTTTTGACGGACAGTACGGTGTCCTTTTTGACGAGAAGCTTCGTGAACTCGACCAGACTAAAGCGGCGCCCCTTCTGTACCTGTTGCTCGTTCACGCAACGACATTGAGTGGGAGCGAAAGCGCGAGAGGCCCGCGATCCAACAGCCGTTTCGAGGCGGAATATGCCGCATGGCAGGCGTTCCTGGCGCTGACCGCAGCGCAGCGCAAAGCTGTAAGCAAATGCATTTCACAGATCGAACAGGGAAAGTGCTCCAGTTATTCGTCGGTCGTAGACTTTTACAACGGATTGGAGAAAAAAGGCCGGCAGGTAAAGGAATTCACCGATTTCCTCGCCTCGTATCCGGACATGCCTCCTGTTCAAGCACCTGCCGTCGCTAAACAGGTTACCCCTGATAAGGGTCAGCCGGATTACCTGATGCAGGAACTGAAGAAGCTCAGGGTGGATATCGAATCACATTGGGCGGCAACCAGCTATGAGGGTGATTACGGCGAGTATGAGCACGATAAAAGCACCGACAAAAGCGATTCAAAAGCCGAAAAGGAGTTCACAAAGGAGCAGTTGGAGGATATCCTCTTCATCATCAACAACTATGCCGAAGGCATTCCGGTAGCGATCAGCGTCGCAAATGGGACGAAGGTCGGGTACAGCGAGGGTAAATGGGTCAGGGCGTATCTTGAACTACCCGGGAAAAAATCGCTTTTTCTCGGTTCAATATCGGGTACCACCGACGCCGGCTCCATAGAGATAAACGCCGACGATATCAAGAGCGATATCATCAACAGTGCCTTCTACCGTTTCAGCCAGCGGTTCCCCACGCTTTCCAAGTCGCTTAACCCCATGTCAGTGCGTTTCTGCTGGAGCCGATATGTAGACGATCTCGTCCAGGTCCGCCGGGTGAGAGGCGTCTGGCGTGTTGAGATCGATCATGAGCTGGAACCGGACGAGAGGACCGCGATATCGACCGTCTTCTGGGCCATGGCCCGCATCGCGCCTGCCTTTTGCCTGCTTTCAGAAGGTAAAGATATCCGGCCGGCCTCGGAAGCGCTTGGGATGTTCTATGCCGCACAGGTGTTCGCTGGACTTAATGGCGAAGATAAGAAGTATCTGCAGGATACTTTCAAGGGTTCTTATCCAAACAAGACCATTAAACGAATGTATTCCTTATATCAAGGGATATCAGGTAAGGGGAAAGAAAAAGAAATGCTTGCGGCGATAACCGTGATAGCCGGCGTGGAGGAAAAGGATATCAGGGAGCTTAAGGCTCGTGTTGAAAGCCCGAAGGTAAAAGCCTTTCCTCTGGAAAAAGTCAAGGCAATGGACGTTAAGGTCAATATCGAGATCGAGGGCAGGGGCTGGTACAGTAATAAAGACGAACGCAGGAGTTGGTGTGCCGCAGCCGAAGCAGTTTTTTCCGCTGAACAGCTCAAGATCATAAAGGAGCAGGCCAACTACGAAGGTATGAGCCTGGTCCCGTCCCATATCCAGGTATACGCTTACATGATAAAGGATGACGCGAGGTGGGGCGGCGGATATGACCTTTATTTCCACACCCTTGCGATTTATCTTGTCTTCGTCAGCGGAGGAAGGGTGCTGCTTAACGGAGAGGATCGCAGAGACAAGTTCGATACCGGTCGAGTTCTCGGGGACAGGAAGGGTTTTCGGGATCTGGAACTGAGCGTGAGCGGACGGATCGAGAACGACGGGGGAGTGAAGATCTCTTCGCTTCTGGGCGCGTCGGTCTCCGACGCGGATCTGGCGCACATGCCCCTTGCTGTGGCTCCGGTTTCCCGCGAGCTTACCTCAGAACTATTGAAGAAAACAGGCGTTTCAGGGGTGGGTCATTCCTTCCTGCAGGACAATTTCCACAGTGATTTCTACTGGGCTGCCTACGCGTATTCGGGAGTGATGGTGGTAGAGCACGATTCCCACTACGGGCTCTTCTTCGACGTCGATATCCGGGACAGGACATCGGCCTTTGCCTCAGAAGAGATCGTACTGTTCCTCTACCTGCTTGCCGTTTTCGGCGCCTTCCTGCTCACCGCGGATTCGCGCAATCTCGCTTTCGATGGCCAAACGGTCATCGCCGCCGAACTGCACGTATTCAGGACTTACCGCGCTTTCACCCGGGATGAAAAACAAACCGTGAGAAGGATCGCGGCGGCTGTGGACGGTAAGCGTCCCCGGTATTTGCCGATCCTCAATGATTACGATACTTTCATCGCTTCTCCTTCAGGCGAAGAAGAGCTTGTCAAAGCCATAGGAAAAGTTTACCTTCAGCCTGCCGGTCTTGCCTTTGATCAACAGAAAATACGGGAGATAGCGGATATAGTCCCAGGCTTCCTGCCCACCATGCACGATATCCTGAACCCTGCCGTCGTAGCCGCGGTTAACGGGTTGTTCCGCCGCAATAACATCGCGCACACCTGTTCTATCGAGGAACTCCGCCAGGCCATCGATAAGCTGGACAATAAACTGAACACCCTGACCGAGGAAGAGGCCGCCGATCTGGCCGCGCTGTGCAAACTCCGCATCCTTTCAAAGGCGAAGGAACAGGCGTTCAAGGATCTGCTTGGGGTGCAGGTCATGTCGGTTGAGACAAAAAGGGACCTGAGGACGCTTTACAACTCGAATTTCGAGGAGGAATGGGATTTCACTGTCATTGAAACGGCCGCGAGCAGGACGGCGATCAAATATTTGGGCGTTATGAGGAATATGAACTGCCTTTCCGGAGATGAGGAGGCAGCGATCATCGAGAAGATCAAGGATACCTACGGACGGCATACCTATGTGCCGCCTGGATGTCTTGAAGGCTGTGACCATCTCTACTATGAGTTCACGACAACTGAGGAACAGGCTCTTGAGCTTTTCCGTAATCCCGGTTTTGCGCTTAAGGACGGCGGGGAGGTCTCAAGCCTGCTCGGCGCGTCCACGGACAGGACCGATTACGGCCATGACGCCCTGGCAACGGGTGAGATCGGGAAAGACAGGAGATTGGGAAAGGCGCAGGAGATCCTGTCCCGGAATTTTGCAGGACTCTCGCTTGTCTTCGGTGACAGGCGGTTCCAGGGTAATTACAAGGCAAAATACATGAACTCGGCTTCCGAGCTTGTGCGGGTCGGGGATGAGTACGGCGCGTTCTTCGACGAACAGCTGTGGGACATGGACCTGACTGATCTTTCGCTTCTGCTGTATCTGCTGCGCGTACAGCAGGCGTACGAGTTGATGCTTGAGTTCCAGGGGGTGAGGGCGGACATCAATACGAAGGTCTGCGCGGAGTATAAGACCTATGAAGCGTATGTCAAACTTGTCGAAAGCGCGCCGGGATCGGTAGAACGGCTCTTCAAAGTGTGCGGGGAGATCGAGAAGGACCCGCGGTTCAAGGGACGGTTCGTGCCGGTGATCGGGCTCTATGAGACCATGCGCAAGGAGAAAGCGACAGGCCG
>JBLMZF010000047.1:0-10618 GCA_050258655.1 Deltaproteobacteria bacterium | reverse complement strand
TATGTTGATGACGGTCAGGTCCATCGCGTGCAGGCGCGAGATCAGCTCGTCCTCCCCCGTGGATTCCTGGGTCCCGGTGACCCTCTTACCGTTCTTGTCCCTGGCGACATAGATAAGCTTGGCCATTATTCGATCCCCAGCGTTATTGACAGCGCCTCTTCCAGCGATGTCATACCGGCTTCCGCCTTCTTCAACGCCGACTCATAGAGTGTCTGCATCCCCTGCGCGCGCGCCAGTTCCCGTATTTTCTGGAACGGCGCCCTCTGGCTGATCAGTTCGCGGATGTTCGAATCGACAAGCATGACCTCGGCGATACACGCCCTCCCCCTGTACCCGATGTGGTTGCACTTGCTGCATCCCTTCGGCTTATAGAGAAGGTCGGCCTTGAGCTTAAGCTGCTCGACCTGCTCATGCGTCGGCTCGAAAGCCTCCTTGCAGTCGGGGCACAGTTTCCTTATAAGGCGCTGGCCGATGACGCAAAGCAGCGACGGGGTGATCAGGTACGGTTCGATGCCGATGTCCATAAGCCTGTTGACGGCCGAAGGCGCGTCGTTGGTATGCAGCGTGCTGAGGACGAGATGGCCGGTCAGCGCCGAACGCAGACAGATCTCGGCCGTCTCCATGTCGCGGATCTCGCCGACAAGCATCACGTCCGGGTCCTGCCTGAGGAAACTGCGCAGCGCGGCGGCGAAGGTGAGCCCGATCTCGGGTTTCACCTGCACCTGGTTTATGCCGTCCAGCTTGTACTCGACGGGGTCCTCGACCGTAACGATGTTCCTGGTGGTGCTCTTTATCTCATTGAGAACGCAATAGAGCGTCGTCGATTTACCGCTGCCGGTAGGGCCGGTGACGAGCATCAGCCCGTACGACGCGGTGGTGGCCCTGCGGATAAGCTCCAGCTGCTTGGGCTCGAACCCCGACTGGCTCAGGTCGAGCACCGTCTGGGTCTTGTCGAGGATCCTCAATACCGCCTTCTCGCCGTAGATGGTCGGGACGGTGGAGACGCGGAGGTCGATGGGACGGTCGTCTATCTTGACGAGAATGGCGCCGTCCTGCGGAAGACGTTTCTCCGCGATGTCCAGCCTGGCGAGGATCTTCACGCGCGAGACGATGGCCAGGTGCAGGTGGCGCGCCGGCGGCGGTATCTCGAACAGCTTGCCGTCTATCCTGTACCTGAGCGATATGCGGTCCTTGAAAGGCTCGATATGGATGTCCGACGCGCGCTCGTTGATCGCCTGCCTGATGATAAGGTCCACCAGCTTGACCACCGGCGCTTCCTCGGCCCGGGCGACGAGCTTGTCGATGCTCAGCTCCTCCTCGAGCGCTTCGGACGTGTCGATCGTGTGCGCGGCCGTCTCGTTGGCCTCGTACGAGGCGTTGACAGCCTCCTTGAGCATCGAGGCGGACTTTCCGTAGAAATCATCGACTGACTTGAGGATATCGGCCTTGGTGGCGATGACCGGGTTTATCTCGCAGCCCGTCAGCTTCCTGAGGTTGTCGATCAGGATCAGATCGAGCGGGTCGGCCATTGCCACGGTAAGGGATTTCAGGGTATGCGAAAGGGGCAGGACATAGTTCTTTATCGCGAATTCGTGCGAGATGAAGTTCTCGAGCTTCTGGTCGCCGGCCGGCTTGAGCATACCGGTGCCGAAGGAAAAATACGGGATCCCCAGCTGCTTTCCGAGCAGCCTGACGATCTGCTCTTCCTTGATGATATTGAGCTTGACCAGGATCTCGCCGAGGCGGCCGCCTTCCTGTCTCTGGAAGGTGATGGCCTTCTCCAGCTCGGCCTCGCTCAGGAGACCCTCCTTTATCAGGAGCTCTCCCAGTTTAAGGTATTTTTCCTTGGCCATACGCTACTTTTCCTCGTACACGTCGAGGAGATTGCTGATCTCCTGCTTGCGCTTATATCCTGAGGAAAGATATTGCAGAGCATAGCCGGATTCGCCGGTCCTGGTGGCCTTCGCGAGCTGGTTGACGGTGTCCTTGACGATATGCGGGGTGATGAAAACGATGAGCTCACGGTCCACGTTGACATCCGTGCTCTTATGCCTGAAAAGCAGGCCGATCAGAGGCAGGTCGCCGAGGATCGGCAGCTTGTTGAGCGTCTCCTGGTTCTCCTTGTGGATCAACCCGCCTAAAGCGATCGTTTCCCCGTCCTTGAGCTTGATGATCGACTTGGTCATCCTCACTTCGGGATCAAGCGCGACCTGGGTGGTCTTGCCGTCGGGGCTCACCTTGGGCACCAGGGGACTCTGGGCAGCCGAGCTTGTTTTCGGGTTGACCACCATCGTGATCTCGTTCGTGTCCAGGTTCACCTGCGGCGTAACACGCAGGAAGATACCGATACCTTCAGGGGTCAGCACAAGGCTGGTGGCGCGGCTGAACTCGAGAGTGGACTGCGAGATCCCTCCGGCGGTTGACGGAGCGGTGATCACCTGTTTGGTCTCGACCACGGAATCGGTGGTGATGCCGATCTCGGCGGTCTCGTTATTGAGGGTCATGATCTTGGGCCTGGCAAGAAAACGCGTATCGGTCTGCGAACGGAGGTAATCGAAAAGAAGCGAATAGGTGGAACCCAGTGTCAGGAACCCTTCGGCTCCCTTGTTAGCCATCGACCCCACGAGCAGATTCACCTTATGGCTCTGCCAATCGATCGTCAGGGGATTGACGGTATCGGTGACCGACCCGACATTGACGCCCAGCTTATCCAGAACTTCCTTCCTCACATCGAGCATCTCGACCTCAAGCATGACCATCGGCTGGGGGATGTCGAGCTTGGCTATCAGCTCGTCGATAAGAGGGAACCTGCTCGGGATATCGGTGATGATCAGGCTGTTTGTCCTTTTATCCTCGCTCATCTTCCCGTTCTTACTGAGCACCTGTCCGATCGCATCCTTGAGGTTCGCGGTATCATCGATGCCCGAGGTCGTGCTCGTGGTGCTCTTCAATCCCGTCCCTATGCCGCTTTCCGACATCAAGGCGGTCTTTTCCTTTTCCAGGTTTGAGGCGGAGACGCTGCGGTTCTTGAGCCGGTAGATCTTGGTCATCATCTCCATCTGCGGCTCGCCCCAGTACTTCACCGTATAGATGTTGGCCGCCTCGTCGTAATCGTAGGTGAGGTTATTGGCCTCGAAAAGCTTGGTCATCCCCTCCCTGATCGGCACCTTGTCCAGGTACAGGGTGATCTTGCGGTCCTCGACGTTCTGGGCCGCGATGAAGTTAAGCCCGGACTGGATGGAGAATATCTTCAGTACGTCCCTGAGGCTGGCGTTCTGCAGGTCCATCGAGAGGGCCTTGTCCGCCATCGGCGGCAGTTCGCGCCCGAACGCGCATGGAGCGCCGCAGGCGGCAAAGAATAAGGATAAGAACGCTATCATCTTCAAGAACTTCTTCATGGAGCCTCCTTCCGGATTCCGGGTGATGATGCTGACGCCACCGCGGAGGGCGGCGTGATAAAGAATTCCCTGTTGGCGAACATGAAACGGATCTTGTCCTTGCTTATACCGATGATCTTCGCTTCTTCTATGATATCGCCTTCCTTGACGATCTTTCCGTTCAATATAGCCTGGGGGAAGCTCCCTCCCCAGAATACTCCCTGCACGTCGAACGACGGCAGCGGCTTGTAGACGATCTCAGTCTCGGGGATTACGGAAGCCGGAGGCGCCTTCACCACGTACGGCTTGAAGGGATTCCTCAGCGCCTCCGCCGTGTACTTCGGCGGGACCCCCTCTTCTTCCTGACACAGCCCCGGCCGAGCCACACCGGCGGCAAAAAGGGCGAAAAGCGCCATGCGTAAAAGATATCCTTTTCTCATCGTGCCTGCACCGTGCTGATCAGCAGACGCGCGCTGATAGAATCGTCCGCGGTCGGCGTGACCTGGAAATTCTCGACCGTGAAGCGTTCGGGGGCCGCCTCGATCCTGCTGATGAACTTGCCCAGCTTATGGTAATTTGAGACCGAGACCGAAAGGTCGTACGGGAACCGCGTATAGTACGTGTTCTTTTCCTCTCCCGCCGGCTTGATGAACAGTATCTTCACGCCCAGCTCCTTGGCGATCGCGCCTATGCCGTACATCACCGAGTTGGTCGTCTTGTCCTTGGTATTGATCTTGTCGTGCAGCTCCGTGAACGTCTTCTCCGCGAGGCTGATCTCCTGCAGGACTTTGTTCTTCTCCAGCTCGACCTCCTTGCTCTGGGTCAGCGTCTCGATCTCCGCCTGCTTCGCCTTGTACATCTTCATCGCGAACATGACGCATAACCCCACTACCAGGATGCTGAGCAGATTGTCCTTTACCTTGCGTACTAATTCGTCTATGTTTACGTTCGCGTTCGCATCCATCATTGGCTCCTGCAGACTATACGGAAATTCGATATCAGCGTTCTCTCGAACTGCCCCTGGTCCATCGACTCAAGCGTTATCTCCGGGAAATTCCTGCTGAACTCCTGGTTGTTCTTGAGGTCGGAGACGAACTGGTGGACAGCTTCCATCTCCTTATCGCTGTCACCCAGGTACACCGATCCGGAAAGAGTGAAGGTGTATACGGCGTTATTGTGCTGGAAAGCGACCGCTGACAGCCACAGCCCTTTGGGAGCCGAACGCGGGACGCTGTCAAGCGACGGCGTAAGGAAGAACCGCTTCTTGAGAACGGCCCTCAGGGCCTTGATCTTTTCCTTGTAGCCCGCGTCAACGCTGCTCATCTGATCCAGGCTGGCATCCACGCTCACGGAAGCCACCTTCAGTCTGCCGTTGACCGCGGCGTTAAGTTCCTGCTGAACCGACTGTTTTTTGGAGAAAGTCAGGAGATGCGGCACGAAAAGTATGAGCGCCCCGAGCACGATAAACCGCAGGTCGAACCTGACCACGGAGAACAGCTTGGAAAGCGCGGGAGAACTGAACTGGCCCATCGCAGGCGAGAGGCTCTTCTTCTTCGACTGCGCAGCAGGCAGCAGGTCGACGGTCAACTGGCTCTTCACCGTCTTGGAAAGGGAACAGGCGTAGGATTTGATGAAGCTCGAAGAAAACTGGACCGGCCGGTCGAAAAGCTTCTTGCATTCGATGAACCGGGGGGTCAGGCCGCGCTCCCTGATGAAAGTCTCCAGTTCCTGGCGGAACTCGTCGGGCGCGATGAAGACCACGTTCTGGATGTTCTTGACCGGGAACTTCCTGAGGTAGAAATCCAGCGAGATCCTCAGCTCGATCTTGAGCTTCTCGAGGCTCTCGGTCATGTCGGCCTTGACCGGACGAAGGGTATCAAGGGAAGCATCCCCGGTAAGGGTTATATCCCTGCTGAAGAGCGGGAACCCGTCCTCAAGGACCACGAAATTCACCTCGTCGTCCTCGGCCAGGTCCACGTTCACAAGGGCGACTACACCCTTCTCGCGCACCTTAGCCAGCTTGAGCAGCCTCAGGATACCGAACCCTGCATATTCGACTGAATTGATCTTGAGATTGAGCCCGTTCACCGCGCCCATGTACTTATCGAGGGTCTCCTTCTTGATCCCCACGAAAAGCACGAAGTTCTTGCGCGCGGCCTTATCGAGGCGGACCTGAAAATCCGTGACCAGGTCATCGACCTTGAACGGTATGTATTTCTTCGCCTCGAAACGCACCGCGCTGGGAAGCTCGGCGGCCGAAAGGATAGGCATGTGGAACGTGCGGATGATCAGGTCCTTGCCGGGGAGCACTATATCCGCGGTCTTGGACTGAATAGCGGTGAGATTGAACTTGTCTTTGAGGACGATCCCCAGCTTGATCTGCTCGGGGACCTTCTCACCATCAACGTTGCTGCCCGCAATGCTGCTCACGGGAATAGCAACGCTGTTGACAAGTCTCTTGCCTTCGGTTTCGACAAGGCTTATGACTTTGGGACCGAAATATATGCCAAGAGAGCTCATCGGTTCTCCCTGGGCTTCTGCGGGCTCTTCTGCATTCGGCGGCTCCTCAACCAGTCGTCGATCTCTTTCTGGTCAAAACGCCAGACGCCTCCCACCTTGATGCCAGAGATCTTGCCCTGGTTCAACCAGTTGTAGATGGTCTGTTTCTGCAGCCTAAGATACTCAGCAAGCTCGTCAATGTTAATTAATCTAGGCATATAGATTTATGTTATACTTCACTGAGTTTCTACGCACTTAATTAAAACATAACAATGTTATGTTGTCAAGCATTTTTTATAAAATCTTTTTAAATTCTTAACTTTCTTTAATCCGTTTATAACTGATTTCTGCAACATTATCTATTCTTACTTAGGGTATAACATATCTACCCATTCTTATCAAGTTTTTTAAACTTTTAACTTTAATTACTCCTACTTACTTAAACTTACTTGGATTTACTGATGATTGACTATGGGTACAAGTAATATATAGGGAAGGAACTGAGGAAAGGTCAGAAACTGGAGCTATAATTGGCTGAAGCGGATACGGAACGGAGCCCTGTCGCCGGATCAAGCGGTCCGACGTATATCTTCACGTAGTTGATGGTCCATGGCAGAGAGCTTTCCGTAACGTTCGGGGGGTTGACCGGACAGGCAAACTGGTTGCGGCACATGTAGAGCGTTTTGCCTGATGCAGTATCGGTGATCCATTGCGGATCATTGACACGCAGGCTCTCCAACGCGTAATTTATCCCTGCCTGGGCGGCATAATACGCCTGGATCCTGCGTACCTGGTGATCCGAGAGCTTGCTCTGAGAGGTTATCGCCGAAAGGAGGACCGTGGTAAGTATGGAGACTATCAGGAGGATGGCCAGGACAAGGTACAGCGCCACTCCCCTGGAAGAGAACTTCGCGTCAACTCTTCCGGAGGCTGACACAGAAATCTCCGTTATTCCTGGTGACTATGACATGCCCTTCTCTCGCGAGCCAACCCAGGCTCATCAAGACGTTATCCCGGGGCTTATCGATGCCCTTGATCAGAGCAGAAAGCGTAACTGCGCCATGCTGGTCGAGAAAATGCCATATCTCTCCGGCTATGATGCCTATTTCCGTGATCATTGGTTCACCTCCTGCGGATAATTGTAGGCCAAACGTTCTCAGTGTCAACAACTATTTATCTTTTGCTATCTTTTATTATAACTTCCGCACCTCGGACACAACGAAATCCCCTCTTCTCTTGTCTTTACGTAGTTGTAGGTACAGACCGAACAGACCCAGACCAGCCGGGGATCGATCTTCCCTCCCTCTTTCGTCCGTCTTCTGGAGGGCATCGCCGCCCATCCCGCCGCGAGGACCAGCAGGCCGGCCGCAAAGACCAGGCCCAGCACCAGATCGAAATCGACGATTATCATTGTGAGAGATCTATCCTTACGGTCTGCCAGGTATTTGTGGCGAACCTTTCCTGCTGTATAAAAAGATAGTGCCCGAGGTATCGGGAACAAAGCAGGTCGGCGTCAAGGTTGCCCGAGGATACCTTACGTTTGATGATGATGAACTTCTTCTCCGGCCTGTTGGTATAGATCATGAACATCAGCTCAAGGTGCGCCGACTGCCTGTCCCTGAAATAGAGCTGCAGCCCGTACGGCAAAAGAGGATGGATGGTTATCACTGAATCCTTCTTCACGGCAAAAACCGCGGGAGCTGCCGCAAACTGCGGCTGCGGCCGCGCGCAACCGGGCAGGGCGGCATAAACGGCCGGTTTGCGCAGGTCGCCTTTTCCGGGATTGAATACCGCTGTCTTGGGGAACTGTACGGGAGCGCACGTCTGGGGGAATACCCGGCGGCGCAAAGCCGCCGGTCCCTGCTCCGCCGGCTTGCCGGGCAGGAGTCTTCCCGCCAGGACCAGAGGCGGCTGCTCGATGTGCGGGGACCGGAACGAAAGTCCGACAAAAGCGAAACCCGCGGCGTGGAACGCGGAGGAAAGCAGCAGGAAATAGGTCAGCGAGCCGTTCATTGTCAGTCCGTTACCAGGCTTACTTTCTGTATTTTCGACTGCCCGCACAACCGCCACAGGTCCATCGCGGCTTCGATCGGCGCCTTACTGGACGCCTTGATCAGGACCTGGGGATCGCGGAACGAGACTGCGCGCAACAGGCCGGCCAGCTGTTCTTTCGTGACAGCGGCACCGTTGACTGAGAAGGACGAATCCGCGGACAGGACGATCTGGAGGGTCTGACGGTCTGACAGGATCAACGGGCTGACCGGCTGTTTTACCTGCGCGCCGGGGAGGCGGCAGAGCTGGGGACCGAGCGCGCCGATCAGGGCCAGGATGAAGGCGAGCGTGACGGCCGGCACGAGATAGACGGGGCTAAGGACGTTCTCGTATCGAAGATTCCTCCGGAACCTCACTCTTGCCTCCTATTCGCTCAGCGAATTGACCAGCTCGGTCGACGCCTGCTCCATCTGCTGAATGAGGCTGTTGACCTTCGCGACAAGATAATTGTAAGCGGTGAAGGCGGGAATAGCTACTGCCAGTCCTGAGCAGGTCACCATGAGCGAGCGCCATATGCCAGACGCAAGGTCAGCGGCCGGGACGGAATACGCGGACGCCCCGGAAGCGTAGACGGCGTAGAAACAGGCCGCAAGCCCGGCGGCTGTGCCCAGAAGCCCAAGAAGAGGCGCAACCTGGGCGATCGTCGCCAGGAACGGAAGGTTCTTCTCGAGCCTCGGGATCTCGTACTGCGAAGCCTCCTCGAGCGCCTCCTTGATCTGCGAACGGGGCCTGTCGTATTTAAGGATGCCTGCCCTGAGGACGCGGGTCACCGGGAGCGACGACGATTCGCAGGACTGGACTGCTTCCTTGATCTGGTTGCGCTTTACCTTATCGAGTACCGCGGTTATCGTCGCCTGCGCCCCTTCCCCCGCCCTTTTGAGGGAGCTCAGCCGTTCCAGGACCAGGGCCAACGCGATCACACCGCAGGCCAGGATCGGCCACATCATAGGTCCTCCTGACCGGAAGACCTGCCATGCCGAAAGAACCGATGTACTCACAGCGCTCCTTTACTATTTCGGCCTGTCCATCATCAGCCCGATCCTCTCCCGGGCATATTTGGACTCGGCCACATTGAGGTCGGAGATCTTCCTGTACATCGCCAGGGCGTCATCCCTCTTGCCCTGCTCCTCGTACAGCTTGGCGACACGCAGCATCGCCTTGACACCCAGTTCCCGGTTCTCCGGGAACAGGTATGTTATCTTGAGATACTGTTCTACGGCTTCCGCGACCTTCCCCTGTGTCTCGTACACCTCAGCCAGCTTCAGGTGTATGTCGGGAAGCTCGCGCAGGGGTACCAGCTCGAGGCTCTTGTTGTACGCGTCAATGGCCTCATCGTACCGGTCCTGCTGCGCAAGGAGCTCTCCTATTTTGGGCCAGATGATATGGGCCAGCTGGGGATAATCGGCCGCGGCCTTGCGGAACGTCTGCATCGCCTGGTCGACCTTGTCCTGCCGGGCATTGATGTCCCCGATGGCGATGACCGCCTGTCCTGCAAGCTCGGAGGAGCTCAGAACCGTCACCTTCCCGAAGTTCGCTTCGGCGTCGTCGAGCTTACCCTCTTCCACATAGATCGAACCGAGGGCATAATAGGCGTTGGGGACGAGATTTGAATCCTTGAAATCATGTATCAGCGACGAAAAATAGCGTATCGCCAGTTCCAGGTCATCCTTGCGGTAATAGTACTCGCCCAGCCACCACATGATCTCGGCAGAAAGGCTGGAATCAGGATACTTGACGCGCAGCTGGTTGAAGCGGGACATCGCCTCCTTCTCATCACCCATCTGGTAATAGCAGTCGGCTATCTCATACTCCGCTTTCTGAACGGTGTCCCTGTCGCTGTTGGGGTGCCTGATGATATCCTTGAACACGTCGATCGCCGGGGCATAATCACCCAGGTTGAACAGGCTGGTGCCGTAGAGGTACATCGCCTGAGGAAAGAGATCGCTGTCCTTGAAGTCCCGCTGGAAATCCCGGAGCGCTTCCCTGCTTGCGGCGTAATCCTTCTTCTGGAAATATGCCAGCCCAAGAGCGTACTGGGCGTCATCTATCAGCTTTGACTCGGGGAATTCCTTCTTCAGGCCGAGGAAGTTGACGATCGCGGCCTCATAATCGCCGAGCTTGATCATTGTTATGCCGAGCTGGTACTGCACGTAGTCCGCGTAGAACCCTCCCGGGAATTCCTTGAGGATCTTCTCATAGGCCTCGCGCGCCTTGGTGTTCTCGCCCGCGTCCTGGTACGCGTCCCCGATCTGGCACAGGGCGCTGACTTTGAAGATCTTGTCCTCGCTCTGGTTGGCGATCTTCTGGAACTCCGTTATGGCCTCCTTGAACTGCCCTTCTTTCAGATAGGCCCAGGCGAGGCTGTGATGGAGCCTGTCAACCATGTCCTGGGGAAGCTGGCCCTGTCCCGCTGAAGCCGCTACCTCCCGGTACACCTTCACCGATTCCGCGTATTCGCCGAGGCTGTAAAGCGAATCCGCGGCGCCAAGGGACGCCTGGACGGCTACCTGCTGATCGGACGCAAGCCCCTTGAGCTTCTCATACTGCTGGCGCGAGTCCGCGAACTTACCTGTCTCGTAGCTGAGGACCGCCCTGCCCATGTAATAGATCTCCTGGTACTGCTTGTCGAGGGCGTCGGGCTTGACTACGTCGAAAGCCTGCTGGGCCTCGCCGTATTTCTTGAGCTTGAC
>JBLMZF010000046.1:0-15348 GCA_050258655.1 Deltaproteobacteria bacterium | reverse complement strand
TTTTACGCGGCTTTGACCACCAGGCCGGCCTTCATGCACTTTGTGCAGACGTATGCCTGGCGGGTATGGCCGCCGATCTTGATACGAAGCTTCTGGAGGTTGGGGAGGAATTTCCGCTTGTTGCTGCGGACGATCTTGCTCCCGGTACCGCCTTTCTTCTTCAAAAGACCTTTCCTGACAACGGACTTGCCCGTCATCGGTTTTTTAGCGCAAATGGCACATACTCTTAACATAAGGATCTCCTTAAGTGCGGGTAGTGATGGTGTTTTGGCTGATTTTTTAGTATAATGTCTGTGCGTAACTTTGTCAAGGCGGAATATTCAGGGAGGGCGCGATGAGGACACAGTTGAAGACGTTAGTGTTATGTCTTGTTCCCGTACTGCTTCCCGCGGCTTTTTCTTACGCGCAATGCCAGTCCAGGTGCTGCGAAGAGGAATTCCCCAGGCTGACCGTCCAGGGCGAGAGCCGCAAAGAGGTGCTCGCGGACAAGGCGTATTTCAATATCCGCCTCCGTCAGGAGGAGAAGAGGCTTGACCGCGCCTTCGATGAGAGCGCCAAGAAGATCAACTCCATCTCCGCCACCCTGACCTCTTTCGGCGTAAAGAAAGAGGATATCCGCAACATGGGCTACGTGTACCACCCGCTTTATGAGGGCAAGATGCTCTTTTCCTCTGTTACCAGGCCCACCAGCTACGAGATCATCTACAGCCTCAGAGTGACCATCTATGACCTGGGCCAGCTCGGCAAGATCCTTGCCGGCCTGTCCGATGTCCCCGAAACGACAGTTTTCGGCCTTACCTACACCTCGACTAAGATAGAAGAGCTGAAAAGGGAGGCCCTGAAAGAGGCGGCTGCGGATGCCAGACAGAAAGCGTTGAAGCTGGCGGAAGGGAGCGGGGCCGCTCTGGGCAAGCTGATGAAGATAGAGACCAATGCCCAGGAGCGTTTCCTGATGAACCGGATGGCGGAGGAACGCGCGGTGGACACCCTGGCGATGGCCAAGGCCGAGATGGCGCCGGTGCCGCAGGTCGAATCCGGGTATATAGAGATACTTGGCAGCTGCTCGGCTACGTACTCGGTGCAATAATATTAGGAAAAGGTTTTAAGAACATCGCGTTTTTCCGCCTTTTCTTGTCCTTCCTTAATTAGGGAAATATTTGTTTGAAATCCGGTAAAATTCCTGTATAATCTTTTTTTCACCGCCCAACGCCGCGTCCAGGCGCAAAAAGCTGTTGCAACACGGGTAGATTATGTTATACTTATAAAATTACCCGTGTTTTAACGGGCAAAATCACTAATTTTAACTGTAAATAATAAGGAGGGAACTAAATTGCCATCAGAACTGATCAAACAACTTCTTGAAGCGGGAGTCCATTTCGGACATAAGACTTCGCGCTGGAATCCCAAGATGAAGAAATTCATCTTCGGCGAGCGCAGCGGTATCTATATCATAGACCTCGAGAAGACCGAGGAATGCCTTGCCAAGGCCAGGGATTTCCTGGTCGAGCTCGGCTCCAAAGGGGATTATATCCTCTTCGTGGGCACGAAGAAGCAGGCGCAGGAAGTAGTCAAGCAGGAAGCCCTGCGCAGCGGCATGTACTTTGTTACTGAGCGCTGGCCGGGCGGCATGCTCACCAATTTCGCGACCATAAAGAAGAGCATCAACCGTCTCCACGATATCGAGACCATGAAGGAGGACGGGACCTTCGAGAAGCTGACCAAGAAAGAGGTCGCCCTTCTCGAGAAGGAGCTCGCCAAGCTGAACAAGAACTTCTCCGGTATCGCGGCCATGGAACGCATGCCGAAAGCGATATTCATCGTGGATACCAAGAAGGAAGAGACCGCGGTGCTCGAAGCGACGAAGCTTAGCATCCCGATCATCGGTCTCATCGACACCAATTCCGATCCCGGCAAGATCGCGTATCCCATACCGGGCAACGATGACGCCACCAAGTCCATCCGTGTCATCGCCACCTACATCGCCGACAGCATCATGGAGGGCAGGAAGAAGTTCCTTTCCTACCTGTCTCAGGAAGGTGTCGCGATGAAGAAGGAGGGCGCCGAAGGCCAGCCCGCCGGTGTACTGCCGGACGAGGAGGTCGAGATCAAGGAGATCGGCGAGATCATTGAGACCACGATAGAGACCAAAAAGGAAGAAGAGAAGGGCGGCGCCAAGCGTCCCCATCCCGCAGATAAAAACAAGCTACCCAGAAAGAAGGCCTAACACCATGGAAATTCCGGTCAGCTCGATAAAGGAACTCAGGAACCTCACCTCGGCTTCAGTAGCCGATTGCAAGAAGGCCCTGACGGATGCCAAATGCGATCTTAAAAAGGCCCAGGAACTGCTCCGTAAGCGCGGCCTTGAGGCCGTCGCCAAGAAGGGCGAGCGCGTAGCGAAGGAAGGCCGCATCGAGGCCTACATCCACCACGGCAACAAGATCGGCGTCCTGCTGGAAGTCGATTGCGAGACGGATTTCGTCGCGCGCGATGCCGGCTTCTCGACGTTCACCAAGGACGTGTCGATGCAGATCGCGGCGACCAGCCCGCTCTACATCAAGAAAGAGGATGTCCCGGAAGAGGTGCTCAAGAACGAAAGCGACAAGGAGACGTTCTTCAAGAACCATGTCCTCCTCGAACAGGTCTTCATCAAGGACCCCGGACTGACCATCAACGACCTTCTGGGTTCGCTTGTAGCGAAATTCAACGAGAGGATCGTCATACGCAGGTTCATCCGGTATAAACTTGGCGAATGAGCTCATCCAGGCCGGTTTATAAAAGGATCCTCCTGAAGCTCAGCGGAGAAGCGCTTCAGGGCGGCAGGAGCCACGGCATAGAGCAACACGTCCTTGTCTCCATCGCGAAACAGATCAAGGAGATAAAGGGGCTGGGTGTGGACGTGGCGATAGTGCTTGGCGGAGGGAACATCTTCCGGGGCCAGGAGAACACCGCGTCCCTGGGCCTCGACCTCGACAGGACCGTTGCCGATTATATGGGCATGCTGGCGACGGTCATCAACGGTCTCGCCTTCCAGGATGTCCTCGAAAAGCTCGGAGTCCCGACCCGCGTCATGACCGCGATAGAGATGGAACGCATCGCGGAACCCTATATCCGCAGGAGGGCAATACGCCACCTCGAGAAGGGGCGTGTGGTCATCTTCGTGGCCGGTACCGGCAACCCGTATTTCACGACGGATACTGCCGCCGCCCTCAGGGCGATGGAGATCGGCGCGGACGTGATCATGAAGGCTACCAAGGTCGACGGCGTCTATTCCGCCGACCCGATGAAGGTCAAGGGCGCAAAACGGTTCACCCATCTCAAGTACCTTGACGTGCTCAAGAAGAACCTCAAGGTGATGGACGCTACCGCCATCAGCCTTTGCATGGACAATAAACTGCCGATCGTCGTCTTCAACCTGAACAAGGCCGGAAATATCAAGAAGGCGATACTCGGGGAAAAGATCGGCACGGTCGTCAGCTAGAAGGATCGGAGGGAACCATGACAGCCAGAGACGTCGTTCACGGAACCGAAGAGAAGCTGAAGAAAAGCATAGATTTCGTCGCGCGCGAGTTTTCCGAGATCAGGACCGGCAGGGCGCACCCCGGCATTGTCGAGGGGCTCCATGTCGATTACTACGGCACTCCCACCATGCTCAAGCAGCTGGCGCAGATCTCCGTTCCCGATCCGCACATGCTGGTCATCCAGCCGTGGGACCCGACCGCGATCGTCGAAATAGAGAAGACGATACTTAAATCGAACCTAGGCCTTACCCCCTCGAACGACGGCAAGATCATCCGTCTGGCCGTGCCGACGCCTTCCAAGGAACGGCGCCAGGAGATGGTCAAGATCGTGCACAAGAAGGCGGAGGACGGCAAGATCTCCCTGCGCACGATCCGCCACGAGGCCAAGACCCATCTCGAGAAACTCGAGAAGGACAAGGTGATATCCGAGGACGACAAGTTCAGGGGCATCGACGAGATCCAGAAGCTGGTCGACAAGTTCACGGTCAAGGTCGACGAGATGCTCAAGCAGAAAGAGAAGGAAGTCCTCGAGTTCTAAGATTTTCGCGTGACCTGGCGCTGGCACCCCGCGCCGGTCAATCGCCACCCGAGGCGGTGGTACCCCGCGTTTATCGGAGTTACGCGGGTACGCGATACGTATCGCGGGCCTCTAGCTCATCTGGTAGAGCACCACCCTTTTAAGGTGGCTGTGCCGAGTTCGAGTCTCGGGAGGCTCATAAATTTAAGCATCGAGGCGGATGGTTCCCCGCCGCCGGTCCACATAGACTTGGGTCTGCACCCAACGCTTGATCGGTATTGCGTTGGTGTGGCCCTCTGGCCAAGCGGACGTGGCGGAATTGGCAGACGCGACAGCCTTAGGAGCTGTTGGGGCGACCTGTGGGGGTTCAAATCCCTCCGTCCGCACTTTGAAAACACACATTTTATGCGGGAGTAGCTCAGTTGGTAGAGCGCTACCTTGCCAAGGTAGTTGTCGCGGGTTCGATCCCCGTCTCCCGCTCCACTTTTCTCAAAGCACGACAATCCCCACCGGTTACCTTAAGGAGACTATGGTATGAAGATTATGGATTTCCTTTCAAAGAAGTCGATCCTCGCCGACCTCGGGTCAACAAAGAAAGAGGACGTGATCAAAGAGCTTGTCGACCTCCTTATCAACTCCGGCGAGCTCGACAAGAACTGCCGGGGAAAGGTGCTCGAGGCCCTGATGGAGCGCGAATCGCTGGGCTCCACCGCGATCGGGCAGGGGATAGCCATTCCTCACGCCAAGACGGACTGCGTCGGCAAGCTGGTAGGAGCGTTCGCCCTTTCGAGGAAAGGCGTCGATTTCGATTCGCTCGACGGCGAGCCTGTCTACATCTTCTTCCTGCTGCTGGCGGCACAGGATTCCGCGGGACCGCATCTCAAGGCCCTTGCCAGGATCTCGCGGCTTTTCAAGGACAAGTACTTCAGGGATAATCTCCGCAAAGCAGAGGACGACAAAGATATCATCAGGGTGATCAGCCAAGAAGACGACAAGATGTAACGGGGGCGTTAGATGAAGCTCAAGCGTCTTTTCATGTGGCTGTATCCGGGGATCGGCGTCAAACGCTGGATCATGCTGTGCGCGTTCGGCGTGATCCTCCTCATGTACGGTTCGAGCGGCCTGCGCAGCGAGGATTACGTGGTGCTGCGCGTCCTGGACCTGGTCGTCCTGGCTTCGGGCATCATCATCCTGATACTCGGCATCAAGCACCTGATGACCTCGTTCATCAACGCGGTCATTCCCCCATCACGAGAGAACGGCCTGGTCGACATACTGTACCAGCGCAAGCAGCTTTCGCGCGGGCCGAAGATAGTCGCTATCGGAGGCGGCACGGGGCTTGCGACCCTTCTGACCGGCCTTAAAGAATACAGCTCCAACATATCCGCTATCGTTACCGTCGCCGATGACGGAGGCTCCTCGGGAAGGCTGCGCCAGCAGTTCGACATCCTTCCCCCGGGCGACATCCGCAACTGTCTTGTCGCGCTGGCTGACGCCTCGACGATGATGCGCGACCTTTTCCAGTACCGTTTCGAGGAAGGGTCGGAACTGGCGGGCCATTCGTTCGGGAACCTCTTCATCACCGTGATGACGCGGCTCACCGGGGATTTCGAGAAGGCGATCAGGGAGACCAGCAAGGTCCTGGCCCTGCGCGGGCAGGTCATCCCGTCCACCCTGGACAACGTGGTGCTGGTCGCCGAGCACAAGGACGGCACGATCACCGAAGGGGAGAACAGGATACCCCTGGCGCGCAGGCCGATCAAACGGGTGCAGCTGAGCCCCGGGAAACCGCAGCCGGCTCCCGAAGCGATCAAGGCGATCGAGGAGGCCGATATCATAGTCCTCGGCCCCGGTTCGCTCTACACGAGCATCCTCCCGAACCTCCTGATCCGGGAGATAACCGACGCGATCGTCGCCTCCAAAGGCATAAAGATCTACGTCTGCAACGTGATGACTCAGCCGGGCGAGACCGAGGAGTACTGCGCGTCGGCGCACGTAAAGGCGCTGATCGAGCACAGCTCGGCGCGGATCATAGATTACTGCGTGGTCAACACGGGCAAGATACCCGCCCATATACTGAAGCGGTACGAGGGGCAGAGCTCTTTCCCTGTTGCCAACGACAGCGCACTGATAGAGAACGCGGGTTACCGGGTACTCGGCGCGGACATCATTTCGATCGCCGAGGACATGGTCCGGCACGACCCGCTCAAGCTGGCCGGTATCATCAACGGCCTTATAGAAGAGGTTTGACGGATGAACGTCGTACGCAAGACAGTCACGGTACAGAACAAGCAGGGGCTCCATGCCCGCCCTGCGGCGCTTTTCGTACAGGTGGCGAACAAGTACGAGTCCAAGATCACGATCATACGCGATGAGGAGCGGATCAACGGCAAGTCCATCATGGGAATACTCATGCTGGGCGCCGAACAGGGCTGTCAGATAACCATCGAAGCGGACGGCAAGGACGCCGAGCAGGCGCTCGCCGAACTGGAGAAGCTGGTGACGAGAGAGGAGCCGAAATGATCACGCTCAAGGGCATTGCTGCCGCTCCCGGTATCAGCATTGCCAAGGCCCACAAGATCGGCAAGGAGGAGCTGGACGTCCCGCAGGTGTCCATCACCGCGGAGGAGATCCCGGTCCAGATCCAGCTGTTCGAGGAAGCCCTCATCTCCACCCGCAAGGAGATCATCGAGCTCCAGAAGCGCATCGCGCAGGATATGGGGCAGGAGGAGGCGCAGATCTTCGACGCGCACCTGCTGGTCCTCGAGGACCGCATGCTCATCGAGGAGGTCATCTCGCGCCTGAAGAAGGAGCAGGTCAATGTCGCCTACATCTTCTTCGAGGTGCTCAAGAAATACATCGAGGTCTTCTCGAAGATAGAGGACGAGTACCTCAGGGAACGCACGGCCGACCTCAATGACGTCGGCAAACGCGTGCTGCGTCATCTGCTCGGCGAGGAGCACAGGGGGCTGCGCGACCTCAAGGAGAAGGTGGTCGTGGTCGCCCATGACCTGACCCCCTCTGAGACGGCCGCGATGCACCGCCAGCTCGTCAGCGCGTTCGTGACCGATATCGGCGGCAAGACCTCCCACACCGCGATCATGGCCAAGTCTCTCGAGATCCCGGCCGTCGTCGGCGCCGGCGACGCTACCGGCAAGATAAAATCGGGCGACATCCTGATCATCGACGGCAGCATGGGGATCGTCATCGTCAATCCCGACAGCGAGACACTGCGCATCTATGAGGATGAGGAGCTTAAGCTCAAGGGGCTGACCGAGAAGTTCCTGGCGGTCAAGGACCTGCCGCCGGTCACCCTCGACGGCAAGACCGTTGAGATCAACGCGAACATCGAACTCCCCGTCGAGATCCCGTCGGTCAAGACGCACGGCGGCTCAGGCATCGGCCTCTACCGCACGGAGTTCTTCTACATGACACGCAAGGAAGTGCCGACCGAAGAGGACCACTTCCAGGCATATAAATACGTCGCGGAGGAGATGAAGCCGAACCAGGTCATCATCCGCACGCTCGACCTCGGCGGCGACAAGTTCATCTCGCAGCTCCAGATGCCGAAGGAGATCCAGCCGTTCCTCGGCTGGCGCGCGATACGGTTCTGCCTGGCGCATCCCGATATCTTCAAGCTGCAGCTGCGCGCGATCCTGCGCGCCTCGGCGTTCGGCAAGCTCAAGCTGATGTACCCGATGATCTCCGGTATCGAGGAGCTCAAGCAGGCCAACGCGATACTCGAGGAGTGCAGGCAGGAGCTCAGGGAGAAACGGCTGCCGTTCGACGAGGACCTTGAGGTAGGAGTCATGATCGAAGTGCCTTCGGCGGCCATGACAGCGGATATCCTCGCCAAGGAAGTCGATTTCTTCAGCATAGGCACCAACGACCTCATCCAGTACTCGCTGGCGGTCGACAGGGCCAACGAGAAGGTCGCCTACCTTTATGAGCCGGCGCATCCTGCGGTCCTGCGGATGATAAAGAACATCATCGACGCCGCGCACGACAACGGTATCTGGTGCGGGATGTGCGGAGAGATGGCCTCGGACGAGAGTTTCGCGATGCTTCTGCTCGGGTTCGGCCTGGACGAGTTCAGCATGCCGTCGCTGGCTATCCCCCAGATCAAGTACATCATCAGGTCCGTGACGCTCGAACAGGCCAAGCAGACCGCGGCGGAGGCGCTGAAGCTGCCGACTGCCAAGGAGGTCGAGAAGTTCATGAGGCTCAAACTCAAGGAGTTTCTAGCCTAGAGAGGCATCCCGGCCGTCCAATCAGGCCGGGGATAAGGTGAAGACTATGAAGGCTTTGATACTGGCTGCTGGTTACGGCACCCGGCTCTATCCGTACACAAAGAATTTCCCGAAACCGCTGCTTGAGATAAACGGCAAGCCGATAATAGGGTACCTGGTCGACAAGCTGTCCGCCGTGGAGGGGATCTCCGAGATCATCGTGGTCACCAACTCCCGCTTCTACCGCACCTATATCGGGTGGAAGAAGGGGATCAAGGCCGGGCCGAAGATCAGTATCTTAAGCGACGGCACCACTAGCCCTGAGGATAAGCTCGGGGCTATCGGGGATATGGAATTCGTCTTCAAGAAGGAGAATAGGCCTTCAGATTTCCTGGTGCTGGGCGGCGACAATTTCTTCGAGGAGCCGCTGGAAGATTTTATGAGCGCGGCGCGCAAGAACAAAGCCGTCACGATCGGCGTCTGCAGGATAAAGTCCAGGAAAGAGGCAAGCAATTACGGGGTGGTAGAGCTCGACGGCAAGGGGCGGGTGATATCCCTTGAGGAAAAGCCGAAGAAGCCCCGCTCGAAACTGATCAGCATGTGCCTGTACTATTTCCCGGCGTCCTCTAAAGGGCTGCTCGGCCGGTACCTGAGCGACCCGGCCAACACGCGTGACACCATCGGCGCGTATATCCGCTGGATCAGCGAGAACGGGAAGATGTGCGGCCATGTGTTCAAGCATTTCTGGTACGATATAGGCAGCCTTAGCGCGTACAATCAGGCACGCGCAACAGCGAAAGGAGAGCACCAAAGATGAAAAAATCCTTTTTCACTTCTGAATCGGTCACTGAGGGTCATCCGGATAAACTGTGCGACCAGATATCGGACGGCGTCCTCGACGATATCCTGCGCCAGGACCCGAAGGGGAGGGTCGCCTGCGAGACCTATGTGACGATGGGCCTGCTTATTGTCGGCGGTGAGATCACGACCAACAGCTTCTCCGATATCCATAAGGTCGCCCGCGGGATCATCAAGGAGATCGGCTATAACGAGCCCAAGTACGGGTTCGATTACCAGACCTGCTCGATCCTCAACGCGATCCATTGCCAGTCCTGCGACATCGCGCAGGGCGTCGATACCGGCGGCGCCGGCGACCAGGGCATCATGTTCGGATATGCCTGCAAGGAGACGCCGGAATACATGCCGCTGCCGATCCAGCTGGCGCACAATCTTTCGCTGAGACTGGCTGAAGTGCGCAAGAAGGATATCCTCAAGTACCTCGGCCCCGACGGAAAGTCCCAGGTCACCGTCGAATACCGCGACGGCAAGGCCGCGCGCGTGGACGCGGTGGTCATCGCCACTCAGCACACCGAGGAGGCCCTCAACCCCAAGGGCACCCATATCCGCGACGAGATCAGGGAAGAGCTGATCGACGTTGTGGCGGGCCCCGTGCTCAAGAAGTGGACCGACAAGGATACCAAGTATTACGTCAACCAGACCGGAAAGTTCGTCATCGGCGGTCCTCAGTCGGACACCGGTATGACCGGCCGCAAGATCATCGTCGACACCTACGGCGGCATGATCCCGCACGGCGGCGGCGCCTTCTCGGGCAAGGACCCGACCAAAGTCGACCGTTCCGCGGCCTACATGTGCCGTTACATCGCCAAGAACATCGTGGCGGCGGGACTGGCGGAGAAATGCACGATCCAGCTTTCGTACGTCATCGGGCACGCCGATCCGCTGTCCATATTCGTGAACACCTACGGGACCGGGCTGCTCGAGGAGGAACAGTACGTCCGGCTCATCAGGGACAATTTCGAGCTGACCCCCCGCGGGATAATCGAGAGCCTGAAGCTCCTGAGACCCATCTACCGCAAGACCGCGGCGTACGGGCACTTCGGCAGGTCGGACGCCAGCTTCAGCTGGGAACAGCTGGACAAGGTGGACGTGCTCAAGAAGCAGGCTGAGAAAATGGGAGTCGGCTGCAAGAAGGCCGCGGTTAAGGCGTAAGGAGTTACACCCCCATACAAGGAGACCAGACCGGATGAAATACGACGTCAAGGACATCGCTCTCGCGAAGAAGGGTGCACTGAGGATCGAATGGGCCCGCAATAATATGCCCGTGCTGTGCATAGTCAAGGAACGGTTCGGCAGGGAGAAACCGCTCAAGGGCATGAAAGTCGCGGCCTGCCTGCACGTGACCACCGAGACCGCCGTGCTGATGGAAGTGCTCAAGGCCGGCGGCGCGGACGTGGTGCTGTGCGCCTCGAACCCGCTTTCGACACAGGACGATGTCGCGGCCTCCCTGGTCAAGAACCTGGGGATACCCGTGTTCGCCATCAAGGGCGAGGACACCAAGACGTATTATAAGCATATCCAGGCGGCGCTTGCCGTAAAGCCGGAGATGACGATGGACGACGGGGCGGACCTGGTATCGACCATCCACCGGGACCCCTCTCAGTTCCCGAACATCATCGGCGGCACCGAGGAGACCACTACCGGCGTCATCCGCCTGCGCGCGCTGGCTGATCAGGGTAAGCTCCGCTACCCGATCATCGCGGTCAACGACGCGCTGACCAAGCATTTCTTCGATAACAGGTACGGTACCGGCCAGTCCACCATCGACGGTATCATCCGCGCCACCAACAAGCTCATCGCGGGCTCGGTCTTCGTGGTCTGCGGCTACGGATGGTGCGGCAGGGGCCTGGCGATGCGCGCCAGGGGCATGGGAGCGATCGTTATCGTGACCGAGGTCGACCCGCTCAAGGGCATCGAGGCGGTCATGGACGGCTTCCAGGTCATGCCGATCGCGCAGGCCGCGAAGGTGGGCGACATCTTCTGCACCCTGACCGGCGACATCAACGTCATAAGACCCGAGCATTTCAAGGTCATGAAGGACGGCGCGATCCTGAGCAACTCGGGCCATTTTAACGCCGAGATCGACATCCCGGGCCTCGAGAAGATGACGAAGTCCCAGAGGACGATCCGCGATTTCGTAGTCGAGTACGTGCTCAAGGGGAGCAACAAGAGGATCTATCTCCTCGGCGAGGGAAGGCTGATCAATCTGGCCGCGGCCGAAGGACATCCGGCGTCGGTCATGGACATGTCCTTCTGCAATCAGGCGTTGAGCGCCGAGTACATGAGGAAGAATTACAAAAAGATGGAGAAGGACGTCTTCAAGGTGCCCGAGGCCATCGACAAGGAGATCGCCCGCCTGAAGCTCAAGGCGATGGGCATCTTGATAGATACGCTCACTGACGAGCAGAAGAAGTATCTTTCCAGCTGGGAAATGGGTACATGACGCGCGGGCGTCAATGAGGGACACCATGGCATTCAGGCGCATCGGAGTTCTTACAAGCGGGGGCGACGCCCCCGGGATGAACGCGGCCATACGTTCGGCCGTGCGCGCGGCGCTTTTCAACAACCTCGAGGTGATGGGCATCTTCCGCGGCTATGAAGGGCTCATCAACGAGGAGCTCAAGGTCTTCGACCATCGCTCCGTCTCCAACATCATCAGCCGCGGCGGCACCATACTCAAGACCGCCCGCAGCACGGATTTTATGACCGAGGAAGGCCAGCAGAGGGCGGTGGACACGATAAAGAAGTATTGCCTCGACGGGCTGGTGCTCATCGGCGGTGACGGGACATACCGGGGCGGGATAGCCCTCTCCCGGAAATGGAACATCCCCTGTATCGGGGTGCCCGGGACGATCGACAACGATCTGAACGGCACCGATTCCACGATAGGCTCCGATACCGCGGTCAACACCGCGCTCGAGGCGATAGACAAGATCCGTGACACCGTCACTTCGATGGAACGCATCTTCGTCATCGAGGTGATGGGCAGGGAATCGGGATACATCGCTTCGCAGGTGGCGCTGGCCGGAGGCGCCGAAGAGGTGCTGATACCGGAGCGGCCGGTAGACATGGCGAAGATGTGCCATGCCATCGTCGAGGGGAACCTGCGCGGCAAGATAAGCTGGATCATCATCGTCGCCGAGGGCGTGGCTCACGGCGAGGAGATAGCCCGGCAGATAACCGACATGACCTCCCTTGAGACACGGGAGGCGGTGCTGGGCCACGTGCAGAGGGGAGGCTCTCCCACGGCGCGTGACAGGATACTGGCCAGCAGGCTCGGCGCCGAAGCCGTGCGCCTGCTGCTGAAGGGCGAATCCGGCAAGGCTGTGGGGGTGCGTGAGGACCAGCTGGTATCGGTCACTCTGGAAGAGGCGGTTGCCAAGACGAAACTCGAGACCGAGAGTCTTTTTTCGTTAATGAGGATACTTTCGTAACTACAACCATACGTGATACCTGGCGCTGATCGGAATTGCGCCGGTATTGCGTCCGTACGCAAGGAGAAAGGGAACAATGGGAAGACGTCCGACTGATGTTCAGAAATGGGTGATGGATCTTATCAACACCGACGACATGGCGGTCAAGAAGGACCTCGCCAAGAAGATACTCGACCTTGCCTACAAGAAAGGCATCTATCCCTCGAGCATCCACGAGTTCTACATGGCGCGGGGCAGGAACGAATGGACCGGTTTCACCGTCCCGGCGATGAACCTGCGCTCGATGACCTATGACCTGGCCAGGGCGATATTCCGCGTGGCCAAGCGTAACAACGCGGGCGCCTTCATCTTCGAGATCGCCAAGTCCGAGATGGGCTATACCGCGCAGCCGCCGGTCGAATACTGCAGCGTGATCCTCGCGGCAGCCATCAAGGAAGAATATGTCGGTCCCGTGTTCATCCAGGCCGACCACACCCAGGTCAACGCCAAGAAATTCGCGGCCGACCCGGCAAAAGAGCTCGAGACGCTGCAGGCGCTGATCGCCGACGCGGTCGCCAACGGCTTCTACAACATCGACATCGATTCTTCGACGGTCGTCGACCTGACCAAGACTGACCTCAAGAAGCAGCAGTTCAACAACTACCACATCTGTGCGAAGCTGACCCAGTTCATCCGCCGCATACAGCCGAAGGGGATCATGGTCTCCGTCGGAGGCGAGATCGGCGAGGTCGGCATGAAGAACTCTACCGTCGAGGACCTCAAGGCGTTCATGGACGGGTACAGGGAATCCCTGCGCAAGGGGCTGGTGGGGATCAGCAAGATCAGCGTCCAGACCGGCACCTCGCACGGCGGCGTCGTTCTCCCGAACGGGCAGATCGCCGAGGTCAAGCTCGACTTCGACACGCTGAGGGTGATCTCCGAGGCCGCGCGCAAGGATTACGGGATGGGCGGCGCCGTCCAGCACGGCGCGTCGACTCTGCCGGCCGACATGTTCCACAAGTTCCCGGAGACCGGGACCGTCGAAGTGCACCTTGCGACCGAGTTCCAGAACATGATCCTCGACAGCAAGCATTTCCCGGGCGATCTGAAGGCCAGGATGTACGAGTGGCTCAAGACCAACTGCAAGGACGAGCGCAAGCCGACCGATACCGACGACCAGTTCTTCTACAAGGCCCGCAAGAAGGGGCTCGGCCAGTTCAAGAAAGAGATCATGGGCATGACCGAGGAGATCAGGGATGCCATCGCCGCCGAGCTCGAGGCGAAGTTCGAATTCCTGTTCAAGCAGCTCAACTGCGTCAACAACAAGGAGCTTGTCGACAAGTTCGTGCCGCTCAAGAGGGTCATCGTGCGCAAGCGCGCGGAAGGCCCCGCGGTGGTGCATGACGGCGAAGGCGCCGACTAATGTTTTTTCTCTTACGCAGGCCCACTTTACGTTAAGTTGGGCTTGCGTAAGTTGGATTCGCGTAAGCGCACCGCTAAGCGGTGCGGGGGAGAAGAATATGAGATCCGATACCATAAAGAAGGGCCTGGAGAGGGTGCCCCACAGGGCGCTTTTACACGCGACCGGGTTGTCCAGGAAAGACCTGGACAGGCCGTTCATCGGCGTCGCGACGTCTTTCACCGACCTTATTCCCGGCCACAGCGGCATGAAGGACCTCGAGCGTTTCATCGAGCGGGGTATCTGTTACGGCGGCGGGGTCCCGTTCTTTTTCGGCATCCCGGGCATCTGCGACGGGATAGCGATGGGCCATCTGGGCATGTGCTACCCGCTGGCGACGCGCGAGCTTATCGCCGATAGCGTGGAATCGGTCTGCCAGGCGCACCAGCTGGACGGTATCGTGCTCCTTACCAACTGCGACAAGATAACTCCCGGCATGATCATGGCGGTCTGCAGGCTCAATATACCCGCGATCGTCGTCACTGCCGGTCCCATGATGTCCGGAAGGTATAATAAGAAGAAGCTGGCTTTTGTCCACGATACCTTCGAGGCGCTTGCCCGCGCCAAGAAAGGCGATATCACCGACAAGGAATTGTCCTGTCTCGAGATGGAGGCCTGCCCCGGCGCCGGTTCCTGCCAGGGGCTTTACACCGCCAACACGATGGCCTGCCTCACCGAGACCATGGGCATGTCCCTGCCCGGCTGCGGCACGGCGCTGGCGGTCTCAGCTAAGAAGCGCCGCATCGCGGAGGCCAGCGGCATGCGGATCGTCGAGCTGGTCAAGCAGAACATCAGGCCGAGGGACATCATCACCCCGAAGTCGCTCGAGAACGCGATCACTATGGACATGGCGCTGGGCGGTTCCAGCAATACCGTGCTCCACCTGACCGCCATCGCGCACGAAGCGGGCCTCGCCCTGAGCATAAAGAAGTTCGACGACATAAGCAAGAAGACGCCGCATATCACCAATATCGAGCCTGTGGGAAACCACTACATGGAGGACATCGAGTACGCGGGAGGCATCCCGGCCGTGGAAAAGAGGCTCAAGGCGCGTCTTAACAATACCATGACCGTCAGCGGCAAAAAAGTGTACGAGATCGCCGATGCCGCGGAAATATATGATGACGAGGTGATCAGGGATTTTGACCGCGCGTATCATCCGCAGGGCGGCATCGCCATCCTTTACGGTAACCTCGCGCCGAACGGGTCGGTGGTCAAGCAGGCCGCGGTGAGCGCCAAGATGATGAGGTTCACCGGCAAGGCGCGCGTGTTCGACCGCGAAGAGGATGCCATGAAGGATATCCTCGGCGGCAAGGTGCGCAAGGGCGAGGTCATCGTGATCCGTTATGAAGGG
>JBLMZF010000045.1:0-5225 GCA_050258655.1 Deltaproteobacteria bacterium | reverse complement strand
CGGCCTTCCCTGCGATACACTTCATGGCGCAGCGTATGGAGCTTCTCAACGTCCATATAAGACACGAAGCGGTCGTCGATCTTGTAAATCGAGGAGCAGAAAGCGTTGGTGCGGGCGACGGCTTCGAGGATATAGGCTTGCCGGCCGTTGACCGTGGTGATCCCCTTGACCGAGGTCTCCATTATGCCTACGGGCATCCCCACCCATTTCATCCGATAGGTGAGTTTCTCGAACGGCAGCTTGCCGTGCGGTCCGGGGACCGGTGTCCCCGCCGCTGCCGGGCGGCCAACGACGGCCACGGCTCCTGCCTCCGGCCCTGTCCTGGACTGGGTGAACACCGACGAGCATCCGGCGCAGGCGAAAGCGACAGCGATCGCTATGGTAAGGACAACATATCTCATATGTTTCATTTTACTAGAATTTGGAGATATACGCCAGCAGCCATTTGCTGAGGAAATTGCTGGCGAGCACGACGACGAGGGCGATACTCAGATGCTCGATGATCGCCATACGGCGGTCCACGCCCCTGACTTTGGCGATGGTATAACTGAGGACCGACAGGAGGAGAAGGCCCCAGCCCAGCGCGACCGGTACCGCGACCCTGAGCGGCAGGGCAACTATGATGACGATAAAGCTCAGCGATACCAGAAGCCGAGCCAGGAAATTGCTGAGTGTCGACATCCAGACCTCGCGGCTGTCCAGGCATTCGGATTCCTGATAGATATGGATCCCCAGAGAATCCGAGATGTTATCTGCCAGGGCGATGACAAGGATAGCGCTGATCATGCTGAGCCTTGGATGCGCGATTTTGTCCAGACCGACGATCAGGCCGAGGTTAGTGATGATAGCGGAGGTGGTGCCGAAGCTGAACTTTGTCTGTTTGAGCCTGGTTATTCCGCAGGCGGAAAGAATGTTCTCTACCATACAGATGATTATAGCGTATCCCGGCGGTTTTGTCTTTTGATATTCAGCGAACGGGAGAATATCCTCGCCTCGCGCGCGAGGGCACGGTTGTCCTCGCCGTTAAGCAGTATCCCGTCGGAAGGCATCTGCCGCAGCCACCTCTCTATCAGTCCGACCAGGGTTATCCCCTCCCGTCTGCAGCAGGCAAGCGCGGAGGGGTCCCTGCGGAAAAGGCTTATGCTGTTGACGATCTTCTGACAATGGATGGAATCCGCAAGAGGCATCGTCGGACTTTCGATGAACTCATACGGCGGCTCCCTGTCGAATTTCAATCCCAGACGGGCGGCATCGCGGCGGATACCTGTCCCGGGCAGGACCTGAAGTTTGAAGACTGAAAGTACCGGCGGGTCCAGACGGAGGGCGAACTCAAGCGACTCTTTGAACTTCTCAAGGGTGTCGCCGGGAAGGCCGAGGATGAGCTGCAGTTCGACGACAAGGCCGGCGTCCTTGAGCAGGTTAAACCCCTTCACGAACCTCTCGCGGTCGAACGGGCGCCGCGCCCGGCCAAGCACGCCTTTGTCGACCGACTGCAGGCCGACTTCGACGTAGCGCATGTCCGCCTTCTTGAGCAACGACGCCAACTCAGCGTCGACCAGCTCCGCCTGGATCTCTGTATGGAACGGCGCGTGATGCCGGTTGCGTTCGATAATGAAACGACAGATCTCCTTGGCCCTTTTGAGGTCTATGTTGAAGACCGGGTCCATCAGGTAGACAGTGACATCACTCTGCGAGAGCAGGAACGCAAGCTCCCGTCTGACCCGGGCCAGTCCGAATTTCCTCCACGTACGGCACCCTTTGTTGTAATAGCAGAACTCGCAGCCGAAAACGCATCCCCGCTGCGTCTCAAGGCAGGCTTCGCGATGTGCCACGGCGGTACAGCCGTCAAGGTAGACTGACGGGATGGAATCGAGGTTCTTGATCGGAGGGCGCTCCGGATTCTCGATCACTTTCCTTCCCATCCGGAACGTAAGCCCCTTGATGCCTGACAATCCCTTTCCCGCTTTGATAGCCTTCACAGCCTCGACAAAAGCGAACTCGCCCTCTCCCCTGATGACGATGTCGACTGCCGGGTTTTGCGCAATGATCTCATGCGCCCGCGGAGATACCTCCGGGCCTCCCAGAACGATCACGGCTCCGGGAAGCACCTGCTTGAGCATCGCGCTCAGACGAAGGATCAAAGAAATGTTCCATAGATAGCAGGAAAAAGCGACGACGCCAGGCGCGCGCCTGACGATCTCCCAGACGATGTATTCGCAGGAATCCGAAAGCTCGAACTCCTTAAGCTCAACGTCCGCTTTTCCGGCAAGCTCCCGGTCCCTGCTGATGCAGGCGCGCAGGTAAAGAAGAGCCAGAGGCGTGTAGATGGTGTTGCGGTTAAGGGCGGCCAGGACAACGTTCATGGCTGTTATTCTATCTTTTTCCTTTGATTTTTCCAGCAAAATACGTATAATTGTCAACCAATGCGGATATCTTGGTTTACATTAACCTCTGCTCTTGCGATCCTGCTCCTGGCGGTCCCTCTCTGCCACGCGGTAGATTTTTATGACGGCGCACGCGCTCCCGAAGGCCTTTATTTCCTGACCTACTCCTCACTCTATTCGGCCGGAAATAAGTATCGAAAGTTCGAGGAAACGTTCAGACTGAGCTGGTACGATAAGGACTGGGTGCTGACCGGTCTTTTCCCCTTCGGAAAGGTGAAGTCCTGCGGCAGGTCCTCTTCCGGTACGGGGGACAGCATAGCAGGCGCCGGGCACTTCCTTCCTGTCAGGACGATCGACATCCTGCCCATGTTGTTCGTCAAATTCCCCACAGGCGAATACACCGCGGGAAAACCGGTCAACTACGGGACGAACCAGTACGACGTTCGCCCGGCCGTATTCCTGTATAAATCGCTCGGACGTTTCAGCGTCGACGCGGCGGCAAAATATTATGTGCGTGAACGCAACCCGGCGACAAAGAAGAAGCCGGGCGATGAATTGTACCTTCAGGGACTGTTGGGCTGGCAGTTAACCAGGGAATGCAAGGCCGGACCGGCTGTGAACTGGATGGAAAGCGACAATGGCAGGGAAAGTCTTTCTCTGGGCGGGGATATCTACCTGCGTCTGCCGTTCGCCGCGGTGACACTCACCTGGCTTCATGACGCCAGGACGAGGAACACGATAAAAGGCGACTTCGTCCAGGTAAAGACCTGCACCCGGTTCTGATCACTTGAAAAGGATCATCCTCAGCGAGACAAACAGGAGAAATACCCCGAACATCTTCTTGAGCACCGGTTCGGGCACATGCTGTATCAGACCCGCGCCAAGCCACCCGCCGAAAAGGAATCCCAGACAGATCAGACCCGCGATCTCCAGCTTAACGTTGCCGCTCTGGTAATAGCGCCAGGCCGCAAGCAGGCCGATAGGCGGGACCATGATCGCCAGGGTCGTTCCCTGCGCCTGGTGCTGGGTCAGGCCGAACAGATAAACCAGAGCCGGGATGATGATCGAGCCTCCGCCGATGCCGAAAGCGCCCCCCAGTATCCCGGCTAACAACCCAAGAGCTAGATACGCGAGCTGTCCCATCGAGTCCCTCCTTTTATCTATTATATCACTCGGCGAGCTTTTGACCGAAGGCGAACGCAAGGGACTGCGCGGCGGGAAGTTTTCTGATATCGCCGGAGATACCGGCGTTCGGGATAAGCAGGGAGAAGAATTTCATGCCGGTATAATCGGCGGTGAGCCTGAACGGCTTTTCGAGCGCGTCCAGTCCCACGTCTTCGTACGCGCTGGCGATGACGGCGAGCGTCTTGCCTTTGAGAGGCGTCTCCATCGTGTTCGCCTGATTGTTCCACTTATAGAGGGAGAACATCCTGTCGAACACGAGCTTGGTCTGGGCGCTGGGGCCGAAAAAATACAAAGGGGTCGCGAAGACTATGACGTCCGCAGCCGGCATCTTCCCGAGGACATCCCTGACATCGTCCCCGACCATGCACGTATATTCCTTGTTCTTCTGGCAGATCCTGCAGGAAAGACAGCCGTTGACCTTAAAGCCAAGGGAAGCGGCGCGAACGACTTCGGTCGAAGCGCCTTTTGAAGCGGCGCCCTGGACGAACCAGTCGACCAGAGCCGCCGTATTACCGTCTTTCATCGGACTGCCTGAAATGATCAGTACGCTCTTGGACATCAACCTATTCGCTGTAGGATTTTCTGCTCATGCTGACAAAAACGGCTGTATACTGACCGGGTTTGGGAGAATAATATTGGATACGGACTGAGTCTTCGGGGTCGATCTCAGAAAGATCAGCCTTTTCTCCGCCGATCCTTATAACAGTTTCGTCGTCTTTCACGTCGAACTTCAGATAGCCTTTTTCCGTGATGACCAGGAGGAAGGATTTGGCAAATGCCACCTGGGAGACAGTTCCGGTTATCCATTTCAACTCGGGCTTGCCGGATGTCGAATTGGCAGCGTCAGCCTGACAATAACCCGGCTTCCACATACAGGCCCCCGCTACCACAGCCACGAGCAATATGATCCATGACCTCTTGGCCATTATGAACTCCTTTTTCCGCTTATTTTACTCTTTTATCAGCGGGTACAAGTACTTCTTCAGGAATCCCTATCACTTTCTGTGTCTGGCCCTCTCGATGCCTTCAAGCTGCCTGTTTATCTCTTCGATGATGCTTTCAGTGATCAGGCGTTCGTCGATCGTGCTTGAATAAGTGATGACGTTCTTGTAATACTCTATCGATTTGAGGAGCAATTCCTTCGCCTTGTCAGGCTGGGTCCTGATCAACGTCTCGGCCTTATCCCGGTACGCCGAAGCCAGCCGCTTGTTCTCATCTTTCTGGGCGACGGAATTGCGCGCCACTTCGTTCAGCCTGCGCGCCTCCTCCTTGACGAGGGTCTGCTGATCCATCTTTTTCTGCTCGGCTTTCTTCAGCTCTTCCTGGCGCTGGGCTTCTTCGGCAGCGAGCCTTTCCTGCTCAGCCTTATTCGCTTGTTCCTGGCGCAGGACTTCTTCTTTGGCCAGCCTCTCCTGCTCGGCTTTCTTCAGCTCTTCCTGACGCCGAGCCTCTTCTCTGGCGAGGCGTTCCTGTTCAGCCTTCTTTATTTGTTCCTGACGCAAAGCCTCTTCTTTAGCCAATCGTTCCTGTTCGGCTTTCTTCAGTTCTTCCTGACGCCGAGCCTCTTCTCTGGCAAGGCGTTCCTGTTCAGCCTTCTTCGCCTGCTCCAAACGCAGAGCTTCTTCTTTAGCTAATCTTTCCTGCTCGGCTTTCTTC
>JBLMZF010000044.1:0-3752 GCA_050258655.1 Deltaproteobacteria bacterium | reverse complement strand
TTTTTATAAAAAATAACCGGCTGGGGGCTCGCTGTCGCCCCCCCCGCGGCCTGTATCCCAACGGTTTAATACATACCGCCCATACCACCCATGCCGCCCATGCCGCCCATTCCTCCCGGAGGCATCGGCATCTTCTCTTCCTTGCTGGGAAGATCGGTGATGGTCGCTTCCGTGGTAAGCAGGAGCGAGGCGATGCTTGAGGCGTTCTGAAGCGCCGACCGGGTGACTTTGGTCGGGTCGATGATGCCGGCATCAAGCATGTCGACGTATTCTTCGGTGTCGACGTTGAGCCCGATGTTCATCTTCTCGCCCTTTATCTTCTGTACCACGACGGAACCTTCCATGCCGGCGTTTGAGACCAGCATGCGCAGCGGCTCCTCGATCGCGCGCTTGACGATGTCAGCGCCGATCTTCTCATCCCCGTCGAGCTTAAGCTTCTCAAGGGACGGGATCGTGCGGATAAGAGCTACCCCGCCGCCGGGAACGATGCCTTCCTGCGTGGCGGCCCTGGTCGCGTGCAGCGCGTCCTCGACCCTTGCCTTCTTCTCTTTCATCTCGGTCTCGGTCGCGGCACCCACGTTGATCACCGCGACGCCGCCGGAAAGCTTGGCCAGCCTTTCCTGCAGCTTCTCGCGGTCGTAATCGGACTCGGTCTCGTCTATCTGGCGCTTGATCTGCGCGACGCGGGCCTGGACGGCCTGGTTCTTTCCCGACCCTTCGACGATGGTAGTGTTCTCCTTGTCGACGCGCACGCGCTTCGCGCGGCCGAGGTCGTCAAGATCGACGGTCTCGAGCTTGATGCCGAGCTCTTCGGTGATCGCCTTGCCGCCGGTGAGGACAGCGATGTCCTCGAGCATGGCCTTGCGCCTGTCTCCGTAGCCCGGCGCCTTGACCGCGCAGCAGGAGAATGTTCCGCGGATCTTGTTGACGACCAGGGTAGCCAGGGCTTCGCCTTCGACGTCCTCAGCGATGATCATCAGCGGCTTGCCGGCCCGCGCGACTTTCTCGAGCAGCGGCAGCAGGTCCTTGAGCGATGAGATCTTCTTCTCGAAGATCAAAATATACGGTTCCTCGAGCAGCACTTCCATGCGCTCCGCGTCGGTCACGAAATAAGGCGAAAGGTAACCCTGGTCGAACTGCATCCCCTCGACGACGTCAAGGGTGGTGGCCATGGATTTCGCTTCTTCGACGGTGATGACGCCGTCCTTGCCGACCTTCTCCATCGCGCTGGCGATCAGTTCGCCGATGACCTTGTCGCCGTTGGAGGCGATCGAAGCCACCTGGGCCACTTCCTTCTTGTCCTTGATCGGTGTGGAGAGCTTCTTGAGCTCGTCTATGACCCTCTCGACGGCCTTCTCGATGCCGCGCTTGAGCTCCATCGGATTGGAACCGGCGGTAACGTTCTTAAGGCCTTCCTTGTAGATCGCTTCAGCGAGGACGGTGGCGGTAGTGGTGCCGTCGCCGGCGATGTCCGACGTTTTCTCGGCTACCTCCTTGACCATCTGCGCGCCCATGTTCTCGAACGGGTCCTCCAGCTCGACCTCCTTGGCGACGGTGACACCGTCCTTGGTGATCGTGGGGGAACCGAATTTCTTGTCAAGCACGACGTTGCGGCCCTTGGGACCGAGCGTGACCTTGACGGCCGCCGCCAGCTTCTCCACGCCAGCGAGGATCTTGCGGCGTGCCTCCTCATTGAACAGCATCTGCTTTGCCATCGTTGTCTCTCCTTACTTTTTGAGCACGGCGAGGATATCCTCTTCGCGCATGATCATCAGTTCCTCGCCCTCTATGACGATCTCGTTGCCGGAATATTTTCCGTATAAGACCCTGTCGCCGGTCTTGACCTCGGGAGCCCGTACGGACCCGTTGTCGAGCACGCGGCCTTTGCCGACGGCGACGATCTCGCCTTCCTGCGGCTTTTCCTTCGCGGTGTCGGGCAGCACGATGCCTCCCTTTGTCTTCTCCTCGGCTTCCAGGGGTCTCACTACGACCCGGTCACCCAACGGCACTAGCTTCATGATGTCACCTCCCTTTATAAAACGATTAAAAAGACATAGATTAATATATTAGCATACTATCTGCTCCAACGCTACTGTTTAACGTATCTTTTGAAGGGGGAACGGCCTATTCGATGACGGCGAGGACCTCTCCGACGCGTACGGCCTGGCCTTCGGGAGCGATGATCTGCTTGAGCGTGCCCGATGCCGGGCAGGGCAGGTTGAAGGCGGCCTTGTCGGTGGTGAGTTCGACCAGGTCTTCCTTTTCCTTGACGGTGTCCCCTTCCTTGAAGAACCAGAACGATACTGTGGCCTTATCGATACCTTCACCCAGTTCCGGCAAGACGACTTTGGTCATGCTGTATTCTCCTTTTGATGGTCTCTTTGAGCTCATACCGGTCCACGGGACGGCCCAGTTCCTTTTCCGCGCAGGTCATCTCGATGTCCATCCCGCAGGGGCGCAGCAGCAGGAACCGGGAAAGGTCATCGCTGTCGACGTTGAGCGCGATGCCATGATAGGACACCCATCCACGCACGCCGATGCCTATCGAAGAGATCTTCCTTTCACCCGTCCAGGCCCCGGTCAATCCCGGTCTGGAGACGGCGCGCACGCCGAGGTCCTCAAGAGCGCCGATCACGACCGATTCAAGTGCCCTCAGGAACCTGTGGAGATCGCGTCCGGAACGGCGCAGATCGCAGACCGCGTAGACCATCTGCTGCCCGGGTCCGTGATAGGTCGCCTGGCCGCCGCGGTCGGCGCGCCTGAGCGCGATGCCTGCGCGTGCGAGGGCGTCTTCACCCGTCTTTACGTCCGAACGGGGGGTATGCCTGCCGAGCGTGATGACAGGACGATGCGAGCAGAGTATGAACTCGGCTTCACCTCCCCCGCTGACCCTTTCGTGGGCCGACCGCTGGAAGGCGAGCCCTTCGTCGTAACCGACGAGGCCCAGGTCGGTGAACCTCATATCAATGTTTCAGAGATGGCTTCGGTAAGGGACGGGTGCGCGAAGACGGTCCTCTTCAGGTCAGAGATCTTCATCGAAGTCTGCACGGCCAGCGTAAGCGTACCGCCGAGTTCGCAGGCATTGGGCCCGATCACGAACGCGCCGACGACCTCATCCGTCCGGATATCGGCCAGGATCTTGATCATGCCTTCCGTCTCTCCCATCACCTGCGCCATCCCTGACCCCATGAGATCGAAACCGTATTCCTTCACGGTGATACCCCGTTTCATCGCCTCGTCCTCGGAGATGCCCACACAGGCTATCTCAGGCGAGGTGAAGATGCAGCTGGGTATGCCCGAATAGGAGATCTTTTCGGCCGGCTTTCCGGCCGCGCAATTGCGCGCCGCCACCCTTCCCTGCGCCGCCGCTACATGGGCCAGCATCAGCCTGCCCGTGCAGTCACCGGCAGCGTAGACGCCGGGTACGCTGGTCATCATAAAGTCGTCGACGACGATCCGCCCCCTCTCGACCGCTATTCCCGCGTCCTGAACTCCTTCGGTCCGGGGGACCCTGCCGACGCAGACGAGGACCTTCTCATATGCGCTGAGGTCGAAAGCGGCAGGATCGGCCTTTGTATGGACCTTGATCCCTTTCTTCCTGAACGAGGTCTCGAGCTTGCGCGCCATATCGGTATCGGTCCCGGGGATAAGATGGTCGCAGACCTCTACAATGGTCACGGCCGACCCGAAAGAAGAGAATATCGAGGCGAATTCGCAGCCGATGATCCCTCCGCCGATGACCAGAAGCGACG